>DATJRE010000042.1:0-5642 GCA_035505095.1 Bryobacteraceae bacterium | reverse complement strand
CGGAACCTTGGCGTCGAAATCGAACCGCACCTGGTGCACCCAGCCGGGGCCGATGTATTCGTACAGCGCCACATCGTATGCCCCGGAAAGCACCCAGAAGACCGGGCAGTTATGACAATGCCAGGTGCCGGGATCGTTGGTCCCGGGGCCGCCTCCGGCATCCCCCTGCATGCCTCTGGGGCCGAGAGGAGTTGCGGGTTTCACCGAAGCGACCTCGAACCTGGGTGACGGGGCCACGGCCGGAGCGCCTTGGACCGGCGCCTGTGGAACTGCCGCTTGCGCAAGCAGCCTTCGCGCCGGAATCGCCTCGGGGCCGGGTGGATGCGCGGCCGGCAGCAACAGCGGCGGAAGCTGAACGGGCGGCAGGCGATCCAGGGAACCGGCGGCAAACAGCGCCGATGCAAGCGTACACGCCACTCCCGCGCACACCATTCGGGTTGGCGAGACACGAGATGGCATCCGGCCAGCGAGCAGCTTCCGGACGCGCTGCGGCAGATAGCTGCCGGGCATCGCCACGGCGGTGGCGTTCACGCGCATGCCGGCACGCTCCACGGCGCGGGCGAGGTCCAGCAGGTATCCCGAATATTGGCGAGGATCGTGGCCTTGTCCGATGACCGCCGCGTCGCAGGCCTCTTCCGCCAGCGCGGCCAGGCGGCGCTCCAGCCACCAGGCCAGCGGGTGGAACCAGAACAACGCGCGGTTCAGCAGCGCCAGCCACTGCACCAGCGGATCGCGGCGGCGCGCGTGGGCGCGTTCGTGGGCCAGCACGGCATCGAGCTGCGCCTGCGGCCATTCGCGCCAGCACTGCGGCAGGATGATTCTGGGATGCAGCACTCCCACGGTCACCGGCGCGACGCACGAAGCAGGCGTCAAACGGCTGGCGCCGATCATACCGATCGCCAGGCGAAGCAGCAGCGCGCCCACGCCCAGAAGGTACACGCCGATGCCCAAAGCGCTCCAATTCCAGGTGGGAGCTTGGGGCGCGGAATGCGGACGCACCGGCGCGGCCGGCGTGGCATCCATCACAGGCCCCGCTTCCGGAATTACGGCCTGCGCGCCCGGCGGTGGTAAGACCGGCAGGCGGGCTTTCGGCCCCCACGCGATCCAGAAGGGGAGCAACAGCATGGCCGCTACAACGCCAGTCCAGACGGCATGTTGGGCGGCTGCCGCGCGGATGCGCCAAACAGCCAGCACGGCTCCGGCGGCGACGGCGATCAGCCCTGCACGGAGCGCGAATTCCAAGGCCAGACGTTGCATTTCACACCTCTCCTTTCCGATGGTCGCGAACGAACTCCTCCAGCCGGTCCAATTCGCCCTTGCTCAGCACCTTGGCTTCGACCATGCCGCTGACCAGCTCTTCGACCGACCCCTGGCAGAGGCGGTCGATGATCTGGCGCACGGCGCGGGCGGCCAGGCGCCGGGCCGGTTCGGCGGCGCGGTAGACATACGCCCGGCCGCTCTCCTCATGCCGCAGATAACCCTTCTGCTCCAGGCGGCGGAGGATCGTGCGGACGCTGGTCTCCTTGAGATTGCGCTTGCGGGAGACCACCTGGTGGACGGCCTCCACCGGGCAGGGACCGGCGGCCCAGACGGCCTGCATGACTTCGTTTTCCAACTCCGTCAGGGGAGCGCGCAGGCGGGCGTCCGGCCTGGTTCGTTTTGTCATGGTACATGATGTACCACTACCGGCCGACGGAGTCAAGCCCATGGTATAACCGAGAGAATGAAACGAGCCGTTTTGCTCTTCGCCCTGATTGCGTCTTCGCTGGCGGCCCAGGACTGGGCCAAAGCCAAGGTTGAGAAATCACCCCGTCATCGCGAGTGGGTCACCGTCAAACACGACGGCCGCTCGGTGGAAGCCTATGTGGCGTATCCCGAGGTGCCCAACAAGGCCCCCGTGATCCTGGTGATCCACGAAATCTTCGGCCACTCCGACTGGGTTCAGGATATGACCGATGAGCTGGCCGGAGCCGGCTACATCGCCATCTCGCCCGACCTGCTTTCGGGCATGGGGCCGAACGGCGGCGGCACCAGCTCGCTGAGCGGCCAATCGGCCATCGGCCAGGCGATCAACAAGCTGCCGCCCGACCAGATCACCGCCGACCTGAATGCGGCGGCGGATTACGCCCTGAAACTGCCGGCTTCGAATGGCGAGCTGTTTGTGGCGGGGTTCTGCTACGGCGGCAGCCAAAGCTTTCGCTACGCCACCAATCGCCCGGACCTGAAGGCCGCGTTCGTGTTCTACGGCTCGGCGCCGATGATTCAGGGCGACGGGCCGGATAAGACCGCGCTGGCGCGCATCAAGGCCCCGGTGTACGGTTTCTACGCTGGAAACGACGCGCGCATCGGCGCCACCATTCCGGCTACCGTGGCGGCCATGAAGGAGCTGGGCAAGAAATACGAACCGGTGACTTACGAGGGCGCGGGCCACGGGTTCATGCGCGCGGGCGAAGATCCGAACGGCAATGAGGGCAATAAAAAGGCGCGCAACGAAGCCTGGACGCGCTGGATGAGCCTGCTGAAGAGCTCGCGGTAGCGAAGCGGCGGTTTCGGGGCCCGGTCCAGCGGGCGCGCCACACGCTACACTGGAGCAGTATGAGCGCATATCCTCCGCTTCAGGCGCCCGCGCGCCTGCTTTTCGGTCCCGGCCCCAGCATGGTGGCGCCGCGGGTTTACCAGGCGATGGCGCAACCCATCGTGGGACATTTAGATCCCTTCTTCTTCGAAGTCACCGGACAGATTCGCACGCTTCTGGGCTACGCGTTTTCGACGTCCAACGAGTTCTGTCTGGCTACTTCCGGCACGGGCAGCTCGGGAATGGAAGCCGCGGTGGCCAACCTGGCGGAGCCGGGGAAGAAATTCGCCCTGCTGGCGAACGGCTTCTTCGCCGACCGGATCGGCGAAATGGCCCGCCGCCAGGGAGCCAGCGTGCTGCGCCTGGCCAAGGAGTGGGGCCAGCCTTACGATCCGCAGGAGGCCCGCGAGTTCATCCACCGCACCCAGCCCAGCGTGGTCGCGTTCGTGCAAGCCGAGACCTCGACCGGGATGTACAACCAGGCGGCGCCGATCTGCGAAGCGGCCCACGAGGTGGGCGCGGTGACCATCGCGGATTGCGTCACATCGCTGGGCGGCATGCCTGTGGAGGTGGACAAGAACGGCATCGACGTGGGCTACAGTTGCACCCAGAAGGGGCTGGGCTGCCCTCCGGGACTGGCGCCCATGACGGTCTCGCCGCGCGCGCTGGAGCACATCAAGGCGCGCACCTCGCCAGTGCAATCCTGGTATCTCGATCTGCAATTGCTGGACGCATATTACACCGGGCGAAAGTACCACCACACGGCGTCGGCCACGGCGTTTTACGCACTGCGCGAAGGCCTGGCGATGGTGGCCGAGGAGGGGCGCGAGAATCGCTGGGAGCGGCACCGGCGGAATCACCTGGCGTTCGTGGCGGGCGTCGAGGCCATGGGGTTGAAGATGCAGGTGGAGAACCCGGCGGACCGCTTGTGGACGCTGAACACTCCGCGCGTGCCGGAGGGCGTGGACGAGCCGAAGGTGAGGCAATATCTGCTGGCGCGGCGCGGCATGGAGATCGCCGGCGGATTCGGTCCGCTGGCGGGCAAGGTCTTTCGCATCGGGTTGATGGGCTACGGGTCGACGGCGGAAAACGTGCTGATGGTGTTGGAAGCGCTCGAGGAGGCGCTGGCCGACCAGGGCTATCAGCCGGCCTCGGATGGCCGCGCGGCGGCGGAGCGGGCCCTCGGCGCGGCGGTATAGACGGTCACCCCAGCGCGTGATCCGCGGCGGCGTCTTCGCCTTGCCAGAGGCGGCGGGCGGTCCAGGGCGCGGCGGGCGCGGTCCAGAAGGGGTCGGATGGCTGGCGGCCCAGCGGCAGAAGGACGGCGGCGCACAGATACAGGCTGCCCGTCGAGATGTAGCTTTCACCCAGGTGCGGCTGGTGCCCGCACAGGCCCACACGCAGCCAGCCCTCCGCATCGAAGGTGCCGGGCGCACCCAGGGTGCGGCGCATCACGGCGGTCAACGCGCTGCGCACGCCACCGGGGGTGAGCGGCGAAGGCAACTCTCCCAGCAGGGCCATCTGCGCCAGCACCTGGAACGCGCCGCAGCGGTAGGCGATGGAGCGGCCCACGGCGGGATAGCTGCCGTCCGGCGCGATCAGGCGCTCCTCGATGGCGGCATAGCGGCGGGCGCGCGACAGGGTATCGGCCACCATGCTTTCCCAGGCGCGATTGTGCGCGTGCACCTGGTGGAGCACGTCGAGCAGCATGGGCTGGATGACGAAGCTGTTGTAGTAGTCCCAGTGGAAGGTGGGGCCATCGCCGTAGACGCCGTCGCCTTTGTACCACTGCTGGTGCTGGCGCAGGGCGTAGTCAATGCGCAGGGCGTCCCACGGCTCGCCCATGCGCGCGAGCGCCGCTTCCACGGTGGCGGAGAAAAGCAGCCAGTTGTTGAAGCCGGGAGTGATGGCACGCGAAGAGGCGAGCGCCGCCGCCAGGTTCCGCCGCGTGTCCGGATCGAGCGTCTCCCACAGCTCGTGAGGCGCGCGTAGAATCGCCTGGGCCAGAAAGCCGCAATCCACCAGCGGCTGGCCGCCTTCATGAAAGTTGAGGAAATCGGGGGACTGCGGATCGGTGGCCGAGTGGATGGCCTGGCGGGCCAAGGCGGACAGGTCGGGCGCATCGCCGCTTTCGAGCCACGGCGCAAGGCCGCATAAGAGGCGGCCCAGGGCTTCCAGGTGGGTGTAGCGGGCGCGCTCCGCAGGGTTGCCGGTGGCGCATTCGACAGGCATGGCGCGCTTGAGGGTGCCGGCGGCCAGGTGGCCGAGCACCGGACTGGCGAGCTTGCGGGCCATGGCGGTCCAATAGGCGCGGTCGGTTTCGGCGGGCGGACCGGGCGAGGCCTGCGCGGCGGCGGCCATCCCCAGCCCGGCGGCGGATTGCAGGAAGCGGCGGCGATCGGTCATGTCACCTGCATGTTACTGCGGCGATGCCGCTGCGGCGTACCGGGGAAAGCCTGACGCGGAGACGCGGAGGCGCGAAGGAAGGGGCGGAGAACCGTATTAAGGCCCACGGCCACGAGCCGTCCGAACAGGATGGTAGCTGCTCGGAGGGTCCTTGGTTGCCCGTTTGCCGTTGGTTCTGAGTGCAGGCGAGCGGTGCTGGGAAACCTGACGCGGAGACGCGGCGGCGCGAAGGAAGGGACGGAGAACCGCATTAAGGCCCACGGCCACGAGCCGCCCGAACGGCGGCGGGACGCTCGGAGATGGGGGTGAGTTCTCCGGTTCCTGGCGCCTCGTCCGCCCTGCTCCGGCCCCGTTGCATACTGGTAGCTACTCGGAGGGGTTCCTTGGTTGCCCGTTTCCTGTTGGTTCTGAGTGCAGGCGCGCTGTGTTTCGCAGCCGCCAAGCCGGTGGATTTCGACCGCGACGTACGGCCCATCCTCTCCGACCGCTGCTTCGCCTGCCACGGTCCGGACGAGAAGCGGCGGATGGCCAACCTGCGGCTGGACACGCAGGATGGTCTCTTTACACATCGCGGCACTTACGACATCATCGCCCCATCCGACCCGGCCCGCAGCCGGCTTCTGGCGCGCGTCAGCGGCACGGGCTTCCCGCGCATGCCGCC
>DATJRE010000041.1:0-17029 GCA_035505095.1 Bryobacteraceae bacterium | reverse complement strand
CGGGCGATTACTACCTCTGGGCTTTCGACCGCGCCGACCTCAACGCCCTGATGGACCCCGATTTTGTGCGCAGCCTGACTGGGGTGGCCGAGAGTGTGCATGTGGCCCAAGGGGAGGTGGAAGTCACGCCCAACCTGAAAGTCATGCCTTGGCCTGAGTAGGCCCGCGGCGCGCGGTGCCACAATAAGGTTGATGTCCATCCGCAACCGCAACGATTTCGAACGGCTTCGCGCCATCGGCCGGATTGTGCGCCTCGCCCTGGACCGCACCGCCGCGGCCGTCCGTCCCGGCATCACTACCGCGGAGTTGAACGCCATCGGTGCGCGCGTTCTGGCGGAGGAGGGAGCCGAACCGGCGCCGCCCAAGGTCTACGGTTTCCCCGCGGCGCTGTGCATCAGCGTCAACGACGAAGCCATCCACGGTATTCCCGGCCGCCGCGCAGTCGAGGCAGGCGACCTGGTGAAACTCGACCTGGTCGCCGAAAAGGACGGCTACTACGCCGATGCCGCCGTAACGGTGGCGGCGGGCGAGACCGGCGTCACCGCCCGTGCGCTGGCCCGCTGCGCGGAGAGCGCTTTCCAAACTGCCGCCAAAGCCGCCCGCGCCGGAAACCGCGTCTACGAGATTGGCCGCGCTGTGGAGCAGGAGACCCACCGCTGCGGCTTCCAGGTGATGCGCGAGCTATGCGGCCACGGCGTGGGCCGCACCATCCACGAGCCGCCCAGTGTGCCGAACTACCACGACCCGCGCTTCCGCTCGCGCTTGACCGAAGGCCTGGTCATCGCCATCGAGCCGATCCTGGCCGCCGGCAGCGGACGCGGCGTGCTGCAAAATGACCGCTGGACCATCTGCACAGCCGATGGCAGCCTCTCCGCGCACTACGAGCACACCGTGGTGATCACCGCCGGAGCTCCCATCCTGCTGACAGCGGCCTAGACAGCGGGGATAGACGGCGGCAGCCGGCCACCCCTCCGAAAGCCCCGCGGACCCGCCGCAAGCCATGCCGGCGCCGCCATCCGCTATACTCCGAGTTATGCGGTGCATTCTTACGGTGGCAATTGTAGCGGTCATGGGCGGGTCTGTGTGGGCGCAGGAGGGCCCCAGCGGCTCCAAGGTGGTCAAGGATCAGCAGGGCGCGTGTCAATTGACGGTTCCCTCCAATTGGAAGGCCGACAAGGTAACGGCCAGTTTCGTGAAATCCCCCGACGGCAAGCTGAACGCGCAGCCGACCGGCGCGAGCGCGGGCCAATCGTTCGCCGCGGTCAAAACGTCGGCCAGGCAGATGATGCTGCCTCTCCGGGTAATCGAAGATTCCAGCAGCCGGCTGTGGTTCAGCTACGCCGGCCGCAGCCCCGAAGCGGGAGCCAACTGGTACGTGGCGGTGGCCGGCAGTCCCGTCTGCCAGGCGCAGATTGCGTTCAAAACGCCCGCGGGCGAGGACACCGCTCGAAAGATCGCCGAGAGCCTCACCCAGGCCAGGTAGCCGGCCGCTTTCGAATTCTGCCGTCCAAGGCTGCAATTCGAGGACCTTCGCCGCTCGGCGCCAGCGTCTGCATCACTCCGCGTGCCGGCCTTCGGGTCCCAATGCCAGGCGAGCAACTCTATGACGATCACGGAAGGGGCGGCCTTCCCCGGAATGCGACCTTCGATGTCGGCCGCCGGTTTAAGCGTCACCCGTCCCAGCCCGCGAATGTTTCGATTTTTCGAGATTTCTGCATTCGCCCGCAGAATACGGTTCGTACCTGACGCCGGCAGCCTGATCCGCTCCGATCTGCTCACGAAACTCCGGCAGCGTGACCCGGAGGCACTTGCGCAAGCGGTGCGCGACCACGCGAGAACGCTGTTCCGCGCCGCCCGCGGATTGGGATTTGCCGAGCCCGAGGCGGAGGATTTGGTTCAGGACGTCGCACCCCATGCACATCCACCACCACGGTCGCTCGATATACGCTCCAGGGCAGGTCCCGGATCTCCCGCTCTCGCACATCCTGCACCTGGTGCAGGCGACGGCCACAGCCGCTGCACTCAAACCCTCGATGAATAGGCTTTCGCCGCGCCGACGATGCCCAGTGGCGCAAGTCGTTCGTAGCTCCCCCCGATATTCGCGAACCGGGCACGTCGCGACAATCTCGTCGTCCCGCAATTGGTCGCGCTCCCGGCGGCTCCGCCGCGCCGCGAGGACCACCACCTGGCGGTAGCGCACGGACTCAGCGCATTCGCGGACATGAGCCGCCGGCAACACGAAAATGAGAATGCCCCCCGGCCTTCAGCCAACCAATCATAGGGCGGGTTGAGGAACGCGAGTCCGCAGGATTCAACCCAACAGTACACCTGAAGGCAATCGCCGTGAATGAGCTCACCCACAACGGCAGCTGCACGTTCGGCGCGATACGCATCCAACTCCACCCCGTAGCGGCGCGCGCGCACGTCCCGGCTGGCAGCCAGGTCTTGGCGCTCTCATCAAGGGTGGCGGCGGAATACGCAAGATTCGCGTCGCGGTTGGAGCGCGCGGCAAGCGCGGAGGGGCCCGCGTCATCTACTACTGGGTGGTCCGGAGGCACCTGATTCTGCTGCTTTATGCGTACCCAAAGAGCGTGTCGGCCGATCTGACCCCGAAGCAGCCTCCTCCCGAGATCGATCCTCATTTCCATCTGGTCGTCTGGGGAGAAGAGCCAAAGACGTCGCCTCGTCCGCGGTTCGCCACCCTGAACGGCCCCCAGGCGTAATCGGATGTCTCTTGGCGTTCTGTCTCATCGGGCTTGGATTTGTCGGCATTAGTGATTTGCATGATGGGGTTTGGGGCGAACAAGAGGGCGTCATTAAGACAGATGATTGCCGAGCGCGGATCACCGTTAAGGAAGGATCAAGTGCCACCTGGTTTAGGAAATTCACCTGTTCATACCAAAGGACCGCGCCGGGAACCCTCATGGGTGGTGTTTGTGAGAGTGTGGTTACGACAAGCGATGGCAGGTGTGAGACTGTGTATTTGTACCTTAAACAACCGGCGAAGGTCTGCCCCAACCCGAATTTTCCGTATCTCGCTGTTGACGATCTGTGCCATTCCGAGCCTGGCACCGGCGGGACCGCCATCCGGCCGAGATACGAGTCGCAGCAATGATATGCCAACCTCATCAGTTATCACTGTCAAGTCTCACGTGACCGGGGCGCCTGAAGGAGAGGATCTGTGACCGCGAAAGTTCAACGCGTGGAAGCTTGCATGGCATAGTTTGCTCCGGCTGGTCCCCCGAAGGCCGGGCGCCGGGTGGGCTGGGGCCTGGTTGGGAAACGCGGATTTTCTCATGGTGCCAGAAATTCGGGCCTGGATGCGCTTAGGGTGCGACGCCGATTTTGCGGGAAAATCATGGATTGCAGGAGGGGAGGAAATCCGTGACGAAACCGACGATCCTTGTGGCAACGTGGGGCGATGGGCTGTTCGCAATCACCGGTGATGGGCACACGCAAGAGATTGCGAACCAGCAGGTGAGAGGGCTGGCGCCGGATGGGCGCGGCGGTGCGCTGGCCATTATCGGCCGGCATTCGCTGCGCAGGCGTGCACCCGTCGGCGAATGGGCAACCATCGCGACCAGCGAGCAGGAGCTTTCGTGCTGTATGGCGGTACGAGACGCCATCTACGTGGGAACGGACGATGCACGCATGCTGCGGCTGAGCCCCGGAGGTGGGCTCGATCCAATCGATAGTTTCGACCGCGTGGCGGGGCGCGACACCTGGTTTGCCGGTTCGGCGATTGTGAATGGGCAGCGTATGGGGCCGCCGCTAGGGATTCGCTCGGTGGGGGCCAACGCGGACGGGAGCATCCTGTTCGCCAACGTTCACGTGGGGGGCATTCCGCGTTCGCTGGATGGCGGCCGAACCTGGCAGCCCACCATCGATATCCAAAGCGATGTGCATGAGGTGTGCGGGCACCCGGCAAATCCGGAGATTGTGGCCGCGGCGGCGGGCGCCGGCCTTTGCATCAGCCGCGACTCGGGGGCGACGTGGGTCATAGAACGGGAGGGCCTGCACGCACCACACTGCTCCGCGGTGGCGTTTTCGGGCGACGACATTCTCTTTTCGGCGTCGACCGATCCTTTTGCGGCGGAGGGGCGAATCTATCGGCGGCCGGTGAAGCCGGATGGATCCATAGCAGCCGTCGAAGGGGGAATGCCGGCGTGGACCGAGGGTAAAGCCGACACCGGCTGCATCGCTGCAAAGGGATCGTTCGTGGCGATTGGGGACAGAGGCGGCAACTTATACGGCTCGGACGACTTCGGGCGGACCTGGTCCTACTGGAGCACCGGACTGCCGGCCCCGAGCGGCGTGCTCCTGTGTTGAGGAAGGCTCGCGGGGGGGATTACGGGCCGCAGGCCGTTCAGAAAGCGAAGCCAGTTCCAGTGGGAATCGGCGTCCCCTGCACGCGATCCAGTGTGCTACCCCGCTTACTGCTTGGTTAGCGGGGCTTACTTTCAAAAGGACCATCAGGGCAGTTGGTTCTGAATCGGCACGCACAGTGAGGACGAAGAGTTGCTCAGGCCTGCCGAAAGGAGCGTGGGCTTTCCGGGTTTTGGACGCACAGCTCACAGCTTAGAGATACGTGTGCAGCACCGCGTCCAGCGCCGCGTCGCCGGTCGGATATTTCACGCCTTCCAGCGGACTTCCCGCCTCCAGCAGCGCCTTGACCACTCGCGTGAATTCGCCCTCGGGGTGACGCTTCTCCACCAGACAGTCGTACAGCGCATACCCAAGCGGCGTCGCATCATAGGCGGGGTCGCGAATATCTACCGGATGCTCCCGCGTGATCAGCAGGTCCACCAGATCACCCGAACCGGCCCACGCAGCATTGTGCAGCGGCGTGTAACCATGACTGCGCTCAGGAAGCGCGACCGGAAATCCCAGGTCGAGCATCAGCTTCACCGCGTCGTAATTGGTATTCGTCTCCCAGCAATACTTCGCCACTAGCTCGCGATCCACATCCGGTAGTCCCGGTACGATTGCCGGATACTCCTTGGCGATCGCCTCCGCCTCCGCACGCCGCGCCAACACGCAGTTCACTAACAACCGGGTCGCCGTATCGCTCGCAGCGTACAGGAAATCGAACATCGGCTGGTGCCCTTTCCTCAGAGCGATTTGGTGCGGATAAGAATTAAAGCCCAGCGTCCACTGGTAGATCGTGCCACCGCGCCCCTGATGGCCAACTGCTGGAAACTCGGGCAATTTGCCAATGCGGTGCGCCACGCAGCCGGGATCCTCAGTGACCAACCTCTGCGCCAGCGCTACATCGCCAATGGCAGCTGCCAGGAAGATGTCCGCTTTCGCTCCATGCTCCAACAGAAATCGCGCCACTTCGGGCGAGTCGCCGATTCGCCATTGCGCCGGCGTTGAATCATGATCTTCGTCGCGGGCGTCAATTCGAGCCCCATGATCCAAGAGCAATGCCGCCACCGCCGCTGTCCTCGCGCAATGCAGGGGAGTCCGCGCGTCCATCCCCTTCGCGTCGATCAGCGAAGGGTCCGTCGCCAACATCTCCGCCAGTCTATCAGTCAGCCCTGCCAGGGCCGCCTCATGCACCGCCTGGTCCGCACTGTGTTGCGCCATCCCCCCAAGTGTATGACGACTCCAGTCGTGGGAGCTGTCACAAACAATGCTTTACGGTCTCTGGTTTTGGTGGTGCCCCAAAGCGGCTCGCAGGGCTGGATTGCCCGACACCGGGGTCACACTTGCGAATGGCTTATCCTGGCGCCTGTAGTGGGGCCACCCGCGGGAGGACCCGGCGGGGTACCATGAAATCGGGATGCCCGACGCCGCGGCCAGCCGCCTTACCGCTTTGCGCAATGGATTGCTGCACCTGCACAAGTGTCTGCTGGATGCGGAGCGCAGCGCGTATGAGCGCGACATCCAGCGGATCACCAGCCGCGGGCAATACCTCAACCTGGTGCTGAGCGACCCTTGGTTTGCGTGGCTGCGGGACCTTTCGCAATTTATCGTGGTGGTGGACGAAGCGCTGGCCGATGAGCAGCCGGTGACGCCGGCGGATGCGGCGCGGCTGGTGGCGCGGGCGCGCGAGATGGTGTCGCCGGACGAAGCCGGGGACGGATTCCGCCGCCATTACTTCGAGGCCATGCAGCGCGACCCGGAGGTGGTGCTGGCGCACCGCGACATGATGCGGGTCTTCGCGGAACTGTAGAGGCGCATGGCTGCCGCCGCACTGAGCCTGGCGGTGTGGCTCTACCTGCTGTTGGGGCGCGGATTTTTCTGGCGCCTGCGCGAACGGGCGCTGGGCGATCGGCGGCCCGGCGAGCAACCCTCCGTGGTGGCGGTGATTCCAGCGCGCAATGAGGCCGCGGTAGTGGGGCAGGCGATCGCGTCGCTGGCGGCTCAGGAATATGGCGGGCCGTTCCGCGTGGTGCTGGTGGACGATGGATCGACCGATGGCACGGCGGAGGCGGCGTGTGCGGCGGCCGGACCGGAGCGGCTCACGGTGGTGCAGGCCGCGCCTCTGGAGCCGGGATGGAGCGGCAAGTTGTGGGCGGTGGCCGAAGGCGTGCGCCACGCGCAACGGTTCCATCCGGAGTTTCTGCTGCTGACGGACGCGGATATCGTGCATCCGCCGGGCAATGTGCGGCAACTGGCGTTGCGCGCGGCGGAGGGGTACGACGTGGTGTCCTACATGGCGCGGTTGCACTGCCGGACGGCGGCTGAGCGGGCGCTGATCCCGGCGTTCGTGTTCTTCTTCTTTATGCTCTATCCGCCGGCGTGGATTGCCGACCCGCGGCGGGCGACGGCGGGAGCGGCGGGCGGCTGCCTGCTGATTCGCGCGGAGGCGTTGGAGCGCATCGGCGGGATTGCGGCGATTGCCGGGGAATGGATCGACGATTGCGCGCTGGCGCGGGCCGTGAAGCGCTCGGGCGGGCGGGTGTGGCTGGGGCTGAGCGAGGACACCCTGAGCCTGCGCGAGTACGCCACGTTCGGCGAGATGGGCCGGATGATTTCACGGACGGCGTTTACGCAGCTTGGCTATTCGGCCTGGCTGCTGGCGGGAACGGTGGCCGGGCTGGCGCTGACTTACCTGGCGCCGCCAGTGGCGGCGCTGGCGGGCGGGGTGGGCGCGGCGGCGCTGGGGTCGGCCGCGTGGCTGGCGATGTCGGTGGCTTATTGGCCGGCGGTGCGATTCTACCGCCAGCCGGTGTACTGGGCGCCGCTGTTGCCTCTGGCGGCGGCGTTTTATCTAGGCGCGACGGTGCATTCGGCGGTGGTTTACTGGTGCGGGCGCGGCGGGGAGTGGAAGGGGCGCAGGCAGGAACGGCCGGGGTTCTCACGGCGGCGGTAAGATGGCAGTCATGCCGCTGCGATCCCGTTATCCTCTGCTGGCGCTGGCCGCGATGTTGCCGGCCGGCGCGGCTTACGCCCAGCCGCAACCGCCTGCTTCACCGGCGGCGGTGGCGGGCATTCCGGTTAACTACGATGAGGCCAAGGTGGGCAACTATACGCTGCCCGATCCTTTGACGCTGGCCAATGGCAAGCCGGTGCGCGACGCCAAAACCTGGACCGAGAAGCGCCGGCCGGAGATCGTGCGGCTATTCGAAGAGAACGAATATGGGCGCAGCCCCGGGCGGCCCAAGGCGATGACCTTCGACGTTTTCGACAAGGGCACCCCGGCCCTCGATGGCAAGGCTTTGCGGCGGCAGGTGACGGTGTATTTTTCGGCCAATAAGAGCGGGCCCAAGATGGACCTGCTGCTGTACCTGCCGGCCGGAGTGACGAAGCCGGTGCCGCTGCTGTTGAACATCAGCTTCTCGGCGAATTCCACCACGGTGGACGATCCGGGGGTGAAGCCGGGTGAGGTGTGGGGCAGGGATAAGAAGCGCGTGCCGGCGCCGAAGGGCGGGATAGGGCGGCTGAATGTGGCGCCGTTTCTGGCGGCGGGCTTCGGAGTGGCTACGGTCTACTACGGCGACATCGATCCGGATTTCCTGGGCGGGATTCCGTACGGCGTGCGGTCGCTGTATTTGAAGCCCGGGCAGACCGAGCCGGCGCCCGATGAATGGGGAGCGATCGCGGCGTGGGGATGGGGTTTGAGCCGGGCCATGGACTACCTGGAGACCGATAAGGGCGTAGACGCGAAACGTGTGGCGATCCTGGGAATCTCGCGGTTGGGGAAGACGGTGATGTGGGCGGGAGCGCGCGACACGCGGTTCGCCATGGTGATTGCGAGTTGCTCGGGCGAGGGCGGCGCGGCGCTCAGCCGGCGCAATTACGGCGAGACCATCGCGCACCTGGTAGCGCCCACGCGGTACCCTTACCAGTTTTGCGCCAACTACCAGAAGTACGCGGAGCACGTGGACCAGCTTCCGGTGGACGCCAATATGCTGGTGGCGCTGATGGCTCCGCGGCCAGTGTTTTTACAGACCGGCAATCAGGATTACTGGTCGGACCCGCGGGGCGAGTTTCTGGCGGCCGTGGCGGCGGAGCCGGTGTTCAAGCTGTTCGGCAAGCAAGGCCTGGGGACGGACGAGATGCCACCGGCCGGGCAGCCGATCATGCACGATATAGGCTACCTGATGCACGCGGGCGGGCACGGCGCGCAGCCTGGCGACTACGCCGAGTATCTGAAGTTTATGCAGATGCATTTGGGGCAGTGAGGCGATGGGAAAGCTCTTGGCGACGGGCGGCCTTAGCATGCTTCTCGCCTGGGGAGCGTTGGGCCAGGTTGCGCCACCGTCGTTCGAAGTGGTCTCGGTAAAGCCGGCGGATGAGGTACGGAGTGTTTCGATCACGCCGCGCCGTTCCGGAAACCGCATTTCCTACATCACCCTCGCCGGGATGCTGGTTGACTATGCCTATGGTGTGCAACCTTTTCAGGTGAGCGGCGGCCTGCCGGACGGCGTTTACGATATTGAGGCCAGAGCGGCGGGTACCCCCAGCGAGGACCAGATCCGGCTGATGCTTCAGACCGTGCTGACGGACCGCTTCCACCTGAGGCTTCACCGTGAGACGAAGGTAATGCCAGTGTACGACCTGGTAGTTGCGAAGGGAGGGTCCAAACTGAAGGCCGGGCAGGGTGGCGAGCTGATGTTGGACGGGCGCCCTGCGCCGGCGGGCGTGGGCATGTGGGCTACTCGCACCGGTCCGCGGCTGGTGAGTAAAGGCGGGTCCATGGGGCAGTTGGCCGAGGCGCTGGCTCGTGCTTTAAAGGGGCCCGTAATGGACCGGACCGGGATCACGGGAACTTTCGATTTTGACGTTCGCTACGCGCTGGACACTCTGCCATCGCAACCGGGGAGCACTGCGGATGCGGCGCCGCTCGAAACGGCCATACGGGAGCAGCTTGGACTCAGGCTGGAAAGGGCCAAGGCCCGGTCGAGATCCTGGTGATCGACCGGATCGAAAAACCCACGCCGAATTAGGCATCGGACTACGCTGGCGGCCCGCCTCAGATGATCTTGTGAAGCTTGCCGCGGTCGCCGTTGCCGATGGAGATGGGGCCGTTGTGGGTGGAGATGTGGATGGCGCCGGCGGAGCCGTTCATCTGAATAACGTGCGGGCTGCCGCGCAGGTCTTCGGTGGCGTTGGCGCAGGCGGCGGCGCTGCAGCTCATGGGGGAGTGCCCCGAGGTTTCCACGCGCACGCCGGAGCGGAAGGTGTCGGGGATTTTCAGGCTCAACGGACCGTTATTGGTGCGGGCTTCGAGTTCGTTGCCGTTCCACTGGTCGCCGGAGACTTTGACCGCGATGGGGCCGTTCTGGGCGATCAGGTGGATGTCGCCGGCGCTGCCCTCGAAGGCGATCGGGCCGTTGACCGTATTGGCGTCCACGCGGCCGCCGCAGTCGCGCACGGCGATGGGGCCGTTGGTGGCGTGCACTTTCACCGTGCCATCGACGCCGCGGACGGCGATGGCGCCATTGCGGGTCTCCAGGTCAACCGGGGCGTCCTTGGGCGAGTGGACGATGAAATAAATCATCCACCGGCCGTCGTCCTCACTGGGGCCGGAGTTGGAAAGGCGGCCGGCGCTGCGGGAGACGGAGACGCCGCGGAGCAATTGCTCGGCGGTGGCCCGATCGGCGGCCGCTGCGAACTTGCAGACTTCCACACCGTAATCCGCCCGCGAGGAGCCCAGCACGCGGATGTTGCCGCGATCGAGAGTGCTGATTTCGAGGACCGGCGCCTCGGCGCGCGAAAGCGTGAAGGCTTCGGTGGCCCGGGCGATTTCGCCGCTGGACTCGGCTTCGAGATCCGCGCAGTGCTCGGCCGCACCTTCCCGGACGTTGATGTTCAGGTTGAAGTCGTGGTGGCGGGTTTGGCTTTGCGCGGGAACCAGCAGCAGGGTGGCGCCGAGAGCCGCGGCGGAGAGGAAACGGAAAGCGTGGGGCAGCATAGCGGCTATTTAGACGCGGAGGAAGCCGGAGGGTTAGGCGGTGTCAGGCGGTCAGCGCACCTTTACGGTGACCTGCTCCTGGTCGCGGCTGCCATCGGCGCCGATGGCGGTGACCACGTAGGTGGTGGTCTGGCGCGGGGTATCGGTGCCGCAGCCCTTGGGATTGGACGCGGCGTGAAAGTGGATGGGGGCGATGGCCACGGAGGCGGCGTTCTCAATGTGGTAGCAGAGGCTGACCAGGTCGCCGGGGGCCACGGTGAGGGCACTTACGGTGACCTCGATGATTTTGACGTGCGGCGGGCCCACGGTGACGGTCAGTTCGCGGCTGGCCGGAGGGCCGGCGGCGCCTTCGGCGGTGAGGGTGTAGCCGGTGGTGCGGGTGGGGTTGACCTCCACGCAGCGGGATAGGGCCGCGGAAAGCTCCTGGGGCGGCGGCGCCAAATGGACGCTGACGGCGTTTTCCACGCCGTAACAGAGCAACTCTTTTTCGCCGCGGGCCAAGTTGGGAGCGGTGGCGTAGAACTGGGTGATGCGGGCGGCGGCGGGCGCGGACTGGCTGGCAGAGGATTGGGCGGCCGGGCGGGGCGGGGGATTGCTGCAACCGGCGCCGGCGATTAAGAATGCGATGGCGGCGAGCCGCCTGACGAGCGCTGCTACGCCTGGCGGGCGGGACATCCTCAAATCTTGCCAGGGTCGCTGACCTGGGTGCCCAGGCCGGCGTAATCCACCTTCACCTTGATGACTTTGTCGCCCTCGAAGGTGACGAA
The DNA here is from genome assembly GCA_035505095.1 of Bryobacteraceae bacterium. Classification (GTDB taxonomy): domain Bacteria; phylum Acidobacteriota; class Terriglobia; order Bryobacterales; family Bryobacteraceae; genus JOPF133. The sequence continues at coordinate 5,896 of DATJRE010000041.1, read as the reverse complement.
GGTGATTTTGCCGGGGGCGGCTCCGTAGACCCAGTCTTCGGTTTCCAGCCCGTCCTTGGTCTCGCGCGACTTGTAAACCGGGTGGCCCAGCGACAGGATCACCTGTTCGCGGGTCATGCCCTCGGTGACGCGCTTGTCGGTAATGGCCTGCTTCACGGCGGGCGAGAGGGTGTCGGCGTAGAGTTCGGTGACGGTGTGCTTATCGAAATCCAGAATCGGCGCCAGCATTTTTTTGACGTCGGTGGATTTTATGGCCTCCAGCGGCTTGTGGAAGAGCACGGCGATGGAGGTGCCGCCGGGGGCGTTGGAATCGCCGTTGCCGACGGTGGTGGGCCTGCCGGACATGGGGCCCTGGATTTGCACGCCCTGGTACCACTTGCGGCCGCCCTTGAAGCCGCCGTTGATTTCGAGGATCAGACGATCGCTTTCGATGGTGAGCTTGGTGATTTCGATCTGGTCGCCATGGCGCGCGGCGGGGCCGCTTTCGCGCGCGATCAGGCTCCAGGCTCTTTTGTCGTAGGTGCCGTCGGAGTTGAACTCCAGAGGCTTTTTGGAACGCGGCAGCAGCACTTTGACGGTGCCATACTCCGCCATCAGGCCGCGGGTCAGCTCTACGCGGTCTTCAAACGTGAGCTTGTCGGCTGCCGGCGCCAGGGGAACCAGCAGAATCAGGACGGCAATGGGGGCGAAGGCTCGCATACGGCATTCTCCGCACGGGGGCCCGTTAATGGCGAGAACTGCCGGCGCACCGGGACTTTCCAGACGAAGAGCAATAGCAGCACCACCACCACGGAAGTCAGCACGCTGGCCTCCGGGCCGTAAGCGCCGCCGCTCCACAAGGAACCGGCGGTCCAGGACATCTCCGAACCCGTCACATTCATTCTAAGCCCACTCAGGTTGACGCCAAAGAGGGGCAGTGTCAAGTTCCAACCAAAGTGCAATCCAATTGGTAACCAAAGGTCCCGGCTGCGGAAATACGCGTACCCGAATACCGCGCCGAAGCCCGCGGTATTGGCGATTCCGAACCAGGTGGCGTTGGGGTTGGCGGCGTGCAGCAGGGCAAACAGGACGCTGACAGGCAGGATCGTGGCGAAAGGGCCGAGTTCCGCCAGCATGATCTGGAAGCCGTAGCCGCGAAACAGCAGTTCCTCGCCCACGGCGCCGGCGGCCAGCATGGCGGTGGTAAAGAGCAGCGCGCCGAAAGTGGGCTGCTCGGCGGGAGTGGGGACCATATGGGCCAGGCCGATCAGCAGCGGCGGCAAGAGCACCAGGCAGGCGGCGGCGGCTCCGGCAGCGATACCCAGGATGAGGTTGTGCGAGGAGGCGCGGTTCACCCACAGGCCCAGATCGAGGAGAGAAAGATGTTCGTAGATGCGCAGGGAGAGCCAGTTGGCCAGGCAGGCGGAGGCCAACACGGTGGTGACGGCGCCGAGCACGGCTCCTAAACCCAGCAGGGCCCAGCCCACCAGGGCCAAGCTGAGATAACCGAGGACGATGTAGACTACCAGGCGGATGGCGAGGCGGAGGGGGTCCCGGCGCGGCGTCGGCATAGCTCAGTTGTTAGTGTGGCACGGGTTGAGCCGGAGGCTCATAGCGGAGTGGTGGACGGGCGGCGGCGGCCGGCAATGCGGTACGATGAGCCGTGGGCCGCAATTTGCATCGAAAGCGGTGGCTGGCGCTGCTGGCGGTGCTGCTGGCGCAGGGATGGCCGGCGGCGGCCAAGGAGCCGAATCCGCTGGCGCCGCTTTCGGCCGATGAAATCCGCGCTGCCGCGCGCATTTTCCGCACCTCCGGACGCATGCCCGAGGGGGCGCGGTTCAGTATTATCGAGCTGGCTGAGCCGCCTAAGGACCTGGTGGTGCGCGGAGCCAGCGGGATTCCGCGGCGGGCTTTCGCGGTGGTTTACGACCAGAACGCCAACCAGACCTTTGAAGGCGTGGCCGACCTGACCGCGGCGCAGACGGTTTCGTGGAAGCTGATCCCCGGAGCGCAGCCGCCCCTCAGCGAGAGCGATTCCAACCGCGCCGACCGCATTGTGCGGGCCGACCCGCGGTGGCGCGCGGCGCTGGAGGAGCGCGGCATCCGCAACAGCAACGCGGTGTACACGATCTCCTGGCCGGCGGGGTATTTCGGAGCGCCCGGGGAAGCGCACGACCGCGTGGTGCGGGTGGTGCCGCACCTCGCCATGGGCGAGAATTACTATGCTCACCCGGTGGAAGGGGTGGTGGCGCACGTGGACCTGACCACCGGGAAGGTGCTGGAATTTGTGGATATCGACCGCAATGTGCCGGTGTCGCGGGAGAATTTCGAGTTGACGCCGGGGGCCAGCGGACCGCCGCGCCCGGCACTGCCGCCGCTCCTCATCACCCAGCCACAGGGAACCGCGTACCAGATCGAAGACCACGAAGTGCACTGGCAGAAGTGGCACTTCCGCTACGCCCTGCGGCCGCGCGAGGGGCTGGTGCTGTACACGGTGGGGTATGAGGATCAGGGGCGGGTGCGGTCGATCCTGTATCGCGGATCGCTTTCGGAAATGGCGGTGCCCTATGGCGACCCCTCGGCCGGATGGTATTTTCGCAACAGCTTTGACGCCGGCGAACTGGGGCTGGGGCTGGCGGCCAGCCCGTTGCGGGTGGGTGTGGATTGCCCCATGAACTGCGCGGTGTACGACGCGGTTTTCTCCGATGAGGCCGGGCGGCCGCGGGTGATTCCGGGGGCCGTGGCACTGTACGAGCGCGATGGCGGAGTGTCCTGGAAGCACGGGGAGGAGGCGCGCCGGGCACGCGACCTGGTGCTGCGATATTCGAGCGAGGCGGGCAACTACGATTACGGCTTCGACTGGATTTTCCATCAGGACGGCACGCTGGAAATGCAGGTGGAACTGACCGGGATCATGTCGGTGAAGGGCGTGGCGGATTCGCCCCACGACCCGCACGGGCACCTGGTGGCGAAGAACCTGGATGCGGTGCACCACCAGCATTTCTTCTGCTTCCGTCTGGATATGGATGTGGATGGGGAGACCAACCGGGTGGTGGAGATGAATAACCGGTCGATGGCGGCAGGGCCGGCCAATCCGTATGGCGGCGGCTTCACCATGGAGGCGACTCCGTTCGCCACCGAGCGCGAGGCGCAGCGCCGGCTGGACCTGGCCACCAGCCGCCGCTGGGTTATCCAGAGCGACAGCCGCAACGCGCTGGGGCAGCTTACCGGCTACGCCCTGCTGCCGGGCGAGAATGCGCTGCCGTTCGCCCTGCCGGATTCGTGGCTGCGCAAGCGGGCCGGGTTTCTGAACGCCCACGTATGGGTGACGCCCTACGATCCCACCGAGATGTACGCGGCGGGCGACTATCCGTACCAGAGCAAGGGCGGCGACGGGCTGCCCAAGTGGACGGCGGCCAACCGGCCGATTGAAAACCGCGACCTGGTGGTGTGGTACGTAATGGGGATCACGCACAATCCGCGTCCCGAAGACTGGCCGGTGATGCCCACGCACGCGGCGGGATTTCTACTGGAGCCGTGGGGATTTTTCACGCACAACCCGGCGCAGGATCTGCCGCAGTAGGCGCTTCTGAGACCGGCAACTTTGAACCCGCCCGAAACCCTCGAAGAGCGCTACCGCCGGCGCTTCCGGCCGAGTTGGACGGACCGGCTGCGGCGCGCCCTGGAGCCGCCGGCGCCGCTGGTGATGAACCCGCGCGAGCCGAAGGATTTTCCTCTGGGGCGCTGGAATTTGTACGTCGGCGGGGCGGGACGGCGCGTGGACGGCTACGTAAACCTGGACCTGTTTTCGGTTCCGGGTGTGGATGTGGCGGCCGACGCGCACCGTTTGCCGTTTCGGGATGCGCTTTTCCAGCGGGTGGAGTGCGATGCCGTGCTGGAGCATGTGCGCGAACCGGAGCGGATGGTGCGCGAGATGGAGCGCGTGCTGGCGCCGGGAGGTTATCTGCACTTAGTAACTCCTTTCTGCCATCCGTTTCATGAATATCCCAAAGACTATCGCCGGTTCACGCCGGATGGATTAAAGCTGCTGGCGGGCGATATGGAGGTGGTGGCCGAAGGATGGCGCACGGGGCCGACCGCGACGCTGCTGGTATTCACCACCGAATATGCCAAACTGCTGCTGCCGTGGCGGGCGTGGCGCGCGGCGGCGCACTTCGTGCTGGGATGGGTGCTGTTTCCGCTGCGCTACCTGGATGCGGTGCTGATGCGCTCGCCCCAAGCGGGGCGCATGGGCAATCATTGTTACCTGTGGCTGCGGAAGAAAGAAGATGCGGAGCAAGGCTGACGCCTCCGCCATTGTACTCAAAAACACGCCACGGAGGCTTCGCGTTGACCTGCCGCAAGATCGGTTGGCGGAAAAAAGATCGGGCGGAACACCAACGCACCACGTGACTTACATGGAAGTTACCCGGTTCGCTGGCCATAATCGGCCCAGGAGAAGCCTTGACACTTGTGCGGCGAATTTCAGAAACTGGTCGAGTAAAGTATTTTCAGCGACTGCGCCACCAGTCTTCGTGAGCCGGAGCCTGACCCCGCCGGCTTAAGACCTCCTCCAAGGGGAGGGATTGTTCGAATCCACGGGACCTATGGAGAAAGTGTCTAACGCAGAACCCCTTCTTTCCACGGCCGCGGTTGCGCGGTGGCTGGGTGTATCCACTCGCGCTATATGTTTGTGGGCCGAGTGCAAAGAAATACCCGCCATCAAGCTGGGACGGCAATGGCGGTTTCGTCACGAAGAGATCGCGAAGTGGTTGCAAAGCGCCGATTCTTCCAAAGTGAAGAATCAGTACATAAATCGCCGGGTCACTGCTCGGATTTGAGTAACTTACGGCGGTTTGCGGCAATTGCGGAAGTTGCCGCAATGGGCGCATACCCCCTTCCACTGCGGTGTGGCAAGATCCTGGATGTGGACAAAGTAACCCCAAAAGTCCATACAAAAACTAAGTGAAAAGGAGATTTGCCGGATATCACCGGCAACCAGGAGACTAACCATGATGCACGATCCGTTTCAAAGTTACGCCATGTTGGGAGGGTACCCCGGAGTTCCTTCCACCTTTACGGGACAGCAGAACTATGGGCAGTATCCCGGATTGATCAATCCACAAGCGCAGCAGCAGCTTCAGCAGTTGCAACAACTGCAACAGTTACAGCAGCTTCAGCAACTGCAGCAGCTCTCCGCCATCCTGGGGCAGATTAATAACCCGCAGCAGGGCGGGAACCCGTTCCAGCAGGGCGTTACCGCGGGACCGTTCCAGACCGGACAACAGCAGACTTTCGGCGGATTCCAGCAGCATCCCCTAGCCGCTCTGCAGAACCCGTGGGTGGCGGCGCTGCAGAATCCACTGATTGCCGCGACCCTGCACAATCCGATGCTGAATCCGCTCTTGGCGCAGACGCTGGCGGCGCAGCAGCAGGGCGGCTACGGCGCCTTTGGGCAGACCGGGGCGCCCTTCGGCCAGACCGGCTACGGCCTCGCGCCGCAGAGCTGGATCGGGCAGGGACAGGCTGGCCAGATCCACCCGCTCTATCAGCAACTGGTGGCTCGGGCATTGGGCGCCACGGGTATCAACCCCTGGGGCGGCTACTAAGAACGAACGCGCCAACCTATGCCGGCGCGACGCCATGGGCGTGTGGGAGAAACTCGGCCCGCACGCCCTTTCCCAGTAGACCGGGCCACGCCGGACGGTGATGCTACTATGCCGCACATCGCAGCCGAGGAAACCATGCCAAAGGAAACCGCAACCATGCCGTCGAATGAACCCACGCCCGTGCAATCAGGCCACGCCCGCCTTGAAGGAATTACGGTGGTTGGAGAAGCTGTCCGCCGCATGCATCCCGAGAGCGCGGAATTTATCATTGAAATCAGCGCCTCCGCGCCTACCGCGGCCCAGGCGCT
>DATJRE010000040.1:0-6223 GCA_035505095.1 Bryobacteraceae bacterium | reverse complement strand
ACACCTCATAAAAAACCACTCAATAATACTTGACAACTTTAAGCTCATATTTTATGATTGCAACAGGGTGAGGCAAAAGGCCTCCCCGAAAATCAACCCAATGAGGAGCTTAACTTCCATGTCTCTCAGCCATTTCGATCCCCTAGCCAATCTCCGCCTGTTCGAGGATGCTTTCTCCCGGTTGCTCAATGAACCGCAGGCCAACCGTCCCTGGTCCCCGGCCGTAGATATCTTCGAGACCGAGAATGAGCTGGTTCTCAAGGCCGACCTCCCCGAGGTCGAATCCAAGGACATCGACGTGCGCGTCGAAAACCAGACCCTGACCATCGCCGGCGAACGCAAGTTCGAAAAGCAGGATGCCGTCAAGGGCTACCACCGCATTGAGCGCAGCTACGGCAGCTTCGTCCGCAGCTTCGCCGTCCCCAACACCTTCGATACCGACCATATCGGCGCCGCTTTCAAAAACGGCGTGCTGACGGTGACCCTTCCCAAGAAGGAAGCCGCCAAGCCGCGTCAGATCAAAATCGAAGCTACCGCCTGAAGCATCTATTAGGTGGCGGCATTGTGACGCGGAGCCGCCCGGCGCAAAGGGTGCAAAACCCAACGCCGTGGCGGCTCCGCGTTGTGTTTTATGGATGTATTTTGGAGTTAGACCAAAAGGACCCCATGTTCCGGCTCGACAAATTGACTCAAAAAGCCCAAGAGGCTCTGCAACAAGCCCAGGCCATCGCCGAAAAGGCCGAAAGCCAGGTCATGTTTCCGGTGCATCTGCTGGTCGCCCTGGCCGAGGAGAAGGAGGGCATTGTGCGCCCCGTCCTCGAAAAATGCGGCGTCCACCCGGATGCGATTGTCTCGGAGGCCCGCCGCATGCTCGGCAACCTGCCCAAGACCACCGGTATGCAGCCCGGCATGTACCTGTCCCAGCCCCTCAATACCGTGCTGGAACACGCTTTCGACGAGGCCACCCGCTTCAAAGACGAATTCGTCTCCACAGAACACCTCCTGCTCGCGATTGCCAGCGAGCGTAGCGACCCCGCCGGCCAACTGCTCGACCGCGCCGGCGCCACCCACGACGCTATCCTGAAATCCCTGGTCTCCGTCCGCGGCACGCAAAGGATTACCGACCAGAATCCCGAGACCAAGTACCAGGCCCTGGAGCGCTATGCGCACGACCTGACGGACTCTGCCCGCCAGGGCAAGCTGGACCCGGTTATTGGACGCGAAGACGAAATCCGCCGCGTCATGCAGGTGCTCAGCCGGCGCACCAAGAACAACCCGGTCCTGATCGGCGAACCGGGCGTCGGCAAAACCGCCATTGTGGAGGGACTTGCCCAGCGCATCGTGCGCGGCGATGTTCCCGATCAGCTCAAGAACAAGAAACTGGTGGCCATCGACCTCGGCTCGATGATCGCGGGCACCAAGTTCCGCGGCGAGTTCGAAGACCGGCTCAAGGCGGTGGTGCGCGAAATCATCGATTCGCATGGCGAAATCATCTGCTTCATCGACGAGATCCATACCCTGGTCGGCGCGGGCGGTGCCGAAGGCGCCATCGACGCCGCCAACCTCCTGAAACCGGCCCTCGCCCGCGGAGAACTCCGCTGCATTGGTGCTACCACCACCACGGAATACAAGAAACACATGGAAAAGGACGCCGCGCTGGCCCGCCGCTTCCAGACGGTGATCGTCGGCGAGCCGTCGGTCGATGACACCATCGCCATCCTCCGCGGCCTCAAGGAGAAATTCGAAATCCACCACGGCGTGCGCATCAAGGATTCCGCCATCATCGCCGCCGCCGTGCTCTCGCACCGCTACATCGCCGACCGCTTCCTGCCCGATAAGGCCATCGACCTGATCGACGAAGCCGGCTCCGCCCTGCGTCTCCAGATCGGCTCCATGCCCATCGAAATCGACGACCTGGACCGGCGCATCTCGCACCTCGAAATCGAGCGCCAGGCGCTTAGCAAAGAGATCGATTCCGGCTCCCATGAGCGCCTCCGCCACATCGAGAACGAACTGGAAACCCTGCGCGCCCAGGCCGCCCAGTTGAAGGAGCGCTGGACTCGCGAAAAGGGCGCCATCACCCGCGTCCGCCAGCTTAAAGAAGAGAAGGATACGCTTCGGCAGGAAGAAGAAAAGGCCACCGCCGCGGGCGATTGGGAGAAAGCCGCCCAGATCCGCTACGGCCGGCTTTCGCAAATCGAGAAGGACATTCAGGCCGCCGAGCAGGAACTGGAGGCTGTCAAGCAGGATGCTCTTCTCAAAGAAGAGGTCGCCGAAGACGATATCGCCCGTATCGTGGCCAAGTGGACCGGCATTCCGGTTACCCGCATGATGGAGGGCGAAATCCAGAAGCTGGTGCAGATGCCCGAACGCCTCAAAGACCGCGTGGTGGGCCAGGACGAAGCCGTGCGGCTGGTCTCCAACGCCATTCTGCGCAACCGCGCCGGCCTCAGCGACCCCAACCGTCCCATTGGCAGCTTCATCTTCCTCGGCCCCACCGGCGTCGGCAAAACCGAGCTGGTGCGCGCCCTGGCCAGCTACCTGTTCGACGACGAGAAGGCCATGATCCGCGTGGATATGTCGGAATACATGGAGAAGCACGCGGTGGCCCGCATGGTGGGCGCGCCTCCCGGATACATCGGCTACGAAGAGGGCGGCCAGCTTACCGAACGGGTACGCCGCCACCCCTATTCGGTGGTCCTGTTCGACGAAATCGAGAAGGCCCATCCGGATGTTTTCAACATGCTGCTGCAGATTCTGGACGATGGCCGGCTTACCGATGGCCAGGGCCGCACGGTCAGCTTCAAAAACACCGTGATCGTGATGACCTCCAACATTGGCACCGGCATGGTGGAGAAGAACACCATCGGATTTTCCGTCCACGGCAAGGATAAACGCACCGACGATACCCGCAAGCGGCTGATGGATGCCCTGCGTTCCAGCTTCCGCCCCGAGTTTCTGAACCGCGTGGACGATATCATCGTATTTAATACGTTGAGCCGTGAAAACCTGGCCGAGATCGTCGATATCCAATTGGCCGGCGTGACCGCGCTGCTCAAGGATCGCAAAGTGAAAATTGAAGTCACCACCGCCGCCAAAGACCGCCTGATCGAAGAAGGCTTCGATCCGCAATACGGCGCCCGCCCCATGCGGCGCGCCATCCAGCGCCTGATTCAGGACCCCCTGGCGCTCCGCCTGATCAACGGCGATTTCACCGAGGGCGACACCATTCTGGTGGACGTCGCTCCGCAGGGCGCCGAACTGCAGTTTACGCGCCTGGTGCCGGTGACGGCGTAACAGGAGCGGAACACATGACGCGGAGACGCAGAGACGCTGAGAAACGCGCGGAGAACCCGGGAAACAGGTTCTCCGCGTCTCGGCGTCTCCGCGGTGAACACGCACCTCCAGTTTCCTCCGAGGTCTTACTATGAATACCCTGAAAACCGCCATCCTACTGGGCCTGCTTACCGGCATTCTTCTGGTCGGCGGGCAGGCCATCGCCGGACGCAATGGTCTCTACATCGGCTTGGCCTTCGCTGTGGTGATGAACTTCGCCAGCTACTTCTTTTCCGATAAGATCGCGCTCTCCATGTACGCCGCGCAGCCGGTGTCGGAGACTCAGAACCCGGACATCTACCGCCGGGTCGCACCCATCGTCCAGGGCCTCTGCCATCGCATGGGTTTGCCCATGCCCAAGCTCTACGTCATCCCGGAGCGGTCTCCCAACGCCTTCGCTACCGGCCGCAACCCCAGCCACGCTTCGGTGGCTTTCACCGCCGGCATTCTTGAGTTGATGAATGACAACGAACTGGAAGGCGTGGTGGCCCACGAATTGGGCCACGTGCTGCACCGCGACATCCTCATCAGCTCGGTGGCCGCCACCATCGCCGGCGCTATCACCATGCTGGCGCGCATGGCCTTCTGGTTCGGCGGCACGCGCGACGACGATCGCGAAGGCGGGGGCCTGTCCGCTCTATTCATGCTCATCCTCGCGCCCATCGCGGCTTTCGTCATCCAGTTGGCCATCTCGCGGTCGCGCGAGTACGATGCCGATGCGGCTTCCGCCAAGTACGTCGGCTCGCCCTATCCGCTGATCAATGGCCTTAAGGAACTGGATGGCTGGTCCAAGCAGATTCCCATGGAAGCCACTCCCTCCACCGCGCACCTGTTCATCATGAAGCCGAAAGTCCTCAGCGGCCTGGGCAGCCTCTTCTCCACGCACCCGTCCACTGAGGATCGCATCCGCCGATTGCAGGCCATGCGATGAACGAAGTCCGCGTGAACCAGAAGGCGGCCGGCCGGGTCGCCTCCGGTCACCCCTGGATCTTCGCCAGCGACCTGACAGACCGCAACGGCGCTCAGGGCGGGGAAGCCGTGCGCGTGGCCGACCTGCACGGACGCGCGCTGGGCACTGCGCATTACAGCGCGGCGTCGCAAATCGCCCTGCGCATGCTCTCGCCGCAGGTGGAAGAGATTGGCCGCGAGTTCTTCCTGCGCCGCCTGCAAGCCGCCGAAGAGCACCGCCGCGCGGTGGTCCGCGATAGCGATGCCTACCGCCTGGTGCACGGCGAGGCCGACCTGCTGCCCGGCCTGGTCATCGATCGCTACGCCGATTACCTGGTGATGCAAACCCTCGACCAGGGCATGGACGCCGTACGCCAGGAAATCACCACCTGCCTGGAAGAGATTTTTCAGCCGCGCGGCATCGTCGCGCGCAACGACGTGGCCGTGCGCGCCAAGGAGCAACTGCCGCTGGAGTCGGCCGTGGTATCGGGCCAGATCCCCGAAGCCATCGAGGTTCACATGAACGGTCTTACCCTCACCGCCGACTTGCTCCGCGGCCAGAAGACCGGCATCTTCCTCGACCAGCGCGAAAACTACCGCGCCGCCGCCCGCTACGCCCGTGGCGGCAATGCGCTCGACTGCTTCACCTCGACGGGCGGTTTCGCCCTCCACCTGGCGCCCCACTGCGAGCATATCGAGGCCGTCGACAGCTCGGGGCCGGCTCTGGTCACTGCCCGCGCCAACGCCGCTACCAACGGCTTGGCCAACATCGCGTTCGAGGAGGGCGACGTCTTCCAACTGCTGGCCGCCTACGCCTCCGCCCGCCGCCGCTTTTCCATGGTGGTGCTCGACCCGCCCGCCTTCGCCAAGAGCCGCAAGAACCTGGAAGCCGCCGCCTCCGGTTACAAGGAGATCAACCTGAAAGCCCTGCGCCTGCTGGGCCCCGGCGGAATCCTGGTGACCTGCAGTTGCTCGCACCATCTGAGTGAGGCCATGCTGCTGGAACTGGTGGCCCAGGCCGCGCTCGACTCGCACCGCACCCTCCGCATCCTGGAGCGCCGCACGCAGAGCCAGGACCACCCCATTCTGCTGACCGTCCCCGAAACGCACTACCTGAAGTGCCTGATCCTGGAAGTGATGTAGGCGGTTTACACAGCCGCGGGCTGCGCCTGCCGCCGCCGGTGCGGCCCCTCGCGCTTCGGAGGCGGCACCGTCAGGAAGCGGCTTCCACCGCTTGCGCCGCGTGGTACGAGCTCCGCACCAGCGGGCCCGCCTCCACGTGCCCGAAGCCCATTTCCCGGCCGGCCCGTCCGAACTCCGCGAACTCCTCCGGCGTCACATACCGCGCGATCGGCAAGTGCTTCGGCGACGGCCGCAAATACTGCCCCAGCGTCAGAATGTCCACCCGCTGCGCGCGCAGATCGCGCATCACTTCGAGCACTTCCTCCGCGCGCTCCCCCAGCCCCAGCATCAGCCCCGATTTGGTGGGCGTCCCCGGCGCCACCCGCTTGGCATGTGCCAGCACCGCCAGCGAGCGCTCATAGCGCGCCCCCAGGCGCACCTCGCGGTACAGCCGCGGCACGGTCTCGGTGTTGTGGTTGAGCACGTCCGGCCGGGCCTCCATCACCGTCTCCACGGCCCGCAGGTTGCCCTGAAAATCGGGGATGAGCACTTCCACGCCGCAACCCGGCACGCGCTCGCGGATGGCCCGGATGACCAGCGCAAACTGCTCCGCGCCGCCGTCTTCGCGGTCATCGCGGTCGACGCTGGTGATCACCGCGAACTTCAGCCCCATGGTGGCCACGGCCTGGGCCACGCGGCTCGGCTCATCGTAATCCACCGGCAGCGGCGCGCCTTTCTCCACGGCGCAGAAGCCGCACCGCCGGGTGCAGACATTCCCCAGAATCATGAAGGTGGCGGTGCGATGGTTCCAGCATTC
>DATJRE010000039.1:0-42207 GCA_035505095.1 Bryobacteraceae bacterium | reverse complement strand
CTACTGGAACAACAGCGGCGCGAATTCGTGCAGGTCCCGCCGCCAGGTTTGCCACTCGTGGGCGGTGCCCGGCGATTGATAGAACACGTTCCTGATGCCCGCCTGCTGCAAGGCCTCGCTCATGGCCAGCGCGGGTTTGAGCATTCTTTCTTCGGCCGTGCCGGCGCCGAACCACAGCAGGTGAACTCTTCTGGTAAATGCGGCGGCATCGGCGAAGGCTCCGTTGTAGGCCGTCTTCAGGTCGAACCCTGTGCGCAACGGGGAGCTGAACGATCCGATCCACGAAAACTTGTCCAGATGCGTGAGGGTGATCTGGAGCGTCTGCCCGCCGCCCATCGACAAACCGGCCATCGCTCTATGGTCGCGATCGGCCCGCGTGCGATAGGTCGCATCAATCATCGGGATCAGATCGTTCAACACCACCTGCTCGAAGACGACGGACTGGCCAGTTCCGCGGCCTTGCGTGGCAGATCCCTGCACCGGGCCCAGAAGGGTGGCGTAGCCCTGCTCCATCACCACGATCATGGGCTTGGCTCTTCCCTCGGCGATCAGGTTGTCGAGGATGAAATTCGCACGGCCCTGGTTGGTCCAGCCGCGCTCATCCTCGCCGGCGCCGTGCTGCAGGTACAACACCGGGTAACGCGCGCGGGCGTTGCGGTCGTACTCCGGCGGCGTGTAGACCATCGCGCGCCGCCACGTGGCGGTGGTTTTGGCGTAATACCAGCGGGTGCGGACTTCGCCATGGGGCACGTCCTTGACGGCGTAGAAGTCAGTGCCCTTTTCGGGCACCTCCACACCGCTCGATTCCTTGCCCCAGCCGAAGTAGGTTTCGCTTCCGGGGTCGCCCACGGCCAAGCCATCCACCAGGAACCAGTAGTAGTGGAAGCCGGGGACCGCCGGCGGAGTGGTCACCGTCCACACGCCGTCCGCGCCGCGCATCATGTCCATGGGGCCTTTGCCCAGCCCGTTGTCGTCGCCGCCCGGCTGCAACCGCACCTGCCTGGCCTGCGGCGCTTTAATGCGGAACGTAACCCGCAGGTCGGAACTCACCCGCGGGTACTCGGCGCCGCGCACGTTCGAAGACGCCGGCTGCGAATCGGAACCACCCTGGGCCCCGCAGAGACCGCCAATCAGGAGGAAGCAAATCGGGAACCGGCACATGACTTTTCTCCCCTCTCTAATCTACTGCAAGGTGACAAGCTTCCGCCGTTCCCCCGCACCCCGGCATCTCGCCACGATCAATGTGATGTCGTCGTGTTGTTCGCGGCTGAACTGCCGGACCTCGTCAATCACCGACGCCACGACGGAATCGGGGATCTGGCCGCTGTGTTTTCGCAGCGCTTCGATCAGGCGGCACTCTCCAAACTCTTCATCCGCTTCGCTGAACGACTCCGTAATTCCATCCGTGTACAACGCCAGCAGGTCGCCGGCCTCTAACCGGAGCTGCGCCATTTCGCAACTCCATTCCTTGAAGAGTCCTACGACCGTGCACGTGGACTCCAGCCGCTCCACCTCGCCCCCGGTGCGAAGCACCAGACCCGCCAGATGACCGCAGTTGGCATAACGCAGCCGTTGCGTGGCGTCGTCGTATTCCGCGAAAAAGAGGGTCGCGTAGGCGCTATTGTCGGTGTTCTCGTAGAAGAGCTGGTTGACGCAGCGCAGGAAGACCTCCGGGTGTTCCGAGGCGGTGGCGGATTGGCTCCGCAGGTTGGCTTGCAAATTGGCCATCAGCAGGGCGGCGGCCATGCCTTTGCCGGCAATGTCGGCGATCACTAATCCCAGGCGCCCGCCGCCAAGATCGAGGTAGTCGTGGTAATCGCCACCTACTTGCCGCGCCTGAACGCAAATCCCGGCGTATTCCAGGCTCTCCAGCACCGGCAGCCTTTGGGGAAAGAGCCGCGACTGCACTTGTTGGGCAATTTCCAGTTCGCGCGCCGCCCGGCGTTCCGCCTCCAACCGGTCGGACACGCGCCTCCGCTGCGCTTCGATGTGACGATTCACCACGTCAAAACCTGCCAGCCCGAAAATGTTGCCGTCGAGATCGCGGAACCGCGTGAACACCCCACCCCAAACCGGGCGCGGTTCCAGGGCGGCTGCGGCCGATGAGGAGCGTCGATACTCAACCCTTCTCAGCCGCGGTATATTCAGGAAGCGCACGCCGCGTTTGCGCCACTCCTCGAACTTGGCCAGCACATCCTCGGCCACGAATACGACGCCGGTGGACCGGCCGATCAGCGTATGCTGCTTCGATGTGGACTTCGGCGCAATCAGCGAGAGAACTGCCGTTCCATCCGGCGGCGCAACCGCTAACCACCGGTCGCCGGACTGGAGCCGCGCGTCGAAGGCCACGTCGAATCCAAGCTTCTTCACGTAGAATTCGCGGCTGCGCTCCTGATCCTTGACGTATATGTTGACGGCGTGGATGCCCAGGTACGAGGGTGCATCCAGCCGGACGCCGGAAGAAAAGTCAACCATTGTAGCGATTATACGGGACGCCCTCCGCGGCCAAGTTTTGCCGATGTCCGCGGCTGGGCTGGCAGGCCGCTCCTGTGGCGCGAGGGATCCCGGGCCAAATGCGGTCTCGGGGTCGGAAAATTCCGTCAGCCAAGGGATGCGCCGGGCCGTCTCAAGGCCAACCCTCGCTTTCAACTGGTCCCAACCCTCTGAAGACACACGCGGCAACCTTCGCGGCGCTGCCTGGCTCCCTTTGGAGCGCTGATTGCCAAAGTCCTCACCGGGAGCAGGCGCAAGACCCCGAAGCGCTGATAACAGCGTAGGGCGGGGAGACGCCCGCACCAAGCTGCACTTCCGCCATGCCGGCGTGGGTTTTCAAAAAACGCACGAACGGCGCTCAAGGATTGAGGTCCCATGTTCATTTTTCGCGACATCGCCATGGTTCTTACGGCCGCCTTGTTGGCCGGCCTGCTCTTCTGGCGTCTTCGGCAGCCGCTGATTCTGGGCTACGTTCTGGCTGGCCTGCTGCTCAGCCCGCTCACGCCCGGGCCTCGCGTGCACGACGTTCACACGTTCGAAGTGATGGCCGAGGTGGGCGTCATTCTGCTGATGTTTTCCATCGGCACCGAGTTTTCCATCCCCGAGCTGCTCCGCGTGAAATGGGTGGCGCTCATCGGCGCACCCATCGGCATCTCTCTTTCCATCGGACTGGGCATCGGCGCCGGTGTGCTGCTCGGCTGGCCGCTCTCACAGGGGATCGCCGTCGGATGCATCGTTTGCGTAGCCAGCACCATGGTCCTCATGCGCCTGCTGATGGACCGCGGCGAGCTGGCTTCGGAGGCCGGCCGGGTGATGATCACCCTCACGCTCTTCGAGGATCTGGCCGTGATCGTTCTTACGGTGTTACTCCCCGGTCTTGGAACTTCGGGCGGCGCCGGCTACGGCGTCCTCTGGACAGTTGGCAAAGCGATTCTGCTGCTGGTGCCGGTGATTTACGCCGGGTGGAAGATTATGCCGCGCCTGCTCGCCCGCGTGCAAAGAACCTGCAACGATGAAATCGCGGTTCTTCTGGCGCTCACCACCTGTCTGGAGATTGCCGCCTTTACTGAGGCGGTCGGCCTTTCGCTGGCGCTTGGCGCATTCGTCGGCGGTCTGCTGCTGGGCAGCTCGGATTACGCCCACAAGCTGGCAGCCAAAATCATTCCCATCCGCGATGCGTTCGTGGCGCTCTTTTTCGTCACCATCGGCATGCTCATCGATCCCCGAACGGTGTTCTCCAACTGGCGCGTTCTGGCGGTGATGGTGGGGCTGATTCTGGTGGGCAAGTTTGCGGTCTGGTTTACCGTTGTTCGTCTGTTCGGCTATCCCGCCCAAACGGCGTTACGTGCCGGTCTCGGGCTTACTCAAATCGGCGAGTTTTCGTTCATCCTGGCGGAGGTTTCGTTGCACTCGGGGCTGATTGGCGCCGACGTGTATAACGCCACGCTGGCCGCTTCGCTGATCACAATTCTGGTGAATGCCACACTCTTCAAACTGATGAAGCCGGCGCCCGCCGCGTTGGCGCGGGAAGAGAGTGGCGTGAACCCGGAGGACCTCGGAAGCGGGGACCTGGGGACCGCCCTCCAGCAATCCTGATGGCGGAATCCAACCGGAAGCGCCGGAACTGTCCGGCGTAGTCGACACCACCCGGTGTCAGAATCTCAACCCATAACCAAGCAATTTAAGGAGGACTTCAATGTCTGGATCAATCGTAACGATACTCTGCGCGGCAATGCTCCTGAGCGAGGTGCCGCCGGGCACAAACAACCCAACTGCGACGGGAATTCCCGCGAGAATGACCGTCACCGCCAACGTCGAAAACGGCAAACGCGCGCCTCAGGTCGAGAAGCAGGACGTGGTTGTCAAGAAGGGCAAGGAACGGCTGCCGGTAACCGAATGGGTTGCGGCGAAGGGGGACCGCGCGGGACTCGAATTGTTCTTTCTCATCGACGACGCGAGCACCTCGAATCTGGGTTCTCAGCTCGAGGACCTTCGCACGTTCATCAACGCCCAACCGTCTACCACCGCCGTCGGAATCGGCTATACCAGGAACGCGACCGTTGAGGTTCGCCAGGATTTCACCACCGATCACGCTTTGGCCGCCAAGGCCCTGCGGCTGCCGGTGAGTACCGTGGGAGCCTACGGCAGCCCCTATCTTTCATTGACCGAGCTGATGAAGCGTTGGACTGCAAGCTCCAACCGGCGCGAGGTGGTCCTGGTGACCGACGGAATCGACCGGGCCGGCCGCGGCCGCAATGCTTTGCTGAACCCCGATGTAGACACCGCTGCCGAAGTAGCGCAGAAAACCGGCACCATCGTCCACACGATTTACTTTCCGGGGGTGGGGCACTGGTATCGGAACTTCTGGGACAGGAATAACGGACAGAATGCCCTGGCCAAACTGTCGGATATCACCGGCGGCGAATCGTTCTTCCTCGGCACGCAGGCTCCCGTGAGCTTCTCGCCTTACCTGGACCAACTGCGGCAGATTCTGGACAACCAGTACCTGTTGACGTTCTCCGCCAAGCCGGGCAAGAAAGCGGGGCTTCAATACGTGAGCGTGACGACGGAAGTTGCAGGTGTGGACTTCTCCACTCCCGATGCCGTATGGGTACCCGCCGCGAAGTAAACTCACCGGGCCCAGGAGGTTCGGACCGCCGGTCCGCGCCCCTGGGCCTTTCTCCTGCCCTTCAGCCCATTTCGTCAAGCTCTGCAGGCCGCACGGCGCCCCGCACCCCCGCCAACGCCCGGTGACCCCTTTGGGCAGGATGACCCCAGCCCTGTCGCAGTGCATTCGGCCCTCGACCGTGGAACTTCGGTTCCTGCTTGCCTTCCTGCCCAGTTGCTGTCTCAGTTGAGTAACTTTCTCCGCAGTCCTGGCTCCCTCACTCTTTCCGGTCGCGCCCCAGTTATGTCTTCCCGCCGAGCGTGTCTCGCTTCCGCTTCGCCGCCGTGCCGGGCGGAGCCGTTATCCATCCAGCCCAGTCCACTTCCACCCGCCGCCCCCGCCGAATCGCTTTGCGGGTTCCCCGATGTCCCGGTGTTTCCGACCTGCCATAATGTTCTTTGACCGGAGGCAAGAAACATTGGCCACGTTGACCCAACCTGTTTCCATTTCCCACGAGAACGAGAAGAACCCCTGGCTGGCCGCCGCCGCGCGGTTCGATGAAGCCGCCGCCCGCCTGGGCCTGGATGACGGCATGCGCAAGGTGCTCGGCACTTCCACTAAGGAAATCACCGTCCACATCCCCGTGCAGCTCGATGACGGGCGCCTGGAAGTCTTCACCGGCTACCGCGTCCAGCATTCTCTGGCGCGCGGACCGGCCAAGGGCGGAATCCGCTTCGGTCCCGATGTCACGCTGGACGAAGTCCGCGCGCTGGCCTCCTGGATGACCTGGAAGTGCGCTGTGGTCAACATCCCCTTCGGCGGCGGCAAGGGCGGCGTGATCTGCGACCCCAACCTGCTCTCCGACACCGAGCTGGAAAAGCTCACCCGCCGCTACACCGCCGAGATTATCGACTTCCTCGGCCCCGAGCGCGATGTGCCCGCTCCCGACGTCAACACCAACGAAAAAGTGATGGCGTGGATCATGGACACCTATTCGATGCACGTCCGCCATACCACCACCGCGGTGGTAACCGGCAAGCCCATGTCGCTGGGCGGATCGCGCGGGCGCCCCGAAGCCACCGGCCGCGGCTGCATGATCGTCACCCTCCAGGCCTTGCAGCTCTTGGGACTTCGCCCCGAATCCACCCGCGTGGTGATCCAGGGGTTCGGCAATGTGGGCGGCATGGCAGCCAAACTGATGGCGCAGCTCGGCTTCAAAATCGTCTGCATCATTGAATATGATGGCGCGGTGTACAACTCCGCCGGCCTGGATATCACGGCTCTGCAGCGCCACCGTCACGAGACCGGCTCGATCACCGGTTTCTCGGAGGGCGAGGACACCGACAAGTCCGAGGCCCTCTTTCTTCCCTGTGACGTGCTGCTGCCCGCCGCCACCGAGAACGTCATCCATTCCGGCAATGCCGCCCGCCTGCGCTGCAAGATTCTCTGTGAAGGCGCCAACGGCCCCACTACCCCTCTGGCCGACCAGATCCTGGCGGAAGAGAACGTCTTCGTCATTCCGGACATCCTGGCCAACGCCGGCGGGGTGACGGTGTCGTATTTCGAGTGGGTCCAGGACCGCCAGGGCTTTTTCTGGAATGAGCAACTGGTCAACGCGCGCCTGGAAGAGATCATGGTGGAGAGCTTCGCCGCGGTGGTGGAGTACGCCAAAAATCACAAGGTCAACAATCGCATCGCCGCCTACATGCTGGCCCTCGACCGGGTGTGCGACGCCATCAAGCTGCGGGGGATTTACGCTTAGGAGGCCGGCGGTCCGGTAAGAATGTCGACCGACGCCTCCACGCCGCTCATGCGGCAGTACAACGCCATCAAGCAGCAGGTTCCGCACGCCTTGCTGATGTTCCGGCTGGGCGATTTTTACGAGCTGTTCTTTGAAGACGCGGTAATTGCCGCCCGCGATCTGGAAATCACCCTCACTTCCCGCAACAAGGAAAAGGGCGCCGCCATCCCCATGTGCGGCGTGCCCTACCACGCGGCCGAAGGCTATATCGCGCGGCTGATCCAGAAGGGCCGGCGCGTGGCCATCTGCGACCAGATGGAAGACCCCCGCTTAACCAAAAAGCTGGTCAAGCGCGAACTGACCCGCATCGTCACGCCCGGTACGGCCATGGACGCCAACCTGGTGCGCTCGCGCGAGAACAACTATCTGGCCGCCGTGTCGCGAGGCGCCCGCTTCGGCCTGGCGCATGTGGACATTTCCACGGGCGAATTCCGCGTCACCGAAATGGAGCCGGCCGAGGTGCCCGGTGCGCTCGAAAGCCTGGGCGCGCGCGAAGTCCTGCTGCCCGCCGATCTCTCCATCCCCGCCCCCGAGGGCAGCCCCGCCCCGCGCTTTGTACGCAGCGATCTGGAAGACTGGATTTTCACTGCCGATTACGCCGCGCGCGCCCTCTGTGAACATTTCAAGCTGCTCTCGCTCGATGGCTGCGGCCTGGCCAACCGCCCCGGCGCGGTGGGCGCCGCCGGCGCCATCCTCCACTATCTGCGCGACACCCAACGCGGGGCGCTCGACCACCTGGACCGCCCGGCCTTTTACGATCGCGCCGATTTCATGGCCCTGGACGCCGTCACCGTCCGCAACCTGGAGCTGGTCGAGCCGCTCTTCGCCGCCGATGCCGGCCCCGGTCCCTCCGAAGTCACCGTGCTCGCGGTGCTCGACCAGACCCTCACTGGCATGGGCGGCCGGCTGCTGCGCCAGCGCCTGCTGCGGCCTTCCATGGATACCGCCGAGATTTGCGAGCGCTTGGACGCCGTGGGCGAGTTGCTGCAACAAACCATCCTGCGCGCCGAGTTGCGCAAACAGCTTGGCGGGATTCTGGACATCGAGCGGCTGCTGGCCAAGGTCACCCTGGGCACCGCCAGTCCCCGCGATCTGCTCGCCCTGGGCCGCTCCATCGAGCGCATTCCCGCGCTCAAGCGCTGCTTCGAAACCCAGCAGGCGGCGCGGCTCCGCTCCCTCTACGACCGGTTGGACGAGCTGCCCGATGTGGCCAACCTCATCCTGGAGGCCATCGCCGACGAGCCGCCGCTCAACCTCTCCGATGGCGGTACCATCCGCGCGGGCTTTCACGCCGGCCTCGACGAGCTCCGCGACCTCCGCCAGAACGGGCAGCAGTACATCGCCCAGATCGAAACCCGCGAGCGCCAGCGCACCGGAATTCAGTCGCTCAAAGTCCGCTTCAACAACGTCTTCGGCTATTACATCGAGATCACCCGCGCCAATATGCACCTGGCCCCCGCCGATTACGAGCGCAAGCAGACCCTCGCCAACGCCGAGCGGTTCACCACGCCGGAATTGAAGGATTACGAGCGCAAAGTGCTGGACGCCGAAGAGCGCATCCTCAACCTGGAAAAGGAGTTGTTCGCGGACGTACGGCAGCGGGCCGCCGCCCAGGCCCAACGCATCCGCGCCACCGCCGCCGCCGTCGCCGAAGTGGATGTCACCGCGTCGCTGGCCCAGGTAGCCGCCGAGAATCGCTACCACCGGCCGGCTTTTTCCGGGGATGGCGAGATGCGCATCGTGGCGGGCCGCCACCCCGTGATTGAGCGCCTGGCGCAGGATGGCGGCCGCTTCACCCCTAACGATCTGTCGCTCGGCGGTGCGGGCGGTCCCATCGCCATCATTACCGGTCCGAACATGGGCGGCAAGTCGACTTACCTGCGGCAGGCCGCGCTGATCGCCATCCTGGCGCAAATGGGTTCGTTCGTGCCGGCGGAATCGGCCAGCCTCCCGGTCGTCGACCGCATTTTTACCCGCATCGGCGCCTCCGACAACCTCGCCCGCGGCCGTTCCACCTTCATGGTGGAGATGACCGAGACGGCCGTCATCTTGAACACCGCCACGCCCCGCAGCTTCATCGTGCTCGACGAAATCGGTCGCGGCACGGCCACCTACGACGGCCTGGCGCTGGCCTGGGCGGTGGTGGAATACATTCATTCGCGGACCCGCGCCAAAACTCTGTTTGCGACGCATTATCATGAACTTACGGAGCTGGCCGACCAGCTTACCGGGGTGCGCAACCTGAAAGTTTCGGTGAAGGAGGCGGGCGACCAGATTATCTTCCTGCGCAAGGTCGAGCCGGGCCGCGCCGACCGCAGCTATGGAATCGAGGTGGCCCGCCTGGCCGGCCTGCCGATGGCCGTAATCGAGCGCGCCCGCGAGGTGCTGCAGTTCCACGAACGCACCGAGCACGAGGTCACCGAGGAACTAGCCGGCGCCGGACCCGAAGGGCCCCCCCGCAGTCCCGTCCAAATCCAGCTCTTCGAGCCGGTCGGCTACGGCATGGCCGAGCGCATCCGCTCCCTCGACCTGGACCGCATCCGCCCCATCGAGGCCCTGCACCTTCTGGCCGAATTGCAGCAGGAGCTGAAGCGCCCGTGATTGTGAGCCACCTGGTGACCGTCTCCGATCCCCCGTGGCGCTCGCCTGATTGGAGCCGCGACCGTCAGAAAGCGGGGCCTTCCCCGCCGGGTGACCGCCGGCAACCGCCCAGCCGAGGCCCATCCGATGGCGAACCGCCCGGCACGAACCAGCTCAGCCCGGCGCCCCCAGCTTTTACAATCCCCCGGCAACTGCCCCGGCGTATCCGGTTGGCAAGCGGTCGGCACCGGCCCGGCGGAGAATCACGTAAGGAATTGAAGCACTTATGAGAGTGGCGGGGGTGATGAGCGGCACATCGCTCGATGGCATCGACGTGGCGGTGGTGGAAATCCGCGCGCGCGGCGTGGAGACGGTCGGCTTCCAGGCTACGGCCTACCCGCCGGCGGTGCGCGAAGCCATTTTGGCGGTCTTCGATGCCGTCACCACCACCGCCGCCATCTCCCGGCTCAACTACCGGCTGGGCGAACTGTATGCCGCCGCGGTGCAGCGGGCCCTCCGCCGGTTCGGGCCGGTGGAACTGATCGGCTGCCACGGGCAGACCGTGTACCATGAGGGCGCCAAAAACACCCTGCAATTGGGGGAAGCCGCGGTGCTGGCCGAGCGGACCGGACTGCCGGTGGTGTCGAATTTTCGGGCCCGCGACATCGCCGCGGGCGGCCAAGGCGCCCCGCTCGTACCGTTTGCCGACTACCTGCTGTTCCGCGACCGCCGCAGGATGCGCATTGCCCTGAACATCGGCGGCATCGCCAACATCACCGCCATCCCCCCGCACGCCGCGCCAGGGGACGTGGTGGCCTTCGATACCGGCCCCGGCAACATGGTGATCGACGCACTGGCGCGCGAATACTCACGAGGCAGGCTGACTTGCGACCGCGGCGGCCGAATTGCCGCGGCGGCGAACGTGAACCGGGCGCTGCTGCAAAGCTTGGCGCGCGACCCGTACTACCGCCGAAAGCCGCCCAAGAGCGCCGGCCGGGAGCAGTTCGGCGCGCAATTTGTCGACCGTCTGAAGGCCTCGGGCCTGCCGCTCGAAGATTTGATCGCGACGGCCACGGTGCTGACCGCCCTCACCGTGGCGATGGGCGTGCGGCAGGTAGCCGAGACCGGCCAACCGGCCGACCTGATCGTCTCCGGCGGCGGCGTTCACAATCCCCAGATCATGGCCCACATGGTGAGTCTGCTTCCAGGAATAAGGATGGCGAGTTCCGCCGATTATGGGATCGACCCGGACGCCAAGGAGGCCATCGCCTTCGCCATCCTGGCCTACGAGACGTGGCGAGGGCGCCCCTCCAATCTTCCCTCGGCCACCGGGGCCCGGCGGGCGGTGCGCCTGGGCATGATCACGCCGAAATGAGGGCTTGCCGGTCGGTGGGGTTGCTGTCTCGTTCTTGCGCGTAGATCCCCCGTGCAACACAGCCAAAGGGTTTGTGGTTTCAGACGGTGCTGTAACCCATGGCCGGCGAAACGGGTTGGCCCAGGGGAGGGCACGGACAAAGATCCGTCAGACGGTTCCCGTGGCCTTCCGCGCGGCGGTCCGCGCTGCCCGGAAAACGTCTGCCAGCATCGTTTCGGTCAATTTCCCGGTGGAGGTATTCTGCTGGCTGGGATGGTAGGAACTGATCAGCAGCGGATAGCCGGGCGCGGTCTGAAACCGGCGGTTGTGTCCGAATACAAACGCGGCGCGGCTGGCAATCGCACCACCCGCCTTCAATACATCCAGATAGCTGTCGAACGCGATCTTCCCCAGCGCCACCGCTACCTTTATATTCGGCAGCAGCGCCAGTTCACGCTCCAAAAAAGGCCGGCAGTTGCGGATCTCCTCGGGCGCCGGTCTATTGCCAGGCGGAGCACAATGGGCCGCCGCGGTAATGTAAGCGTCGCGCAAAACCAGCCCGTCGCCGCGCGAGGCACTCACCGGCTGGGAAGCGAAACCGGTCCGGTGCAGCACCCGGTACAGGATGTCGCCCGACCGGTCGCCGGTAAACATTCTTCCGGTTCGATTGGAACCGTGCGCCCCTGGCGCGAGTCCCACTATTAGAACGCGCGCCAATGGATCGCCGAAGGCGGGAACCGGCTTGCCCCAATACTCCCATTCGAGATACGCGCGGCGTTTACTTTGGGCAATCGCGGTGCAGTGTTCCCGGAGACGCGGGCACCGGCGGCAATCGATGATCTCGTTCTGGAGAACTTCCAGTGCGGTTTGCAAGGTTTACTTACCAATTTTTAATACTAACCAACCTGAGTTTGGGTTGAGAGTGGAATGTTTGTGTTAAGCTGACAAGGGTATTGTTTACCGGCCCTCTGGGTGGTAAGCAATTCCAGATAAGTCCGGTTGCTCCGGCCGGACATGCTGACTCGGGCTTTGGCTCCAGCGCCACTGGGCTATCCCTCCTTTGGCGCGGTGTGTCGCATTTGAATTATGAACAGGTCCCCTTTCTTTAAGCCTTTCGGTTTTATTCTGGTTCTTCTGGTAGCCAGCATCCTCGTTTTCGCAACCACCCCGGTAAAAAGACATCGCCATTACACCGGCCACCCCGTCACGCAAGCGGCAGCCGCACACCCGGCCCTGCACCCGGCGCTCGTCACCCGCGTGTCCGCCGTGCAGGTGCACAAGGCTGTAGCCCGGCCCGCCGGGCCCATCATTGCCGGTGGACCTTGGACGGAGCCGACATATGCCGATTCCACGGTGGGCGACCACGTGGATGGCGAGGATCCGGAGATCCGCCGGGCGGCCGTTGAGGCGCTCGGCCAATTTAACGGTTCGGTGGTGGTCGTAGATCCTTCTAACGGGCGGATTTTGACCATGGTCAACCAGCGCGTCGCCCTGGGTTCCGGGTTCCAGCCCTGCTCCACCATCAAGGTTTCCGTAGCCCTGGCAGGTCTGAGCGAGAAGGTCATCCAACCGGCCAACAAGTTTCGGTTCGGCGGCATGCGCATGGATCTGACTTACGCCATAGCCCATTCCAACAATTACTACTTCGCCTCCCTGGGCGAGAAACTGGGCTTCGAAAAGGTAAGCTATTATGCCCACCTGTTCGGCTATGGGGAAGATGCCGGTCTGAATATCGCCGGCGAGCAGCCCGGCCGCTATCCTTCGGCGCCCCCCAAGAACGGCGGCGTTGGCATGCTGACCAGCTTCGGGGAGGGGATCTCCCAGACGCCATTGCAGTTGGCCGCCTTGATGACGGCCGTAGCCAACGGCGGAACTCTCTACTATTTGCAGTACCCCCGCAACCAGGAGGAAGTCAAGAACTTTATCCCTCGGGTGAAGCGCCACCTGGATATCGGCAATCTGATCCCGCTGGTAGAGCCGGGGATGCGGGGTGCCGTGGAGTTCGGCACGGCGCATCGTGCGCGTGAGGATGGGCCCATCGCCGGCAAGACTGGCACCTGCACGGACAACCACACTCACCTGGGCTGGTTCGGTTCCTTCAATGACGTAGGCAACCGGAAACTGGTGGCGGTGGTCCTGCTCACCGGTGGCCGTCCGGCAATCGGTCCACTGGCGGCCGGGATTGCGGGTGATTTCTACCGCCGGTTGAGCGCGCGGAACTATTTTGGCGGCGCCCAGGCGTTTACGCCCGCATCGCTGATTTCCAGCCACATTTGCTGCTCGAAGTAGAGGCCTCCGCCAGGAACCGGTTCCGCCGGTCGCGTAATTATGCCGGAGTCCCCAGGCAGGTGAAGATCTCGCGGTAAAAATCTGCCATGCAACGCCAACTTTGCGCCGTGACCAGTCTGCCATCGCGCACGGCCGGCTTGGGGCTGTAAATTGCACCGGCGCGGTCAACCTCGACCCGCACGTGAGGGTGGCAGGTGACGGTGCGTCCTTTGGTAATGCCCGCCGCGATCAGGATCTGGAGACCATGCCCAATCGCGCAGACGCATTTCTCCTGGTTCGAGAACTCCCGCACCAGGGAAAGCAGGCTGGCGTCGTTGCGCAGATACTCCGGGGCTCGGCCGCCCAACACCAGCACGGCGACGAATTCTTTGGCCGCGACGGCCGTGATGGCAATATCGGCCTCGATGGAGTGGCCAGACCGTTCGACATAGGTCTCCCAGCCGGGTTCGGCGTCGTGAATCACCATATGCAAGCGCCGCCGCGACGGGGCCGCGACTAATGGCTCCCAGCGCGCCTCCTGAAACCGGTGATAGGCATACAGAGCCTCATAGCTGTCGCCGCCGTCTCCCGTGACGATCAAGACTTTCTTGCTCATCGGAGCTCCCCGCTTTCTTCGTAAGGATAGCGCGGTACCCCCTCGAAGGAAACACCGGCAATGCGGCACTTCGGGTCGACCGAAAGTGGGCCGTGAGGGTCCAGATTGCAAGCATCGCCGCCAGACGGGACGAGGCTGCGTCCTGAGGTGCGGCAGGTCACGCCGTGCCAGGCACGCCGCGCGTACGGTAGCTTATGCCCGAACCGCCGGGTTCAGTTCTTCACCGGCTTGGGTATCGGGGACTTCGGTGGGTCCGGATCCTTGGCTTTCAGCTTGCTTAAGATCGACTCGACATAGTCGCGGGTCTCCGGAATATCCGGAATGCCCCCCGAGTCGTCCACCCGCGCCGGGCCGGCGTTATAAGCTGCCAGGGCTTGTGGCAGATCTCCGTTGTAGCGGTCCAGAAGCTGCTTCAGGTATTTCGCGCCGGCGTCAATGTTCTCCTTTGGGCTAAACGGGTCCCGCACGCTGAATTGGCTGGCGGTCTCGGGCATGAGTTGCATCAGCCCCTCGGCGCCCCTGGATGAAGTCGCACAGGGGTGGAATCCCGATTCCTGGTCGATCACGGCCCGTAACAGCTTGGGATCGACCTTCTGCGAATGGGCGGCGTCGTCGATGATCGGCGCCACCACGGCATCCTTGATCGGTTCACACGGCGTGTCAACATACAGCGGGCCGTCGAAGGGAAGCATCCAGGCGCCAGCCAGCGCGGCCTGCCGGCGGACGGACTGCCTTTGTTTGGCGAGCGAGTCCCGCATGCCCGCGGCAGACGGAGGCGTGGGTGTGGGGGGCGGTTGATCCCGCGGCAGAGGGGCCAGAGCCGTACGCGCCCCACCGGCGGGAGGAGCACTGCTGGCGGGGTCAGCCGTCTGCGCCATAGCGGAGACGGCCAGCAGACTCGACGTCCAGATGCAGATCCAAGTCATCACCGGATGGATCGGCAGAATTGGAAAAAACTTTAGCCCAAGGCTGGCCAGCCCCGACTGAATTTGGGCACTGCCCCGGCCCTGTCGCCCCTGGGGCTGGCATGCCGACGCTCGTCGCCGGGCAAGCCCGCAGGGCCCGGCAGCCCGGAGGTAAAATCGATGAGGACCGCGAAAGTCCAAGTCGAAGTCCTGGCTGAAAGGTTTTCCTGTAGGGGTGTTATGCGTTCATCGAAATGCGGAAGCTTCTGTTTGATTACGATTTTGCTCGGGGCGGTTCTGCCTGGAGCGGCACTGGCTGGCGACCGCGTCAAGATCGCCAATGGCTACATCGAGACTACCACCCCACCGGATTCCGGCGTTCGCGCCTTTAAAGGAATCCCGTTTGCCCAGCCGCCGGTCGGCGATCTGCGCTGGAG
The DNA here is from genome assembly GCA_035505095.1 of Bryobacteraceae bacterium. GTDB lineage: Bacteria > Acidobacteriota > Terriglobia > Bryobacterales > Bryobacteraceae > JOPF133. The sequence goes on along the minus strand of DATJRE010000039.1, from coordinate 27,145 downwards.
AGAACCCTTGCCGGTGAAAAACTGGAAGGGTGTCCGCAACGCCGACCAGTTCGGCCCACGCTGCATGCAGCATACCTCGCCCACCGCCGACTATTGGTTTCGCAGCAACGGCATGAGCGAAGATTGTCTCTATCTGAACGTCTGGACGCCGGCCAAATCGGACCGCGAGCGGCTGCCCGTCCTGGTCTACATTTTTGGCGGCGGGTTTCAGAACGGCGATGGATCCGAGCCGCGCTACGATGGCGCCAGCATGGCCCGCAAGGGCATCGTGGCCGTCACCGTGAACTACCGGACCAATATCTTCGGGTTCTTCTCCCATCCGGAGCTGACCAGGGAGTCGCCGCATCACGCGTCCGGCAACTACGGCCTGCTGGACCAGGTTGCCGCTCTGGAGTGGGTGCGGCGCAACATCGCGGCATTCGGCGGAGACCCGAAACAGGTGACCATCGGCGGCGAATCTGCCGGTTCGATTTCGGTGAGTGCGCTGATGGCCTCTCCGCTTTCCAGGGATCTGATTGCGGGCGCCATCGGTGAGAGCGGCGCCATGATCTCAAGCCTTCCGGCACGCCCCCTTGCCGAAGCCGAGGAGGTGGGGGTGAAATTTGCCGCTTCCGCCGGAGCATCCTCTCTGGCTGCCCTCCGCGCCATGACGGCGGAACAGATTCAGGAGGCCGTGGCCAAGAGCACCGGGATGCGCTTCAGCACGGACCTGGACGGCTACTTCCTGCCGAAACCTTTGGCGGACATCTACGCCGCCGGCGAACAGGCTAAGGTTCCCCTGCTGGCCGGATCCAACTCCGAGGAGCAGGGGCCGCGAAGCGTGCTGGCGCAAAGTGAGCCGACCCCCGAGAATTTCGCCAATGCGGTCCGAAGGCTTTACGGCGACCGCGCCGGCGAGTTGCTGAAGGTGTACGCGCCTTCCACCCCGGAGCAGGTCATCGAGGCCGCCACCCACCTTGCCAGCGCCCGGTTCATCGCCTACGGCACCTGGAAGTGGGCCATCCTCCAGGCGAAGACCGGCGGCCATCCGGTTTACCGCTATTTTTATACTCATCCCCGGCCGAGGTTTCTACCGGCAGCCGCCCGCGGCGGCGACCAGGCCCCCGCTCCCCTGGGCGCCGTGCATTCGGCCGAAATTCAGTATGTCATGGGGAATATCCCGCTCGACCCCCGATATGCCTGGGTACCCCAGGACTATAAGGTCTCCGAAGTCGCCCAGGCGTACTTCGCCAACTTCATCAAGACCGGCAACCCGAACGGTTCCGGTTTGCCAAACTGGCCCACCTATTCCGGCGACACTCACTACCAGCTCATGCGGCTGGATGTGAATTCTCACGCCGAGCCGGAGCCCCACCTGGACCGCTACCAGGCGCTGGATGCGGTCAACACCGAACCGCAGAGCACCGGCCGCTGAGAAGTGCTGTCGCGTTCCCCCTTAAGCCGATTCGCTGCCGACGGCCGGTTCGCCGGGCACTTCGGCGGGTGGCAGCGGGGGCGGCACCGTGGGCGTTGGGGGCGGCGGAGGGATCTCGGATTGCGCGTGCGGCAGGTAAAGCGGGTAGCGCGCCAACACCGTGCCGTAGACCAGATGCCCCAACACGTTGGCCCGCTCGACGTGCAGCAGCGCGATCAGCGGAGCTACGGCCCTCCACAGGACCCGGTACGAGAAGTAGTACCAAAGCAGCGCGAAGACCACGCTGAACAACAGCACGCGTAGGCGCTCCACGCGGTCCCGGATGGCGAACGCCAGCAGGCCGCCCAAAAGGCTGTAAAGCGCCAGGTAGACTGCCAGGCCCGAAATCGTGCTGGCGGCGAATCCCGAATGGATGGCGCGGTTGCCGTAGAACAGGCTGGCCATCAGGTTTTCGGAGGTCCAGAAGCTGCGCTGCTGCCACGCCGCGCTCACCCCGAGCCACGCCAGCATGGCCAGAATGCCGAGCATGCCCGCCTGTAAACCGGCCAGAAAGCTCGAAAGAGCTCCGGCTCGGCGAGTCTGCGTGGCACCGTCCATAAGATTCAGCCTATACTGACGGTTGGAACAAAAGCAAAGACACATGCGACGAGTTGTGATTACGGGTATTGGTGCGGTCAGTCCCAATGGCATTGGGCGGGAGAATTTCTGGAAGGCCACGCGCGACGGCGTGAGCGGGGTGAAACGCATCACCCGCTTCGATCCGTCGGCTTTCGCCGTGCAAGTTGCGGGCGAAATCCCGCCGGAATTCGATGAGAAGAAGTGGGTGGAGGTGAAGGACCGGCCGCATGTATCGCGGGCGGTTCCGCTGGCGGCGGCCAGCGTCGCCGAAGCGCTGGAGGACGCCGGCCTGGACGCGCACGCAATGTCGCGCGAGGAGCTGCGCGGGATCGGGGTCATCGTCGGATCGGGCGGCGGCAGCCAGGAATTCACCGAGGAGCAATACCGCCTCTACTATACCGGCCACCAGAAGCAGTGCAGCGTGTACACCATTCCCACCGGGACGATTGGAACGCTGGCCAGCGAGGTTTCCATGCGCTTCGGCTTCCGCGGGCTGAGCCATATCATCTCCACGGGGTGCACGTCCTCCACCGACGCGCTGGGCTACGCTTTCCGCAACATCGGCCACGGGGCGCTGGACACCATGATCGCGGGCGGCGTGGATGCGCCCATCGCGCCCCTGATCCTGCGCGGTTTCCAGCTCATGCGGATCATGAGCACGCGGTGGAACCACGAGCCGGAGCGGGCCTCGCGGCCGTTTTCGCGCGACCGCGACGGTTTCGTGATCGCGGAGGGAGCATGGTTCTTCGTGGTGGAGGAACTGGAGCGTGCGCGGGCGCGTGGAGCACACATATACGGCGAGATCGCCGGTTACGGCTCTACCTGCGAAGCCTATCACCGGGTGCGGCTGGAGGAATGCGGTGAGGAGCCGGCGCGGGCGATCGGACTGGCGCTGGAGGAGGCGGGAGTGGCGCCCGAAGCCGTGCAGTACATCAATTACCACGGCACTTCGACGGAGCTGAACGACCGCATTGAGACGCGCGCGGTAAAACTGGCCTTCAACGGCCACGCGTACCACCTCGCCGGGTCGTCGCTGAAGAGCCTGATCGGGCATCCCCAGGGAGCCTGCGGGGCGGCCGGAGTGGCGGCCACGCTGCTGGCGATGCGCGATGGGGTGGTCCCGCCGACGATCAATGTAGACGAACCCGATCCGGATTGCGATCTGGACTATGTGACCACAGGCGGCCGGCGCCTGGATGTGGAGAATGCGGTGGCCAACTGCATCGCGTTCGGCAGTAAGAACTCGGCCGTAGTGCTGCGGCGGGTGTCAGAGCGGACCGCGTAGCCCCGCCAAGTGCCTTCTCCGCGTTTTTCTCCGCGCCTCCGCGTCTCCGCGTCAGGCTTTTGAATCTCACTCGTATCGCAAAACCTCCGCCGGCGCAATGCGGGTAGCATTACGGGCGGGATAAATCGTCGCCACGAAGCTTACGGCAACGGCCAGCGCAGCGATCCAGATTCCGTCGACCCACCGCGGCTGGAAGGGCACGTAGGGCAGCGCATACACCGTCTGGTCGAGCGGCGGCCAGTGATACTTATTGCAGAAATAGCAGATGGTATACCCGGCCATCAGGCCGAAAGCGCTGCCGACCATCCCGATCAGCACCCCCTGCACCATGAAAATCCGGCGGATCTGGCCGCGGCGCGCGCCCATCGACATCAACACCGCGATATCCCGGTACTTTTCCATCACCATCATCACCAGGGTGATGAAAATGTTGAGCGCGGCCACCAGTTCGATCAGCCCGATGGTGATGATGGTGACCACGCGTTCCATGTTCAACGCCGCCATTAATTGGTGGTTCTGCTCCATCCAGGTAGTGGTGGTATATTTCGGCCCCACGGCGCGCTCCACCTCTTTGGCGATTTCCGCGGTGCGGTTGAGGTCGTCCACGTTCAGTTCGATGCGGTTGATGGCGTCGTCGATCGAGAGCATGCGCTGCTCGGGCTGGATGGCGGTGAAGGCCCACTTGTCATCCACCTCGTAAAAGCCGGATTCGAAAATGCCCACTACCTTGAATACCTTGATGGCGGGCTCGATGCCCAGCGGTCCGGCCAATTCGCCCTGCGGGCTGACCACGTTGATGTTGGAGTTCATCACGAAGCCGGTGTCCTGCACCATTTGCGCGCCCAGCACGATTCCGGGCGGCTTGGCATCGGGGTCGCGCAGGCGGTCGAGATTGCCCGCCTTCAGGTGGCGCAGGGCGTCGCTGATTTTCAATTCCGAATCCACGTCGATGCCCTTCAGCAGCGCGCCGGTGGATTGCAGCGGTCCGGCCAGGTAGACCTCGCTGTAGAGCGCCGGCGAAACGGCCACGATGTGGGGCAGTTTGCGCAACCGCGCGGCCATCTGGCGCCAGTTCTCAATGCCGTCGCCGGGCTGTTTCGGCATCACCCCAATGTGGGCCATGGCCCCCAGCAGGTTGCGCTGCAAGGTGACCCGAAACCCGTTGTTCACGCCCAGTGCGATCACCAGCGCCATCACACCGACGGCCACGCCCAGCACCGAAATCACGGTGATTACGGAGATCACGGCCTCCTTGCGGCGGGCCCGCAGGTAGCGGCTGGCAACGAAGAGTTCGAAGGTCGAGGGCACAGGTTACCGGCTTCCATCGAGCGCGCGCAATTGGGATACCAGGTCGATGGGACCCTCCGGGCGCAGCAGCGGAAAGAGAATCACGTCGCGGATGGAGCGCGAGCCGGTCAGAATCATCGTGAGGCGGTCGATGCCGATGCCTTCGCCCCCGGTGGGCGGCATGCCGTAGGAAAGCGCGCGGACGTAGTCCTCATCCATCTGGTGAGCTTCCAGGTCGCCGCGCTGGCGCATGTCGAGCTGCATTTCGAAGCGGCGGCGCTGTTCCTGCGGGTCATTCAGCTCGGTGTACGCGTTGCCGATTTCCATGCCGGCGGCGTAGATTTCGAAGCGCTCGACGAAGGCCGGATCGTCGGGCTTGTTCTTCGAAAGCGGCGAGGTTTCCACGGGGTAATCGTAAATCACCGTGGGCTGAATGAGCCGCGCTTCCACGTAGCGCTCGAAGAGGTCGGAGAGCGCTTCGCCGGCCGTGGGCTTGGAAGAATGGCGCAGCAGCCAGGCGGGGTCGGCCACGTCTTCGAGCGTCGGGCCGTCCGCGCCTTCCCAGAAGTGCACCACCGCTTCGCGCATGCTGTAGCGTTCCAGATGGCTGAAATCCAGCTTGCAGCCATCGAATTCCACCGTGGTCGAACCGTTGGCGTCCAAAGCCACCTGGGCCAGCAGCTCGGCCGAAAACTCGATCAGCCCCCGGTAGTCGGTGTAGGCCTGGTAAAACTCCAGCATGGTGAATTCGGGGTTATGGTGCGTGGAGAGGCCCTCGTTGCGGAAGTTCCGGTTGATTTCGTACACGCGTTCCAGGCCGCCCACAATCAGCCGCTTTAAATATAGCTCGGGAGCGATGCGCAGATAGAGGTCGATATCCAGCGTGTTGTGGTGGGTGACGAACGGCCGGGCCGCGGCGCCCCCGTAAAGCGGCTGCATCATGGGGGTTTCCACTTCCACAAAGCCGTGCGATTCAAGCTGGCGCCGGAATGACGAGACAATGCGCGCCCGCGTCAGGAAGACCTTGCGCACTTCGGGATTGGCGATCAGGTCCAGGTAGCGCTGCCGGTAGCGCGTTTCCACGTCCTCCAGGCCGTGCCACTTTTCGGGCATCGAAAGCAGCGTCTTGGAGAGAAACTCCAGTCTTTCGGCGTGAATGCTGAGCTCGCCGGTGCGCGTCCGGAAAAGGTAGCCTTCCACGCCCACCACGTCGCCGATATCCAGCAGCTTGAAGAGCTGGAAATCGCGTTCCCCCACGGCATCGCGCTTGACGTAGATTTGCAGCCGCTCGCCGCTCTGCTGCAGGTGGGCAAAGCCGGCCTTGCCCATGTGGCGCAGGGTCATCACGCGTCCAGCCACGCGCACGCGGACCTCGGGAACCAGCTCTTCGGCGGTCTTTGTGCCGTAGCCGGAGACGATCTCCGGAATGGTGTGGGTGAAATCGTAGCGGCGCCCATAGGGCTTGTAACCCAGGGCGTCGATTTCGCGGATGCGCGCCAGGCGCTGCTTGAGTAACTCGTCTTCCAGGGACAAATCGGTCTCCTCGGGGGGAAAACGATATTATCGCGCAGTCGCCCGAGAGAACCGGTTTCCATGCTCCGCACGGAGCCGCGCAGCGCGGCGCTACTTCCGCTTCCAGCGGCTGAATATCCGGCCGCTGCCCTTATCGCAGGTGAAGTCTGAAGGACGGGGCGCACCCGGTGCGGCCATGCAATAAACTGCTTCCTCGCCGTCCCAGCGAAAGAGACCCAGCGAGAGGGTGCCTTTGGCTTTGCCGAGCAGATTGTAGTAATCCACTTCCAGCGGCGAGGCGGACTCATGGAAGCGAACCTTCGCGTGGACCTGGGTTTGACCGCCGAACACGACCTTGGTTTCGATGCCGAAATTCGTGCGCGAGCCAAACGGGAGCCAGTTCGCCTGCAGCGGCGTCCCCGACGTGATCAGTTCAAGCGGCAGCCACTCGCCCTGGAGTCTCTGAAGGGTCGGGGTGAGGACGGCTTCGAAATCCCCTTCAGCGCGGACAGCCGCCGGCTTAGTCACGCTCGGGGGCGCCGTTCCGCCGTCCACGGCAGGGGGACGCGCGTGGTCTATCCGCACGAGTTCCTCCAAGGCATGGCCGCTACCGGGAGTAGTAGCGAACCCCAGTGGCCGCTTGGAGCCAACCAGGCCGAGGCAGAGCCGGAACCGGTCGCCATCCAGATCGAAGAGACCTTCGCAACGATTTCCGGCTTCCGGACCCTCCACAAAGTCGATATCGATTCGATGCGGCACCGGTTCCACGTCGATGGTGAAGATGCCCTCGTAGGTGGCCTCCGGCGACTCCATCCGGAAGCGGTCGCCATCGATCAGCAGGGATGAGCCGGTGAGCATGCCGGCGGGCACCGCGCTCCCATCCACTTCGAGGGAGCGAAAGCCCCACGTTCCTTCCATGCTGCGAAGCCGGTCCACGTGGCGGGCCAGCCCGGGCCAGGCGGCAAATCCGCTCTTCCGGGCGATCGCCGCCTGCGCATCCGCCAGGCGGAAGCCGCGCGCACGCACCTCTTCCGGAGGAAGGGTAGCTGCTTCCGGCAGGTATTTGGAGAAGGTTCGGGCCGCTTCCGCATCGCCTTCGCGGAGCTTCGCGAGTAAAGCTTTGGCCTGAGTTCTCAGATGTTCCAGATTGGGGCGGGCAGGGAGACGCCGTTGCATAGTTCCTCCATGAGCCTGGAGGTGGGTTGAATCCTTCCCGTGAACGGAGGCTGCCGGTCAGCCCAAAACATAATACCGCAGAATCGCAAGCCCTGCGGATGCCAAGCACTGGGAGGAACGATGAGAAAGGGAATCCTGTCGACCCCGGTTGCACTGATCCTGGGGCTATCCCAGACGTCCGCCGTCGGCCAGTCGCCGATTCAATTTGACGCCGCTGCTATCAAGCTGGATCAACGAGGACCAGGCGACCGCCGCATGCGGGGCGGCCCTGGAACGAGTTCGCCGGGTCGCGTGACGTGGCAGAAGGTGTGGCTGCGGGATCTGATGGCGGTGGCCTTCCACGTGGACCCTGAAAACGTGTCGGGTCCGGATTGGATTTCCGGCAATGGCGCGCAGTTATACCTGTTCACGGCGATCCTGCCTCCCGATACGAGCAGGCATGATTTCGAACTGATGTTCCAGAGATTGCTGATGGAGCAATTCAGAATCAAACTTCACCACCAACCCAGGTTATTCCCCGTGTATGAACTTGTTGTGGCAACGGGAGGGCCAAGATTGAAGACTTCTGCGGATCCGAATGCGCCCGCGATTCCGGGATATACGGCAATGAAGCTCGATTCCGAAGGGTTCCCCGTCTTGCTCGGGCTCAAGCTGGTAAAGGGAGAAGATACCCGGCTGGACACCATCGTCATCGATCACGCGGAAAGGGTACCTCTGGGAAACTGACGTCGTCGAGTCTCTGGTGGGAGCCTCATGCGGAAGCCTCGCCCGCCGGCGAACCGAACCCGCACGGCGAGCCACCTGTTACGCCGTGGCATTGGCGAAGGATGGCGCCGTTCGGCGAAGCGACTGCGCGCCCCCGGTTCGTCTTGCTCTATCCGATGCGAACGGTTGGCCTGCTTGCGCCGCGGCCGCCTGCTTACCGCGCTGAAGAATAACAGACGGGCTTGGGGCAGCGATCCGGTTGCGCGGCACGCTATCATAAAGCTTCTTTGCGACGATCTATTTCTATTACCATTCCCGCCTATAACGAAGAGAAACGGCTTCCGCGAGCCTTGGAGTCGATCCGTGAGTATCTCGCCAGAACTTCCTGGGAATTCGCCGAAATCGTGGTGGTGGATGACGGTTCGGCCGACCGCACCGGGGAAATTGCGCGGGCAGCCGGCGCCCGCGTGGTCAAAAACCCAGGCAATCGCGGCAAGGGCTACTCGGTCAAGCACGGAGTCCTGGAGTCGCGCGGCGATTGGGTGCTGGTCACCGACGCGGACCTCTCCGCGCCCATCGGCGACCTGGACCGGCTGTGGGAGGCGGCGGCGCGCGAACAGGCGCAGGTAGCCATCGGGTCGCGGGCGGTGGATCGGTCGCTGGTAGGCGTCCACCAGCCCTTTTTCCGTGAGGCCGCCGGGCGCGCCTTCAACATCATCATGCGGGTGGTCACGGGTCTGCCGTTTCGCGATACCCAGTGCGGCTTCAAACTGTTCGAAGCGCAGCCCGCGCGCGAGATTTTCCGCCGCCAGCGCCTGGATGGGTTCGGCTTCGATGTAGAGGTGCTGTTCATCGCCCACCAACTGGGCTACCGGGCGATCGAAGTGGCGGTCCACTGGAACGACGTGCCGGGTACCACCGTCAGCCTGCGGCGCGGCGCGGCGGCCTTCCTGGCGGACCCCGTGCTGGTGCGCTGGAACGGCCTGCGGGGCCGCTATCGATAGTCTTCCACCCGGACAGCCGGTCCCAAAAGCGCACAGCGCCCGAGGCTTCGCGGACGGGAGCGCTTACAGTTAGCGCGGCTGGCCGCGTGCATCTAGCCCTTGGTTATGTGGAAAGACCTGCGTTTCTCCCTCCGCACGCTCTGGGCAGCCCACCTTGCGCCTAGGGGTTCGTGGCCGGCTAGGCGCGGACGTGGGGTCGGCCCCCTCGATCCCCGCCGGGATCGCCTTGAGCAGATGGGGATCGACCTCGTTGCGCGCTTATACCCTCTCCATGGGGCCGGAGAGGCTCATGCCTCTAAGCACGCTTGCATGCGACCTCAGAAAGCCGATTAACGAGCAACGCGCCTCCGTCGCCCGGGTCGTCTTCGACCCCCGTCTGGCGGGCGCGGCGCGGGGCGACGTGCTGCCGTTAATTTGGGGTCGGGCGGTCGAGGCGATCCACCACGACGGTGTCCAACTCGGTCCGCTTGGCGGCCAAGGCCAAGCCCAGGCTGCGCAGCTCCACCTGCCATGTGCTGAACACATCATCCTGCAGTTTCGGTGGAAACTGCAACACGATGTCATAGATCCCACCCAGCCCGGTTTCGTTGACAACGGGAAGGGCCCTGGCTGCGCTGAGCGAGGTGCGGCTGGCGCGGTCAAAGATGGGCGCTCTCAGCAATTGCGACAGCCGGCCAGCAAACTCGTCCATTCCGATGCGCCAATGGAGATGACGCGGCTCCATCCTCACCGGCGCCTCGATATCCCCTTGGTATTCATCAAGCTTCAACCCGTCAGGGAGCACGGTTAGAGCGTAGACTTTCCGTTCCAGGGCCTCGTGGTGGATGACCAGATTGCAGCGTTCGGCGAGCGTGGCGCGTAGCATCATGCCAAGTTGCTCCCTCGTGCTCGATGCGCGCGCCTTCGCCACGAGGTCGAAGCCATCGGAGCCGACCCACGGAGGGCCGCCCGATACCTGATACGTCTGGACATTATATGCGACCCCTATCAACTTCCGAAGGGAAGCGCCTTTTGCCTCCAGGACGCCATGGCCCGCAGTGACTATCTCGCGAACCCGCGGGGCAGGTTTTATCGAGACCACCTCGAAGTTTTGGTCAGCCGTGACGATGGCCGACTGAGCACAAACATACAAGGCAGTCACTGCGATCAATACGACGGTGCGATGAATGCGGCAAAATGCGGCGGCCAATTGGTTCTTCTTCCTCACGATTTGAGCAGCCGCAGTAACTGGCGCTCCCTGGCGTCGGAAAGCCGGCCAACAAAAACCCTTCCGATGACGCCTTTCGAGTCGATAATCAGAAGGGTAGGTGTGCCAGTGACGCCCAAGCTCCGCAGGTCGGTATGTATCACGCCCGCAGCAGCGATGTGCTCTCCGGATAGAAATCGCCGGACATCCTCCGCCGGCTCGGGCGAGGCTATCATCAGGGCCCAGCCGGACTTGGCTCCGCCGCTCATTTGGCTTAGGCGCTGGTAGAGCGGCATGCTTGCGAGACAAAACCTGCAGTGTGTGGTCATAGCCACGAGGACTGTAAGTCGCGACTTATCCCACGGGCCCTCCACCGAAACGTGCTTACCGACCAGCAAGGCCTCGGCGGGATCGGCGCCTTTCGGTAGCGAGAGCCAGCGATCAACGAGCATTGTGCCCGCCAGTATGCATACAGCGATTACGGCGATATGGCTCGCCCATTCAAGCCGAGACAAGGCTGCTCCTTTCCTCGCTGAGAGTGCAGTCGTTAGTCCGTGCAGTTCTCGGCACTGTAGCCGCACTCCTGCATACAGATCACAAACTCCGCCTGGCATTGGCACGGGTCCTCGCCGCTCTGGCAGCAGGCCTCCAATTGGTCGGAGCATTCGTCCGCGCAGTCAGACTGCGGAGCGGGTGCCGCCAAGCATAGGAGGGTAAGTAAGGAGGCTAATAGGGTCAGCGTTAGAAGCCGTAAGTTTGCCACGATTTAAACTCCTTTAGAGCTGATCCTAAGGTGAGACGGTCTTATCGTCAACAAAAAAAAAGGAGCTTCTGTCCGAAAGCTCACATTCTAACAAGCCTTGCGGCCTCTCCGGGAGATCATAAACAGCATCCCTGCGGCGCGCGACTTCCACCGTCCCCGCGTACGACGATGAAAGCGGCGTCCCGGGTGCTGCAGTCGGTCCGGGAGCATCTGGCCGAGGATAACTCGCTAGCGTAGCCGCTATTCTTAAGAAATAACTCACAAGCAAGTCGGGGAGGATAGCCTTCCCGCGAAGGAACGGCGCGCCGGATCTGAGTCTCATCCAGCTGGACCGTGCCGGTCGGTTCGTCCTCATCCGCTATTTCAGGCGAGCCCATCACTTCGCGCTTTCGATGCGAAAGACACTTCTCCGACGAGAGCTACGTATCGTTGAAGACCGTTCCGTCGCCGACCGAGAACTGCCTTCTGCAGGCGCGGCGCACATACAGGATGTGGACCGGAACGGTCTATCAGGTTCACCCTCAATCCGCCCCTGGATGTGGTATGCCGGTCCTGCGAATTGTCGTCGAGTAGCCCACCGCAGTATGCATCAGCCATTCTTTCGCGAGGCGGCGGTTGATCGAAGTGGCCGTGCACTGGAATGACGTGCCGGGCACCACCGTGAGCCTCACCCGCGGGGCCGCGGCGTTCCTGGCCGATCCCCTGCTGGTGCGCTGGAACGGCCTGCGGGGCCGCTATCGATAGTCTTCCACCCGGACAGCCGGTCCCAAAAGCGCACAGCCTGGCAGGCCGGCCTCGCGGGCGCGCTTGAGGTTAGCGCGGCTGCCGGCGTGCATCTTGTGTCCGGTTATGTGGAAAGATCTGCGCTTTTCCATCCGCACGCTGCGCCACAGCCCCATGTTTACCACCGTGGCGGTAGCGTCGCTGGCGCTGGGAGTGGGGGCTAACACGGCGATTTTCTCGCTGCTCGATCAGGTGCTGCTGCGCTCCCTGCCGGTGCGCGATCCGCAGCGGCTGGTGCTGTTGCACACCCACTACGATGCGCCCGGAACGAGCAACAGCGACAACTACGAGTCGGTATTTTCGTATCCCATGTACCGGGATTTGCGGGACCGCGACACGGCCTTCGCCGGCCTGGTGGCACGCATGAGCGGCCGCGTGACCATGGCCTACCGCGGCAACGCCGAGCCGGCCACTGCCGAAACCGTCTCGGGCAATTTCTTCCAGGTGCTGGGGGTGGGGGCGGCCGTCGGGCGGACCCTCACGGCCGATGACGATGGGGCCGCCGGCGCGCATCCCGTGGTGGTGCTGAGCCATGCCTTCTGGTTCACGCGCTTGGGCGCGCCCAGCGACATTTTGAACCAGACCGTGGCGTTGAACGGGCAGCCCATGGTGGTGATCGGAGTGGCGCCGCCCGGATTTCACGGGATCATGCCCGGCTCCTCTCCGGACCTCTACGTTCCGCTGTGCATGAAGCACGCCATCACCCCGACTTTCGATGCCCTGGAGGACCGCGGTACGCGCTGGCTCAACCTGATCGCGCGCCTCAAGCCCGGCTACACCGCAGCCCGCGCGCAAGCCGCCACCGACGGGGTCTACCACGCGATTCTGGAAACCGAGTTGGCCGGCATGAAAGGCATGTCGAATGCCAAGGACCGCGACGAATTCCTCAACCATCGCGCTCAACTGCTGCCCGCCGCGCAGGGCATCAACACCCTCCGCCGCAATTGGGAGAAGCCGCTGGTAGCCCTGATGGCCATGGTGGGACTGGTGCTGCTGATTGCCTGCGCCAATCTGGCCAGCCTGATGCTGGCGCGGGCTTCCGGACGGCAGAAGGAGGTCGCCATCCGGCTGGCCATGGGCGCCAGCCGCTGGGCGCTGATGAAGCAGCTTCTGCTGGAAGGGCTGCTGCTGTCCGCGGCCGGCGGGGCGCTGGCGCTGATTGTGGCCGGCTGGAGCATCGAGGGGCTGGTGCGCCTGCTGCCCGGCGATGCGGCCAGCCAGTGGCTCACGGCCGATCTGGATTGGCGCCTCATGGGCTTTGCATTCGCCCTGGCCCTGGCCGGCGGGTTGCTGTTTGCGCTGGCGCCCGCGTGGCAGTCCACCCGGCCGGATGTGGCTGAGACGCTCAAGAACCAGGCTGCCAGCGTCGCTTCGGCTGCCGGAACAGCGCGCTTCCGCAAGGCCGTGGTGACCGCGCAGATGGCGCTTTCGCTGCTGCTGATGGTGGGCGCCGGCCTCTTTTCCACCAGCCTGGCGCGCCTGATGCACGTGGACCTGGGCTTCCACACCGAGCGCCTGCTGATGTTTTCCATGGACGCCACCCTGAGCCGTCCCCATGTGGCGGACGCGGTGGCATTTTACAAGGATTTCCAGGAGCGTCTGGCCGCCTCTCCCGGCGTGGTGGCCGTGGCGTCGGCCGCCGGAGGGCCGTTTTCGGGTGACAATCGCGGCGGCAACATCACCGTGGAAGGCTACCGTCCCAAACCCGATGAATATGCCGGTTCCAGCGTGCTGGCGGTCAGCCCCGGCTTCTGCGCGGCGCTGCGCCTGCCTCTGCGGGAGGGCCGCGAGTTTACCGACCGCGATAACGCCGCCGCGCCCAAGGTGGTGGTGGTAAATGAGGCCTTCGCCCGGCGCTACTTCGCGGGCCGCGATCCGCTGGGCCACCGTATGATGTTCGGCGGCAGCAACAAGCCGGTGCTGGACATGGAAATTGTGGGCGTGGTGGCGGACTTCCATAAGGAGGTGCGCGAGGCCGAAAAGGAAACCCTCTTCATACCCTACGCGCAATGGAAGACGCCTGAGGAACTCACGTTCTACGTGCGCGGGGCGGAGAGCGCGGACGGCTTGGCCGGGACGGTGCGGCAGGTGGCCCGCAGCCTCGACCCCAATGTGCCGCTGCGCAAGGTGAAGCCGCTCGATCTGGTGGTGCAGGATTCCATTTACACCGACCGCCTGATTGCGCTGCTCTCGGCGGCCTTCGGCGTACTGGCCACCTTGCTGGCGGCCATCGGCCTGTACGGCGTGGTGGCGTATGCGGTCACCCGCCGTACCCCGGAAATCGGCATCCGCGTGGCGCTGGGCGCGCTGCCCGGCGACGTTCTGCGCATGGTGCTGAAGGAAGCCGCGGGGATGGCGGCGGTGGGGATCGCGATCGGCCTGGCGGGCGCCTGGGGGTTGAGCCGGTACGTCAAATCGGAGTTGTTCGGCGTGCGTGCGGACGACCCGGCGATCTTCGCCGCCGCAGCCGCCGTGCTGCTGGCGGTGGCGTTTCTGGCGGCCGTGGGACCCGGACGCCGGGCGGCTCGGATCGATCCGATTCGCGCGTTGAAGTACGACTAAGGCGGTCCGAAGTCGGCACGATGGTGTTCTTGAAATCCGCCGCCGGCACTGGCGGCAGTTCCCTTGGGCTGGATGCGGCGGGCAACATTTACATGGCCGGCAACAGCGCCGGAACCAGTTATCCCACCACCCCCGGGCGCTTATCGGTTTTCAGGGCGGCCTGCAACACGTCACCAAGGTAGCCTCGGCGGCCTCCAGGCTGATCTACTCCACCGGCCTGAATAACACCGCCGGCCACTAAGCCCGAATCCGTCGGGCGCCGGCGTGCAACTGGATTCCTCCGGATCCCTGTATGTGGGCGGCGCCGGTGCGGCGGGAATTACGCTCGCCAGCCGCAAAGTGTGGATTACCGGAACCACGCCCGCTTCGGATGTGCCGTTTACGTCCGGCGTCCTGGCGCCGCGCCCGGACAACCGACGCCTACAGAATACGGCGCCCGATTACATTGCGGCGGATGGCGTGGTAGACGAACAGGAAGAGTACCGCCCCAATGATCGCCACGGTAATGCTATACAGATTAAGCCGCGTCACGCCGGCCCAGCCCGCCAGGTGGGCCAGCCAACCGCCGATTACCGCGCCTACAATGCCAAGCAGCACATCCAGAACCATGCCCTCGCCACGGTGATTCACCAGGTGGCTGGCAATAAACCCCGCGAGCAGCCCCAAAATAATCCAAGCAAACAACGACATAGAAACCTCCACGTTCCGCGTCTTGTGCAACGCAGTAGTAGAAGCAAGTTTTGTACCAACGGCGCTGGTGCTTCCCCGCACGCTTGGCGCGGCCCCCTAACGCGCGCGCATGCGCTACGCCTACCGGTCCGCCGCGGCCTCTTTGTAAATCTCCAGCACCTGCCGGGCGGTCCGCTCCCAACTGAAGCGCGCGGCCTGCTCGTGCCCGCGGCGGATCAATTCCACGCGCAGGGACTCGTCCAGCAGCACATCGCGAATACCGCGGGCGATATCGAACACGTTGTCCGGCTTCACCAGTACGGCCGCATCGCCCACTACTTCCGGCAGCGAACTCACATTCGAAGTCACCACCGGCGTGCCGCAGGCCATGGCTTCCAGCGGCGGCAGCCCGAAGCCTTCGTGCTGCGAAGGAAACACGAAGGCCGCGGCCGAAACATAAAAGCAGCGCAGTGTATCGAACGGCACGAAGCCCAGAAACCGCACCACCTGCTCCACGCGGCTCTTGATCACCGCCTGCCGCACCGCGGGATATTGCGAGATGGTGTCGCCGATGATCACCAGCCGCAGGTCTTTGTACACCGGGTGCTCCGCAAGCTGCGAGCGCGCCACGGCGAAGGCTTCCACCAGCCGCGGGATGTTTTTGTGGCGGCGGATGGGGCCGGCATACAGCAGAAACGGGTAGTTGATCTGGTAGCGTTCCAGAATGCGCCGGTGCTCTTCGGAGGCGCTCTGCGATTCCGCCGCGACAAACCCCGGGTCTGGCGCATTATAGACCCGCCGGATGCGGCTGGGCGGCACTCCCATGAACCGCTCCACGTCACGCTTGGTGGCCTCGGAAACCGCGATCACCCGGCTGGCCCGGACCAGGCCGCGCCGGAACCGGTAGCGCCGCAGGCGCATCCGCATGCCGGTGGGCTCTTCGTAGAACAGGTTGGCCATATCGTGAATGGTCACCACGTACGGCCGCACCATGAAGATCGGCACGCGGTTGAGCGGAACATGCACCAGGTCCGGCGCGAGGGTGCGCAGGTACATGGGGAAGGCCACGTGGTCCAGCAGGTCATGATCGTTGCGCGGGTAAATCGCGGAATGGAAATTCACCGGCAGCCCGGCCAGCGTGCGCGCTTCCGCCGGTCCGCTCACCAGCGTGTACCGATTGACCGTATCGATGGCGCCCAGCGCATGTACCAGACTTCGGATGTGCGTACCGATTCCGAAATCCCGGATGCGCCGGGCGTCGATAACGATGTGCAGCGGCATCTACGCGCGAACCGGATCGAGCTTCCAGTGGTACAGAGGAAAGCGTCTGGTCAGCGCGGCCACGCGCGCCGCCACGCCGGCAATGGCAGCTTCGTCGTGGATGTGCTCCAGCACCTGGGCGATCAACTCGCCCACCTCGTGCATTTCGGCCTCGCCGAATCCGCGGGTGGTCACCGCCGGCGACCCCAGCCGGATGCCGCTCGGGTTGAGCGGCGGATTGGTATCGAAGGGAATGGCGTTCTTGTTGACGGTGATGCGCGCGCGGTCCAGGGCCTGCTCGGCTTCCTTGCCGCGCAACCCTTTCGAAAACACGTCCACCAGCATCAGGTGCGTGTCGGTGCCGCCCGAGACCACCCGGAACCCGGCGTCCATCAGGCTGGCCGCCAGCGCCTGCGCGTTGGCCACCACCCGCTTCTGGTAATCCACGAATTCCGGCTGCATGGCTTCCAGGAAGCACACCGCCTTGGCGGCGATCACGTGCACCAGCGGCCCGCCCTGGATGCCGGGGAACACCGTCCTGTCGATGTCCTTGGCGTATTTCTCGCGCGCCAGAATCAGCCCGGCACGCGGCCCGCGCAGGGTCTTGTGGGTGGTGGAGGTGACGATGTCGGCGTACTGGCAGGGATTCGGATGCAGCCCCGCCGCCACCAGCCCCGAGATGTGCGCCATGTCCACCAGGAAAATTGCCCCCACCGCATCGGCAATCTGGCGGAAGCGCGCGAAATCCAGGATCCGCGGATAGGCGCTGGCGCCGGCGATGATCATGCGCGGCTGGTGCTCGTGGGCCAGGCGTTCCACATCGTCGTAGTCGATGCGCTCGTCTTCTTTGCGCACGCTGTAGGGAACCACCTTGTAGGTCTTGCCGGAGAAGTTGAGCTGGTGCCCGTGCGTAAGATGGCCGCCGTGGGCCAGGTTCAGCCCCATGATGGTATCGCCCGGCGTGAGCACGGCGGCGTACGCAGCCTGGTTGGCCTGCGACCCCGAGTGCGGCTGCACGTTCACGTACTCGGCGCCAAACAGCTTGCGGGCGCGGTCGCGCGCCAGGGTTTCCACCACGTCGGTGAACTCGCAGCCGCCGTAGTAGCGCCGGCCGGGATAGCCCTCGGCGTATTTATTGGTGAAGACGCTGCCGGTGGCCTCCAGCACGGCTCCGCTGGTGAAGTTCTCGCTGGCGATCAGCTCCAGTTGTCCATCCTGCCGTTCCACTTCGTGCTGGATGGCCTGAAAGATCTCAGGGTCCACGTCGGCCAATGGCCGCGACATGCGTTCGGTTGCCGTCATTTCCGGTCGCTCCTCAGCTCTTCTCCAACTGCGCGATTTTGGCCAGCCGCCGGGCGTGCCGCCCTCCCGAAAATTCGGTGCCCAGGAAGAGATCCACCAGGCCGGCGGCCTGCTGCTCGTCCACGTAGCGGGCGCCCAGCGTCAGCACGTTGGCGTCGTTGTGCTCGCGGGTCAGGCGCACTTCGTCGTCCGATTGCGCCGGGGCGGCGCGCACGCCGTCCACCTTATTGGCCGCGATGGCCATGCCGATTCCCGTGGAGCAGACCAGGATGCCGCGATCCACGCGCCCCTGCGCCACTTCCCGCGCCACCGGTTGGGCGAAATCCGGATAGTCGCACGATGCGCCCGAATCGGTGCCGAAATCCAAAACCTCGTGACCCTCGTCGACAAGGCGCCGCCGAAGCTGCTCTTTGAGGGCAAAACCGGCATGATCCGCGCCAATGGCAATTTTCATACGGGGAGAAGACACGATTTTACCATGCGGAATTTGAGCGACTTAGCGTGTCGTGCGCGGAGGCAGACAGGTGTCCTGATTTGCCGTCTGTTCGCCTCTTTGCCGTCGGCTATACTTGGTGTACGCGCCAGCGCATCTTGGAAACTCCCGAGCGGGAGTGACTGGAAAGGATGGGATATGGAAAAGTCTCTGAAGAATATAGACGACGCCTATAAGTGGTCGATCGAGACCGTGGCGGCGTTGCGTGCCGGCGATTTCTCTCGCATTGATATGGACGAACTCATTAACGAGATCGGCTCGATCGCCAGCGGTTTGCGCCGGGAGATGGTTTCGATTCTCAAAGACATCATCGAATCCTTGTTAGTCCTCACCTACACGACCTCCGATAAGGACGAAGCCGAGCGTCAATTGGTCCATGCTCAGGGACAACTACAGTTACTTCTGGATTCCGCTCCGACGCTCCGTGAAGCCATGGCTCAAGCTGCGGACAAGGCGTACCAGCGTGCGAAAGCCGATGTAACGGAAGATTACGGTGTGGCGTTGCCCGACACGAATCCATTCCCCCTGGAACGCATCGCCGAAGACCCCTATGAGCGGCTGGTGGCGGAAGGTAAGTTGGCATGACGACCTATCGGGACTTTCGAAGATTACGGACGCCCTCCTGGATACCGTGCACCGTTCGGTGATCGGCGGTCTCAACAGGGACTATCCGGGTGCCGGTGCCCCCGGTTGTTGGAAGCGAAGTGGTTGCAATGCTGAAAAAGCGGTAGGGCCATACGCGGGGGATCTCGCCATCGTGCAACGATGCTATGGTATGAACGCCTGCACCGATGCGACGTTCTTGCATTCCGGCGGGATGCGTCTGACCGGCTCGAACTGATAACCGTGCAAGCGTCCTATCTCCTGGAAGTACCGGAAGAAATCTTGGGAGGTGGGCGGCGCGACCACGGCTACGATTCTTACCTGCTTCCTGCCGCTCCCATTAATCTTGCCCATCCATGTTCCGCGATAGTAATCGAACGTCACGGCAAAGAAACCCTGCGGCCGCAACAATCCAGTCGATTCATCCTGCGTCAGCAGCCAGATTTCATGACCCTTTGGCAGCCGTCGTAAAGTGCCGTGAGTCCAGTAATTGACGCCAGACGCCACCTGTTCCGGCTGAGAAAGGGTCTCCTGCGGCCGCGGATGCGTGATTTTGCTGCGTAGTAGAAAACGCGCTGCCTGTTGCGTGAAGCGACTTCCGCACCAGGGACGTGCGATGTACACGCTGCTTTCCTCGCGCCGAATCCTCTCTTGCGCTTCTTGCCTTCCTCCGCGTTTCCTCCGCTTCCTCCGTGCCTCTGCGGTGAGAACAGGGCCCGCCCTCACTGCTCGAAGCGCAGGCAGGCGCGGCCCAGGTAGATCTCGTCGCCGGGGCGCAGTTTCTCCCCGCGGCGGTTGCCGGCGGGAACTTCAATCGACCGGCCGTCGCGGAAAACGCGGGTGCCGAATTCGCTCTCGTCGTCGCACAGTCGGTAGCCATCCGGCTCGCGGCGGATGTGGGCGTGGCGGCGCGAGACGGTGCCGTTGACGTCGTCGGCGCCTTCATCGAACACCACGTCGTTGCGGCGGACCACGCGCTGCTCGGCGTCCATCAGTTCGGCCATGCGACCCAGATTCGTGCGCGCCCGCTCCAGCGGGAACTCCCCGGGTTCGGCCTTGCCTTTCACCACCACCAGCCGGGCCGGACCCGCGGCAGTTGGGGGTGGCGGGGGCGGTGCCGGCAGCGCCGCGGCTTCGGGTGCGGGCGGCGGCTCCACCAGGTATTCGATGGTGAACGGCGCCCCGGCCTCGGAGCCCGCTGCAGCCTCGGCGGTTCGCACTTCCACGGCCATGCCGCGCGGCATCTCGCAGCGGGCGTGCTCCAGGGCTTCGCGGATGCCCGCTTCCAGTCGCCCACCCTCGCCCAACGCCGCCTGCCAGCGCGTGCGCCGCACCGCATCGGCGGCCTGCAGGGTGACAATCACCCGCCCGTAAGGAAACACGCGGCGGCCGCCCGCCAGCGTCTCCACCCGGCCTTCAATCTCCTCCAGAATGGCGCGGTGCACCAGCAGCAGCTCGTTCGATTCCACCGGCCCGAGCACCCGCTCGGTCCACTTGCGGAAACCGCGCTCGATGCTTTTCTCGATCTCGGCAAACAGCTTCATGGCTGCACCTTCACGGTTTCACCAGGCCCAGCTTCACGGCGGCGTTGACGATGTCGGCCGCGGCGGGCGCGGCGGCGGTTCCGCCGTACACTCCATTCTCCACCAGGATCGAAAAAGCGATGCGGTGCGCGCTCTTATCGTAAGGGGCGAAGCCGATGAACCAGGCGTGCGACGGCGCGTCGGCCAGTTCGGCCGTGCCGGTCTTCCCGGCCACGGGCACGCTGGCGGCGGCGCGGCGCCCGGTGCCGCCGGTGACTACCTCGCGCATGAAACGCCCCAGAGTGGCCGCCAGATCGGGGCTCAACACGGCGACCGGCGGATTGGTGCGGGCGTTGGTTTCATCGGTAATCCAGCGGCCTTCGGGCATGGCGCCGCCATTGGCTACCGCGGCGGCCACCCGCGCCATCTGAAACGGCGAGGCCACCACCTGCCCCTGCCCATAGGAAGATTGCGGCAGCGACTTCTTCAACTGCGCCGCGGTGAGCGGTGAGGCCACCTCAATGCCCAGCAGCCGGGCCGTGTCGAAGAGCGATTGCGCGCCCACATCGTAAGTCCCCAACTGGGCAAAGTAGGCGTTGCACGAAACCACGATGCCGCGTTCCATATCCACCGTGCCGTGCGGGGTCTTGTCTTCGATATCGTCGCGAATGGGCCGGTTGGAGCCGCGGATGTAGTTGCCCACGCGGCCATCGGGCAGCCGGATGCACTCGTAGGTCTTCTTGGCCAGCGAAGGGTCTTTGCGCAGCGCTGCCATGGCCGTGACCACTTTGAAGGTGGAACCGGGGGGATACAGGCCATAGCGGGCGCGATCCAGATACGGGTTGGAAGGATTGGGCTCCGTGGACGCCGGTTCGGGCGGCTCGGATCCCGCGGGCGCTTCGGCGGCCGTGGGTTGATCGGGCGGCAGCGGGAAACTGACCGCGGCCAGCATGTCGCCTGTAGCCGGATCGAGCACCACCGCCGACCCGCGATCCTGCCTGGCCTGCTGCAATTGCTGGCGCAGCGCATCGGCCACCTTCACCTCCAGCCGCGCGTCGATGGACATGTGTACATCGCGCGGCCGGTCCAGAATGCGGCGCACGGCGGGGTTTTGCGGATCGTAACGATGGCGCAGCAGCGGCACCAGCTCCCGGTAATCGTAGCGGATCACCCGGTCCATGGCGCCGGTTTTGGGATTCTTCACCTCCACCAGCGTGGGCCGGTCGTCATAACCGCGCAGGCGGCGCGCCGAATCGCGCTCCACGTAGGAGGTGTTGGAAGCGGCCCAGCGGATGCGCGTGCGCAGATCGCCCAGCAGGTCGAACGTCAGCCCGCCGAACGGGTAGTAGCGGGTGTCGGTGCGGGTGCAGGCGCGGTCGATATCGATGCCCAGGGCCTGGTAATCGGCGCGGTGTTTCTCCAGCTCGTCCCAATTGCTGGTGGCCAGCGGAAGGCCGTTGCGGTCGTAGATGGAGCCTTTGGGGATCTCGCGCATGATCTCCTGGAAGCGCGGATTGTACTGATAGCGGCGCGCTCCATCGGCCTCCACCACCAGGGTCCCCTGTCCCACGTAGCTTCCGGGCGCGATGGCGCCCACCAGGGCGGCCTTCCCGGCGACTATCAACCCCGCGGCGGCGAAGATCCAGGCCGCCGCATTGAGGTAGGAGCCGGAAGCCGCGCCGGCCGTGAGCACACCGCCTTCCGAGCCGCGGCCGTCCGCGAGCGGTTGCGCTTCACTGCGCGCGGAGATGGATTCCAGAATCGCCAGCACCACGAAGTTCGCCAGCATGGCGGTGCGTCCATAGCTAAGGAACGGCGTGACCACTCCGGATAGCGGCAACACGCCCAGCGCGCCGCCGGCAATCAGCAGGATTTGCAGCACGGTGGCGGCGCCCAATCCGGCGGCCAGAAAATATTCGTAGTTGGTGCGGGCGCGCGCGGCGATGCGGAACGACCGCCACACGATCAGCGCGAAGAGCGCAAACACCAGCGCCACGCCCAGGAACCCCAGCTCTTCGCCGAGCGCCGAGAGGATCAGGTCGGTATGGCCCGCCGGCACAAGTTGCGGATCGCCGCGGCCGATTCCCATGCCGGCCAGTCCGCCCGTGGAAAACGCCCACAGCGAGTGCGCCAGTTGATCGCCGCCGTGCACCAGGTTGTTCCACGGCGAGAGCCACATGGAGACGCGCTCACGCACGGTGTGCGGCACGTGCAGAAAATAGCCGGCCACGAATCCCGACACCACCATGGCCAGCCCCACCACCGGAACGAAGGCGCTGCCGCGCGCCAGGCCGTAGAGCACCAGGAACAGGCAGCTAAACACCAGCGCCGGCCCCATATCGCGCTGCAGGAAGAAGAACCCCAGCGAGAGAGCCACCGAAACCAGGATCGGCAGGGTGTACTCCACCGGCGGAATGTCGAAGCGGCTGGTAAGCGGCGCCAGGCGGCTGCGCGTTTCGCGGGCGTGCCGCAGCACGTCCCAGCGGGTGGCGAAATAACCGGCCAGGAAAAACACCAGCAGGATGCGGATGATCTCCACCGGCTGAAATCCGAACAGGTTGACCTTGGCGTCGCTGGTGCCTGGCCCGCGCCCAAACAGGATCAGCAGGGCCGAAAGCCCGAAGCTGGCCAGCAGCGGAACGAAGCTCAGCCTGCCGAACAGGCGCTCGTAATCCAGGTCGCTAAAGGCCGCCAGCAGCGCGCATCCCATGGCCGCGCCCTGCGCGAAATCGGCAAATAGCAGGTAATCGCGCACCGGGTCGCGCAGGCTTACCATCAGGATCAGCCCGAGGCCCGAAAGCAGCAACGCCGCCGGCAGCAGGGTCTGGTCGCCGCGAAAACGGCGCAGGCTCCAGAACACGTGCACGGCCACGAAGCACGCCAGAAAGATGCCCGTCCAGAGAAAGAAGGAATCCCGGAAACTGGCCGGCCGCCGCACCACGAACAGCGGTTTGAGCACCTTGAACTGATCGCCGGAAACCGCCCCGCGGATGCCGCCCACATTGCCCAAGCCGCCCGAAAGGTAGTAGATTTTGCGCGCTACCTCCTCGCGGTCGCGCGGGTCGGGAACCACCGAAAGCGCCGGCAGCAGATCCTCGCGCGCGGTCAGGTCGTTGAGGTTCAGGATGGTCTTGGCTTTGAGGCCCTGCTCCACCTCAGCCAGGTCGCCGGCTTTCGACCGGTACACCTGTATCAGCCCGATCCCGACCAGCACCAGCGCCGCCGTCATCCCGGCCAGCTCCTGGCGCCGCCAGACCAGCGGCTGGCCGCGCTTCCCGGCTTCGAGCGCATCGCGCCGCTCAACCGACCTGCTCTTGGTTACGGCCATAGGTGAAAGATGCGCCGCAGAAACTGGCCCAGCAGCGGGGCGGGCTTGGCCGTCGGGGTGGCCGGAGTGGCTCCGTTGCCGGGGGCGCTCTCAATCTCTTTCAGCCGCGTCTCCACGCTCTGCAGGCTGGTCTCGACGTTGGCGATTTGCGACGAGGCGTCGCCCCACGGCGCGATGCTTTGGTACAGCTCCAGGGCGCGCTGGTAATCCGCCTGGGCGCGCAGAATTTCGTCCTTCTCCTGCGGCATGCCGCGCACGTTGCGCGAATCGTAAAACACGCGATTGGCGCGGGTCCAGTAGCCATGAGCCAATTGATCCTTCTCCCGGCTGCCCCATACAAAGCCGCGCTTCTGGGCATCCTGCAGTGCCTGGTAGGCCTTGTCGATATCGTTCAGCGCATACACGTAAATGCGCGCCAGCCCCAGATAAGGATCGGGCGACGAGGGTATCAGGTGGGACGCTTCGGTGAACTCCGCCACAGCCTGATTGAGCAGCTCCGGATGGTCCGTATGGGCAAAGGCGTTGATGCGGTCGATCTGGCCTTCGCACACGCGCAGCTTTCCGCGCACCGAATCGTCGGGGTCGAGCGACAAGGCATGCGCCAGGTCGTCGTGTGCGCTTTTCCAATCGGCCTCTTTGACGGTGGTGTCGCTGGTGCGGTAATTGTCGATCACCCGGTCGGCAGCCTCCACCAGGTGCTGCTTCACATCCTTGCGCGCGCCGCTCAACAGCCACGACGAAGGATTGTTGCCGGCCACCTGGGTCCATCGATCCCAGATATCGTTGGGATTGGTGAGCTGCTCGGTTTCGATGGCGTGTTTCAAATCCTGGCCGCGGTGGTACAGCACATAGCCGGAACCAAGCCCAAACAGCACGAAGCCGCAGGCCAGCGCAGCCACCCCCTGGGCCCACTTGGGGATGGCGCGCCGCCAGCGCGGCCGCCGACCGAATCGCATGGGCGTCTGCGCCGAGGGCTGCACCTGGACTTGAGGTTGTGGCGCCCGGCCGGTGCGCCGCGTATCTTCACCGCCGGCAGCCGCCGCGCCCGCGGTAGCCATGGGGTGCGTGCGGCGGGTCTCATCGTCGTGCCGGCGGGCGGTGCGGCGGGTCGCATCCATATCCTCGGTCACGGCTCGCACCGGCGCGCCCTGGCGAAAGGCCCGCAAATCGGCGGCCAGGTCGGCGGCCGATTGATAGCGCAGCTCGGGATCGGGGTCGAGCGCCTTGGCCATGATGCGCCGCAAGGCTTCAGGACACGGATCGGGCGCGGGCGGCGCCGGAATCCCAGACTGAATCTTGCGCTCCAGTTGCTCGGTGGTCTCGGCCACGTAGGGCTGCATGCCCGTCACCATTTCGTAGAGCATCACCGCGAGCGACCACAGGTCGGACAGGAAATTGACCTCGCCCGAATCCAGGCGTTCGGGTGAGGCATACGGCACGCTGCCGAATTCGTTGCGCGTCAGCTTGCGCGAGAGCGAAAGCGCTTTGGCGATGCCGAAATCCATCACCCGCATGTTGCCGTGGGCGTCGATGCGGATGTTCTTGGGCTTGATATCGCCATGCACCATGCCGTGGCATTCCTTGCCATTGATGGTCACCGACAGGTGGTGCGCGTGATCCAGGGTTTCGGCCACCGCCAGCGCCACATCTACCGCAAACTCCCGCATCACCGCGCCGCGCCGCAGAAGCTCCGAAAGATCCTGCCCGTCGACATACTCCATGGCCACGTAGAAGAAGCCATCCACGTCGTTGCAATCGTAGACCTGCACCACCCGTGGATCGATGGCCTGCAGGTGGGCCTGCAACTCCGCCCCGCGGCGCTCCGCTTCGATGGCGTCGCGGGTGTCGGAATCGGCGCTATGCTCGATGAGCTTGAGGGCTACCGTGTTTCCAAGAGCGGTGTCCTGGGCCAGATAGACATCGGCCATACCGCCGCGCCCAAGCTTCTGGCGGATTTCGTACTTGCCGACATGACGGCTGGCCGGAGCGATCATTTCTTTTTCCCCTGGGGGATCTCCTCGCGTGGGCGCGCGGCGGGGGCGAACGGGCGCGCTTTGGGAATGTCGATCAGGAAATCGCGGTTGACCGGAACATCCGGCGGCAGTTCGATGACATTTTTTTCGAAAACATTATCCACCAGGATTGGTTTTGACCCGGGCCGCACCACCAGGCCGGCCACCTTGCAGCGCTGGACCGAGTTATGCGAGACCCACGGCGCGGCGTTATTGGTAATCAGGATGCCTTGGGCCGTGCAATCGCGCACCGAGTTGCCCACCACCAGCGGCGCGCCGCCGCGAATTTCGATGCCCACGCCGGCGCCCGAAATATCCAGGTCTTCCACTTCCACTGCGGCGTTTTCCAGCAGCACGGCCGGGGAGAGCGGCTGGTGCGGGTCGCCCACGATCTGGAAACCGGCGATGCGGGCGTCTTTCACGCCTTCGGCCACCACCGCCGGACCGGCCGAAGCCGGCAACCCGCGCAAC
This sequence comes from Bryobacteraceae bacterium, assembly GCA_035505095.1. Classification (GTDB taxonomy): domain Bacteria; phylum Acidobacteriota; class Terriglobia; order Bryobacterales; family Bryobacteraceae; genus JOPF133. The sequence continues at coordinate 1,189 of DATJRE010000039.1, read as the reverse complement.
ACCGCCTCCCGCGGCACCTGGCTACGCACGGTGACCCCGGTTTTGAGCGGCACCTGCTCGGGATAATCGCCCACCTGCACCTCCACCGTGTCCCCCACGCGGGCGTCCGCCATGGCGGCGGCGATGGTGGAATACTTGGCCCCCTGCCCAACCGCGAGCACGCGCGGCAGGATCATCACCGGCTTAGGAATCCACAGGCTGCGCGAAAACCACGCCGCGCCCGCCGCCAGCAGCAACCCGTAGAGGAACCACGCCGGACGGCCGGCGAAGATCGACCGGCTGCGAGCGGACCCGGCAGTCACCGCGCCCGCCGGTCCCGCCGTAGCCGCCGGAGGCGCACTGAACTGCTCGCCTTCCACCAGCACCACGGTGACGTTATCCTTGCCGCCGGCGCGGTTGGCGGCTGCGATCAGGTCGCGGACGGCCGGCGCCGGGTCGCCCGCATGGCGCTCCACAAGGGCCTGGATCTCGGCCGAGGGAACCAGGTCGCTGAGTCCGTCGCTGCAAAGCAGCAGGGCCGAATCGGCTTCGAAGGGGATGCGCTGCAATTCGATGAAATCCTCATCGTCGGGCGTGTGCTCTTCGGAGCCGACGTCGCGAAACACCTCGTTGCGGCGCGGATGGCGCATCGCCTCGGCCTCAGTCAGCTCGCCGGATTCCTCGCGCTGGCCTACCGGCGAATGGTCGTGGGTCACCTTGCGGATCTTCCCCTGGCGGATCTGGTACAGCCGCGAATCGCCCACATGCCCCACCACCGCCTCGCCGTTATCCAGCACCGCCACGGTCAGCACGCAGGCCATGCCGCGCCACTCGGCATGCGCGCGGGCCTGCTGCAGGATCTCGCGGTTGGCATTGGCGATGGCTTCGCGCACGCGCTGCTCGGTGGTGCCGATCTGACGCTCCAGGCGGTTGCGGACGCATTCCACGGCGATTTCGGCGGCCTTCTCCCCGGCCGCCTGTCCCCCGATGCCGTCCACCACCAGGAAAATACCGCGATCGGCGTCGATATGGAAGGCATCCTCGTTGTTGCGCCGCACGCGCCCGAGGTTGCTCTCGCCGTAGGATTTCACCTTGGTTCGCACCATGGATTCTAACCGTGAGCGGCGCTGCGGAAATCCAGGAACAGCACGTCGGCCAGGCCGATCCGGGCGGACTCGGGCACCGGCGCTTCCACGTTGCGGTCGCGCTT
>DATJRE010000038.1:0-14618 GCA_035505095.1 Bryobacteraceae bacterium | reverse complement strand
CATGTTGATTCTGCGGACGCTGTCGCTGCGCCATCTCCATGGATACGGCATAGTCCAGTTCATTCAACAATCGTCCGGCAACGAGCTCCTCGTCGAGGAAGGATCGCTGTACCCCGCTCTCCAGCGGCTGGAGCTCCACGGGTGGATCGACGGTGTCTGGGGCGTGACGTCGAACAATCGGCGGGCGAGGATCTACAAGATCACGGCGGCTGGCCGCAAACAACTGGCGATTGAAACCCGGAAGTACGCGAAACTCACGCTGGCGATTGCCCGTGTGATGGGAGCGGAGTGACGGACATGTTGACCCGACGCCTCAGGTATTGGATGGAAAGCGCCAAGCGCAGCGAGGCGCTGCACGAGGAAATGGAACTCCACCTTGCGGAAAAAGCCGCCGAACTGCAGGCAGACGGTATGACGGCGGAGCGCGCCAGGGCTGAAGCGCGCCGGCGATTTGGCAACGCCGGGCTGAAGCAGGAAGAGTCACGGGAGATTTGGATGACACGGTTTTGGTCGGAATTTGGCCAGGATGTCCGCTATGGCTGTCGCACCATGATCGCCAACAAGGCGTTCAGCGCCCTGGCCTTATTGTCGCTGGCGCTCGGCATCGGCGCCAATACCACGATCTACAGCTTCATGGAGTCGATTCTGTTGCGCTCGCTGCCGGTGGCCGATCCCGAGTCGCTGGTGGTCTTGAATTGGCATAGCCGGCCGCCCCAGAACGCCAACAAGGAATGGGTCCATGTCATGCACGGGGTACAGGGCGTGGCGTGGCCGGGCGAGAAAGGCGCCATGGTCAGCGGCATGTTCCCCTACGGCGCGTTCGAGACGCTTCGCGACGAGAATCCCGTCTTTTCCACGCTTTTCGGATACTTCAACGGACTCCACCATAACCTGGCCGTCCGCGGGCAGGCCATGAGCGCCAACACGGAGTACGTCACCGGAGAGTATTTTCGCGGCCTGGCTGTGCCGCCGGCAGCGGGACGTCTGATCGACTCCGCAGACGACCGTCCGGGCGCGGCGCCGGTCGCCGTCATCAGTTTTGCCACCAGCCAAAATCGCTTTGGAGGACCGCCGAATGCAATTGGACAGTCGATTCTCGTCGATAACATTCCCTTCACCGTGATCGGCGTCGCGCCGCCGGAGTTCTTCGGAGTCGACCCAGCGGCGGCGCCGGACCTCTACCTTCCGTTGCACACGAACCTGCTCGTAGACGGAGTCCGGGCGGCTCGTATGTATCCCGACGGAAACTTCTACTGGATCGAAATGATGGGCCGTCTGCGTTCCGGTGTAAGCATGGCCCAGGCGCAGGCAGTGCTGGCTCCCCGTTTCCATCAATGGGTTGCCACCACCGCGACCACCGCCGGTGAGCGCGCCAAACTGCCCGCGCTGATTCTGAATCCCGGCGCCGCCGGCCTGGGTAGCTTGCGCCGCCAGTATTCCAAGCCTCTGTACGTGCTCCTGACGATGGTGGGATTGATCCTGGCGATCGCGTGCGCGAACATCGCCAATCTGCTGCTGGCAAGGGCCGCCGCGCGACGCCGCGAAATGGCTGTCCGGCTCAGCCTGGGAGCGGGACGGTTCCGCGTCGTGCGGCAGTTACTTACCGAGAGTGTCATGCTGGCGTCGCTCGGCGGAGCGTTAGGGGTCTTGTTGGCAATCTGGGGCGTGCGATCGCTGACGCTGCTGTTCTCCAGGGGGCAGGAGAACTTTACGCTCCACGCGGAATTGAATTGGCACGTGCTGGGCGTGACGGCGGCGCTCTCGGTGGTTTGCGGCCTGTTATTTGGCCTCGCTCCAGCGATTCAATCGACGCGTCCGGATGTCATGCCCACGCTGAAGGATGGCCGCGGGGGCGGACCGCGCCGCCGCGCGCAGCACGTTCTGGTGGTCGCCCAAATCGCCCTCTCTTTTCTCATTCTGGTCGCCGCCGGTCTGTTTGTCCGGACACTCAACAACCTGCACTCCGTCCAACTGGGATACGCCCGCGAGCACATCCTCCTGTTCTCGCTGAATGCCCGCCAGGCCGGGCATAGCGACCCGGAGATCGCCACTTTTTACACGGACCTGCGCAAGCGCTTCGAGTCGATCCCCGGAGTGAGCAGCGCGACGCTTTCGCAATCCTCGATCATTAGCGCCGGCCGGGTCGGGTCGCCGATCCGCGGGACAATGAAGGTCGGCGCTGTTACCATCGAAGGCGCGCGCGTCCTGGCCGCCGGACCGCGTTTCCTCACGACGATGCAGATTCCGATCCTGGCCGGGCGTGAGATTGACGACCGCGATCAATCGGGATCCAGGCCAGTTGCAGTGATCAGCGAGCGGCTGGCGCGGACTTACTTCGCGAACGAGAATCCGGTGGGCCGGCGCATCACGCTCCCGGACGAGAAGCGCGATCTCGAAATCGTCGGCGTGTCGGCCAACCTGCGGTACGGTGGTCTGAAAAACGAAGAGGAGAGTGCCATGACCATGTTCGTAGCGGTCAGCCAGTTTTCTCCGAACCGGGTGACCTACGCGCTGCGCACTGCGGGGGATCCGCTGAGCTATGTCAAGAGTGTGTATGAGATTGTGCGGGAAGCGGATTCCCGCATACCGGTCACCAACGTGCTCACACAGGCTGCCGAAATCGATCGGACGATCAGCCAGGAAACCATGTTCGCGAAATTGTGCACGGGTTTCGCCCTTCTCGCTCTCCTGATGGCGTGCGTGGGTCTCTACGGAACCATGTCGTACAACGTCTCGCGGCAAATCGGCGAGATCGGAATCCGCATGGCGCTGGGCGCGCAACGCGGCGCGGTGGTATGGATGGTTCTGCGCCGCGTTCTACTACTGGCCGCGGTGGGGCTTGCGATCAGCGTGCCTGCCGCGTTGAGCGCGTCCCGGCTTGTCAAATCGTTTCTGTTCGGCACCCAGCCCAATGATCCGGGAACTCTGGTGCTGGCCGGCGTCGTTCTCGTAAGTGCCGCGATTCTCGCTGGCTATGCGCCGGCAAGGCGAGCGTCCCGAATTGACCCGCTGGCGGCTCTGCGGCACGAATAAGCCGTTCCATGCCCGCGTACGTCAGTCACGGGAGGCGCCGCCATTAGCTGCTCGGAGCTGGCGGCCGCAGTGCGGACTCGACCGGTGCGAACCAGTCCGCGAGGCGGCGATTCCGTGCGGGTCCCTCAGCGGTGGCGCCGACTTGGGGCTGCCACCGGTGTCGCGGACGGCCGGCACGAGCCCTTGGCCGCCCGGAGGATTCGGCGTCGCGAAATTATTCCGCCGGGCGGATGTTCTGGTTGACGCGGAAGAAGTTGGTGGGATCGTACTTTTTCTTGATCTCGGCCAGGCGCGGGTAGTTGTCGCGATAAGTGGCCTGCACGCGCTCCTGGCCCTCTTCCATCATGAAATTGACGTAGGCGCCGCCGGCGGAATACGGATGCACGTCGTCCCAATAGTCCTTGCACCATTTGGTGATCAGGTCGCAATTGGCGGGGTCGGGGTCGACGCCAACGATCACCTCGGCAAACACCGCTTCGCGGAAACTGTAGGCGGTATCGTTCCGGCCCACCCGCTGGGCCGCGCCATTCACGGGGTAGAGGTGCATAGTGGAGAACAGATTGGGAATCTTCGACCCGTGCTCCACGTGCCGGGCGATGGCCTCATCGCTCAACTCGGTGAAGTTATCGGCCTTCCAGTACCATTGCATGCCGGGGGCGAAGAGCGGGTCAAACAGGCTTTGCACGGCCGGAAACGGCGCCGGCCCGACGTGGTCCAGCAGAGGATGTCCCACCGATCGCATGGTTTTGGTGGTCTCTTCGAATTGCTCCGCCGATCCCGTCGAGCACCACACGATGCCGCAGACGTTGCGGTTGTGGAGATGCGCGGGGAACAGAGGCACGGGCGGGATGACCAGGAACGCGAAAAAGCCGCTAACCTCCCAGGGCGCATCCAGAATGAAATACCGGTAGGCACTCAGAACCTCGGCGGCGTCTTCGAGCGGCCAGAAAGTCGGGCCGAAGTTCACTATGTCGACCGGATGCAACTGAAACTGGAAAGACGTCACCACGCCGAAGTTTCCGCCACCGCCGCGCACGGCCCAGAACAGGTCGGGATGCTCGCCGGCGCTGGCGGTGACAAAGCTGCCATCCGCCAGGACCATATCCACGGAGAGCAGATTGTCGATGGTCAAGCCGTAACGGCGGGTCAGATAGCCGATGCCTCCGCCCAGCGTCAGACCGGCCACGCCGGTGCTGGAGATGAAGCCGGACGGCGTGGCCATGCCGAAGGCGTGGGTGGCATGATCCACATCGCCCCAGACACATCCCGCTGCCACACGGGCGGTGCGCTGGTTGGGGCTCACGCGCACGCCCTTCATCGGGGAAAGGTCGATCACCAGGCCGTCGTCGCAGGTGCCGAGGCCTGCGCCGTTATGTCCGCCGCCGCGAATCGCCGTCAGTATCCGGTTGGCCCCGCCGAACTTCACCGCGGCGATCACGTCGGCCACGTCGGTGCAACGCGCAATCACCCGCGGGCGCTTCCTGATCATTCCGTTGTAGACTTTGCACGCCGATTCATAGCCGTCATCGGCGGCCTGAATCACCCCTCCGCGAAAGCCACTCTTCAATTCGTCGATCGATTCTACAGACATAAAGATCTCCTATCACCTTCAGGTTTGGACCCCCGTTGAACGACCAGATTGCGCTTGCCACTGAGCACTGCCAGGCGGCTGGGCGAATCCATCCGCCTCCTCGGCGCATTGCGCGCCGGGACTTGGCGGGCTGGGGTGAGTATACCAACTTCCGGGCCGGCGCCGCACCACCCCAAAGCCCTTGAAGAAGCGCCGAAAAAAATCGCGCCACTTGAAAAATCGGACCGTAACTTGTGGGGGCCGGTCAACGAATAGACAGGTGCAGTTCAGAAATTCCGCTGCCGGCCGCGCGGGAATGCGCCGGACTGGCCGGGCCGTTCACGAACTACGCCAATTAACCAATGGAAGAGAGGACACTCATGCTTACTAAGAAGAGTTGCGCCGGCCATGCGCCGGCGGTTTTCCCGCTGCTGTGCGCCCTGGCCATCGCTGCTGCGCCGGGCGCCGGCGAGTTACACGCGCAAGCCGCGGCCGCCACGCGGGCCCCGCTGTTTCTCACGGCGACTAATGCCACCAACAACTCCCTGGCAGTAATCAATGCTCGCACGCAGGAAATGGACTTCGTGCCCACCGGCGGGGCCGGCGGGGCCAGCGGGAATGCCGGTGGAGTAGCGGTTTCGGGCAACCTCGCGGCGGTCATTAACTTCGGCTCGTCCAACGTGACCATTTTTCAGCGCAAGGGCAACGCCATGGAGCCGATCCAGATGGTGAAAACCACCGCCCAGCCGGTGTCGGTAGCCTTCGGGCACGGTCACCTGGTGGTGCTGTGTCTTACTAACATCGAATCCTTCCCGGTGTACGGGAACACGGTGGGGAATAACGACGGCACGGTGGGTCTTCTGCGGGCTGACGGAACCGCCGCGCAGGTGGTGACTTATGACGGTGGCGCGGTGTACTCGGAAAAGAGCGGCGATATTGCCGAGGTGACCATCTCCACCAACGGGGCCTCGGGCGTATCCGGACCCAACGTTTCGGTGCCGCTGCCGGCCGCTCCCAACAACAATACGCCCTTCGGCATGTCTGGGCGAGGCGCCAACGTGTACGCCACCATCGCCCATTCGGACCTGGAAGCGTTGATCGCCAACGGAAAGATCGTGAACACCGCCGAAGGTCCCACGCCCTTCATGGACCCCTTCGGCAACATCATTCACGCTCCCTGCTGGAATGCTCTTTCGGGACAGTTTCTGTACTCGGCCGACAGCCCGGGGAAGCAACTGTTGCGATACCTGGTGAGCGACAGCAATGTCTTTTTCGACAAGGCAGGAGTGGCCACGCTGGCGGGCGCGCCGACGGACCTGTATGTGGCGGGCAGCCTTCTGGGGGTGATCGATAGCGGCGACGGAACCACCTCGAATGCTTCGCTGTTCACCATCGATTCGGAGGGCGAACTGACGCTGAGCTTCGCGGTGAAGATCACCGGCGCGATCAACGGCGCCGCCATCATCGATTAACTCGCGGGACGCACACAAATCCGCAGAAGCCGGGGACCGCGACGGGTGCGCGGTCCCCGTTTTGTATCTGGCGGCCACTCCGTGTCAGGGCGCTCACCGCTGCCGATTTCAGCCATAATTGGGTGAGCGGCTCCTTCCTCATGGATTCGGACAGCGACCTGACATTCCTGATGGCCCGCTACCAACTAGGCGATTCCGGCGCCGCGGCGGCCCTGGTGCACCGCCTGAGCCCCCAACTGCACCGGTTTTTTCTGATGCAGTACATCAGCCGCAGGCACGCCGACGATCTGCTGCAGGAGACCTGGCTGCGGATCCACCAGGTGCGCCACACCTATCGCCGCGGGCAACCGGTGCTGCCGTGGCTGTATGCCATCGCGCGTAATGTGCGGGTGGACCACTACCGCAAGGCCCATCGTGCGGAAAGCCGCGAAGAGCGCCTGGAGGAGGGCTTCGACATTCCGCAGGCGGCGCAGGGCGATATGGCGCAGGAGGCCGAACTCGGGCGCCTGCTGGCGGGCCTGCCGGAGAGCCAGCGCGAAGTGATCGTGATGTTGAAGGTATCCGGCATGTCGCTGGATGAAGTGGCGCGGGCGACTTCATCCAGCGTGGGGTCGGTTAAGCAGAAGGCCCATCGCGCTTACGAAACGTTGCGCAAGGGGCTTGCCGGCATGCGGACGGCGAGCGCACCGAGAGGAGGTCTGGCATGAAAGACCAGGAGATCGACAATCTGTTGAAGCGAGCGGCGGGCGCGCAACCGGAGGTGGACGCGGCGTTGGTCGATGGCGTCGCCCGATCTCTGGGGTCCTCCGCGCGGCCCGTGCGTCCGCTGCCTCCGGCCTGGCTGCTGGGGGGCGCCCTGGTTCTGGTCTGTGTGTCCATGGCGGTAGCTGGCGCGATGATTCTGGGCCCCTTCGGCTTTCGGAAAATGAGCGCGGTGGACATGGCGGCAATCTTTCCGGTGCTGGGTCTGTTGATCTGGGTGGCCTCCGCGCTGTGCGCCGCCGAGGCCGTCCCCGGAAGCCCGCGGCCGGTGGCGCCGTGGGTGCTCGGGGTGTGCGGCTGCCTGGCGCTGGCAGCGGTTTTCGGCCTGCTCTTTCACGATTACGGAACGGAGAGTTTTGTGGCCCAGGGCATTCGATGCCTCACTGCGGGGCTGGTGCAGGCGGTTCCGGCCTCCGCGGGCACGTGGTGGGTGCTGAGGCGCGGTTTTGCGGTGAACTCGCTGGCCGCCGGGTTCGCTCAGGGGGCCCTGGCGGGCTTGGCCGGGGTCACTATGCTGGAAATCCACTGCCCCAATTTCGAGACGTGGCACGTGATTGTGTGGCACATCTCCGTGCTGCCGGTGAGCGGCGCGCTGGGCATGGTGGTGGCGTGGATCGGTGCGCATCGCAGCCGGGGGCGTGCGGCGCCTGGATGAGCGTGCCCGGTGTAGTAGCCGGTTAACGACCGGCGCGCGGGGCCCGTCTTGCGGGCATGAAGCTGCTTGCGCTGGTTCTGTTCGCCGCCGCCACGGCCGGCGTATCGTTCCGCGAGGTGGTTTTGCCTGCCGGAGACGTGGCACGTGATCGTGTGGCACATCTCCGTGCTGCCGGTGAGCGGCGCGCTGGGAATGCTGGTGGCGTGGATTGGTGCGCATCGCAGCCGGGGGCGTGCGGCGCCTGGATGAGCGTGCCCGGCGTGGCAGCCGGTTAACGATCGGCGCGCAGGGCCCGTCTTGCGGGCATGAAGCTGCTTGCGCTGGTTCTGTTGGCCGCCGCCACGGCCGGCGTATCGTTTCGCGATGTGGTTTTGCCTGCCGGCGCGGGCGCGAGTTTCCTGACTGCGGCGGACCTTAATGAGGATGGGCGTCCCGATCTGGTAGTTGCCAACCTGGAGGCCGGCGAGGTAACCATTCTGTTGAACGATGGCGGCGGGCGGTTCCATGCGGCCGGGGGTTCGCCGTTCCGCTGCGGACCATCCCCCAACGATTTCGCGGTGGCCGATTTCAATCATGACGGCCACGCCGACCTGGCCGTCGTCAACACGCAGACGCCCTTCATCCGCATCTTTCTCGGCAACGGTCGCGGCGGGTTCCGCGAGGCGCCCGGCTCGCCCATCCGCACGGTATCCTATCCGCACCCGCATGGGGTGGCGGCGGGCGATTTCACCGGCCGCGGCGCCATCGACCTGATCACCGACAGTTGGGGCCACAACCAGATCGAGATGCTCCCGGGCGACGGGCACGGCGGGTTCGCAAATGGCGCCTTCTTCGAGGTGGGCAAGCGGCCGTACCAGCGTTTGCGCTCGGCCGATTTCAATGGAGATGGGAAACCCGACATCGTCACGACCAATCTGGATGGCGATTCCGTCACCATCCTGCTGGGCGATGGCCGCGGCGGATTCCACGAGGCTCCCGGGTCTCCGGTGAAGACCGCGCCGGCTCCCTGGGAGGTGGAGATCGCGGATGTGAACCGCGACGGCAAGCCGGATCTGGCGATCATCCCCTACGACCGCGACGCCAAAACCCGCGGCGGGGCGGCGAACGTGACGGTACTGCTCGGCGATGGCTCGGGGCGGTTCACGCCGCTGGCCGGTTCGCCGTTTTCGCTGGACGGCTGCGGGCAGCCGACCGCTTTGGCCGCCGCCGATCTGACGCACGGACGATGGCTGGATATTGCCGTGACCTGCGTGAACAGCTCGCAATTGGCATTGCTCACGCCGGACGCGCGCGGCTACCGTCTGAGCTTGCGAGCCATGTCCGGCCAGCCTTACGGCGTGGCGGCCGCCGACTTTTTCGGAACCGGCAATGCGGCGCTGGCGGTTTCCGAAAGCGCATCCGGCGCCGTGACCCTGATGCAAGTGCGCTGAAGTGCCGCGCCAGGATTCGCGCGGCGTTGTGTGAGAACCGCCGGTGCTGGTGCAGTCGGCTTTGGCGCGGCCCGCTCGCGGCGCCATGATACAGTTGGGAATTGAACCGCCCTTTGGCCCTCCGGCTGTTGCTGCTCGCGGCGCTGTGCCTGGCGACGTACGCGGCCACGCTGAACGTTCCGCTATTTGAAGACGAGTATCCTACCCTCTCGCTGGCGCAGCAGTACGGCGCGCCGGGCGAACTGGGAGCGCTCTTCCACAACCAGGTCTACCGCACCCGCGCCACCACTTATTGGGTAATGTGGGCAGTGTACCGCGAGTTTGGACTGGCGCCCTGGGGCTACCGGCTGGCCAGCCTGGCGTTCCACATTCTGGGGACCTGGCTGCTATATGGCCTGGCTTTGCGATGGCTGCCGATGCGCGCGGCGGCGTTTTGGGCGGCCATGTTTTTCGCTGTCGAGGAAGGGCACCAGGAGGCCGTCGTATGGTTCGCCGGGTTCACCGAGCCGGCCATGCTGGTGTTCGGATTGGGCGCCCTGCTGTGCTGGCTGCGGGCCTCCGAAAGCGCTCGCGGGTGGCTGTGGAATGCCGGGGGCGTGGCGCTGTTTGCGCTGGCGCTGGTCTCCAAGGAAACCGCCGTGATTCTGCTGCCGCTGTTTCTGCTGGCAATGCCGCGCGAGCGGCGGCGGCTGGCGTTGGTACGGCTCATTCCATACGCACTTTTGGGCGCGGTAGTGGCGGCCTCCATTCTGGCGCAACACGGCCAATCGTTCCGCTTCAGCGATGGCAGCTTTTCCCTGCGGGCGCCGTTCTGGATCACCTGGCCGCGCGGCATGGCGCGGCTGCTGTGGATCTGGGGCTGGCTGGCGCTGGCGGCGATTGCCTGGGCGCGGCGGCGGGAGCTTTGGCAGGCTGCCGGCATGGCGCTGGCCTGGTGCGGGATCGCCCTGGCGCCCTACAGCTTCCTGACTTACTCCACGCAAATTCCCAGCCGCCAGACCTACCTGGCCAGCGCCGGGTTGGCACTGCTTTTCGGACTGGCGGTGGCCTACCTGGCGGCGGCGCCCAAGATGAACCGGAAAGTGCTGGCGGTGGTGGTGCTGGTGGCGCTGGGGGAGAACATCGGGGTGGTGTGGGTGCGCAAACGCCGCCAGTTTCTGGACCGCGCCGCGCCGACTCAGGAACTGATCCTGGCGGCGCGCCTCTATGGCGGTCCGATCTGGGTGCAGTGTTTCCCACGCAACCACTGGATTGCCGAGGCGGCGGTGTATTGGGGCGCCGGACTGCCTCCCACGAGCCTGGTGTGGAGCAAGCAGGAGGCCCGCCAGCACAAGGTGAGGGCGGTGTTCTGCTTCCAGAGCTTCGATCAACGCAAGAGGTGAAACGCTACGAAGGCGCTGGCGTACGCCACCACGCTCATGTAGGCGAATTGCAGGGCCGGCCACTTCCACCCGCCGGTTTCGCGGCGCACCACCGCGATGGTAGAGATGCACTGCATGGCGAAGGCGAAGAAGATCAGCAGCGAAACCGCGCCGGCCGGCGAGAGATCGCGGTGCAGCGCGTTTTCCAGATCGAGCTGATGGGAGTCTGGTTCGATTCCGTAGATGGTGCCCAGCGTGGAGATCATGGTCTCACGGGCGAACACCGCGGTGATCAGCCCAATGCCGATCTTCCAGTTGAAGCCCAGCGGCTTGATGACCGGCTCAATGGTGCGGCCGACGGTGCCGGCCAGGCTTTCCTGAATGGGCGGGATGTGGCCGTTGCGGGTGGGCACGTGCCCGGCCACCCACAGAATCACGCTGACCAGCAGGATGATGGTGCCGGCGCGATAGAGGAACACTTTGGCGCGGTCGTAGAGGCGCAGGCCCAGGGATTGCACGGTGGGCCAGCGGTAAGAGGGCATCTCCAGCAGAAACGGCGTGCGGCCGCTTTTGAGGATTGAAGACTTCAGCACCTTGGCCGTGAGCACCGCCATCGCGAACCCCAAAACATACAGGCCGATCATGGCGGCCGTGCGGGTGCTGACCAGGGCGCCCAGCAGGTGACGATCGGGCAGGAAGGCGGCGATGATCAGGCAATAGACCGGGAATCGCGCCGAGCAGGTCATGAAGGGGGCAATCAGGATGGTGGCGAAGCGGTCGCGCTTGTTCTCGATGGTGCGCGTGGACATGATGGCCGGTACCGCGCAGGCATACGCCGAGAGCAGCGGGATGAAGGACTTGCCTTGCAGGCCGGCGCGGGCCATGGTGCGGTCGGCGATCAGCGCGGCGCGCGCCAGGTAGCCGGAATCCTCCAGAATGCCGATGAACAGGAACAGCAGCAGGATTTGGGGCAGAAACACCACCACCGAGCCGACGCCCTTCCAAACGCCATCGAGCAGCAGGGAGCGGAACAGCGAATCGGGCAGCAGGTGCTGGACCCAACCCGCGGAAATGCCGATCAGCCAATCCACGGCCTTCTGGGAAGGATCGGCGATGCCGAAAATGGTCTGAAACAACGCCACCACCACGGCTACGAACACCAGCGGGCCGGCCACCGGATGGAGAAAGACGGCATCCAGGCGGCGGGTCCAGCGCGGGGCGATGGGCGGGCGGTAGGAGGCGTGGCTGCCCACCTGGCCCGCCCAGGCGCGGCACTTGGGGACATCCTGCAAGACGGGCAGTTCCCTGGGGGCCGGCTTGGGCATGGCGCCGGCCAGAAAATCGAAGACTTGCCCCATGCCTTCGCCCTGCCGGGCGCTCACCAGGGCCACGGGGGCGCCCAACTGCGCCGAGAGGGCTTTCAGATCCAGCCGGCCGCCGCGGCTGCGCAGGTCGTCGGCCATGTTGAGGATCACCAGCGTGGGCAGGCCCAGCGCCAGGATGGGCGCGGCCAGCATCAGGTGGCGGCCCAGGTTGGTGGAATCGAGCACCAGCAGCACGGCTTCGGGCTTGGGGCTGTCGCCGCGAAGCCCGCGCAGCACGTCGTGGGCAATGCGCTCATCTTCGGATCGCGGCGTCAGGCTGTAAACGCCCGGCAGATCGATCACCTGCAAGGTGCGGCCATCGGGAAGCTCCACCATCCCCGTGTGCTGCTCCACGGTGACCCCGGGAAAATTGGCCACTTTCTGGCGCAGCCCGGTGAGACGATTGAAAAGGGTGGTCTTGCCGGAATTGGGAGGGCCGATGAGCGCAATAGCCTTGGGCGCGCTCGGGGAGCGGGGGAATTCGAGGACTGCGGACGCGCCGCAGGATTTGCAATCGCTACATCCGCTCACGAGGGCCTCTGGCTGGCGTGCGCCGGACCTTCAGGCGCCGGGCAGTCTCGCGGCGCAGGGCGATTTCCGACCCATCCACCTGGAAGACCTGCGGATCGCCGCCGGGAGCGCTGCGGCCCGCGGTAACGGTGGCTCCCGGAAGGAATCCCAGTTCCATCAGGCGGCGGGCATCCTCACCCGGAAGATCGATGCGATCGAGAATGGCGGCGTCGCCCCGGTGCAGGTCGACAAGGGTGCCGGAAAGGGCGTCCGGCGGAACAGTGGGCGCAACGCTATTGATACTCAGTTGCATCTCGGTTTCAGTATCTCCGAGTCCGAAATTCTTGTCAAGAGGCCGGCGTTTTTTCCGCCGATCTTTTTTCCGGGCCACCTGATAACAGCCTCCAAGTGCTACAAAATGTAAGGATAACAGATGCACGAGAGACCGAGTATCCGGCGTTTTCGCGAGTGTGATATGGACGCCATCCTGAGAATCGAACACGCCAGCTTCCGGAAAGATGCGTACGACCGCAACTTGTTTGCAGATTTTCACCACAAATGCGGGGACCTGTTTTTGGTTGCCGAAGGTACTGAGCGCATATGCGGGTATATGCTTACCTGCACAAGATCCCGCGAGGGTACTCAAACGGCCGAACTGGTGTCGGTGGCGGTGGCTCCCGAGGCGCGCCGCGAGGGAGTCGCCTCCGCGCTGATGGACAGTACTTTACACCGTTTGCGGAGGCGGGGGGCGAAGCGCCTTTCGCTGACCGTGAAGGTAACCAACCGGCACGCCGTGGCGTTCTACCGGAAGTACGGCTTTGTGCAAATCAGAGTCTTGCCAAGGTACTATGAGGACGGCAAAGATGCCTGGCTGATGGTCAGGGATTTGGCTTAGGACGGACTTGGGCCAAAAGCTGTGACTTTGGCGCAACGTGTGGGACCGCACCGCACGTCCAAATGATTTTGAGAGGAGAAATATGCCTGGTCCCCTATTTTTGTCGCGCCGGCGTGCGTTGATCCTTGCCGGGGCGGGTCTGACCCCCTGGACGCGGCTTTTTGCCGGCGAATTCTGGGAGAAAAAGGACCCGTCGCAGTGGACCCCCGATGAGAAGGACCTGATGTTGACCAAATCGCCCTGGGCCAAGGCGGTCAGCGCCCAAGCCACGGCCGATCCCAATCAACAATCGCAATACCCGAATGGCGGTGGGTATCCGGGCGGGGGTGGCTACCCCGGCGGCGGGTATCCGGGTGGCGGCATGGGGTATCCGCGTAGGGGCATGGGCCGGGGGCGTGGCGGGTATCCGGGTGGGGGAATGCAGAGCTATAAAGGTACGGTGCGCTGGGAGAGCGCGGCGCCGATTATCGCCGCGGCCCCTCCGCCGATGCCGGATGGTTTTGAAAAGCACTACGTGATCGCCACGGTCGGCTTTCCGGACCTGGGAACCCCGCAGCGGCGCTACAACGACGATTCCGAGTCGGGATCGGGGTCGAATTCGGGCTCGAATTCCTCCAACGGCGAGCTGGATAAATCCTTCGCCGACGAGCTGAAACAGTACACTATCCTGCAACCCAAAGGCAGAGACCTGGCGCAGGCCGGCATCGTGAAACGCAAGCTGGGCAATTATTATTTCGGCTTTTCCAAGGAGCTGATCACGCTCGATTCCGGCGAGCACGAGGTGGATTTTGCCACCCGCATCGGCCGCCTGTCGATCAAGGCCAAGTTCAATATGAAGGAAATGATGTACAAGGGGCAGTTGGCGGTGTAAGGGGGAGCGGGCTGTGACCGCCGAAGAGGTGTATGAGCTGGTGACGCAAGGCGGCGCCACGGACTTTGCGCGGCTGATCGAGGCCTGCGAGTTGTACGGACCGTACTGCCTGATCGGCGGCCTGGCGGTCAATTGTTACGTGGAACCGGTCTATACGGTGGATGCGGACATCGTGGTCCTCGCCGCGAGCCTTCCCGGACTCAGGGGATACCTGGAAGCGCAGGGTTTTCAGGCCGAGGGGCACGCTCATTCGGTGAACGCGCAGGCGCCTGGGAGCCAGCTTCGCATTCAGTTCACCACGGACCCGCGATACCAGGCGTTTCTGTCCCGCGCGACAGAATCTGAGGTTCTGGGCTGCCGCGCCAAAGTCGCCTGCGTGGCGGACGTGGCCCAGGGCAAACTGTGGGCTTATAGCGACCCCAGCCGGCGTTTGAGCAAGCGCAAGAAAGACGAGCTCGACCTCATCCGGCTGGCCGAAGCCTATCCCCAACTAAAATCGATGTACCCGGCCGAATTGCGGGCGCTGATCGAGCGGGGCTAAGTTCTGCTGAACTCCGTGGCAGGCGTTTCTACTTCTTGGCCGCCTTTTCGTTGAGCAGTTCGTGCAGTTCGGCCACCTTCCGCCGGAGGTGTCGCTCGCGGCGGCCGATCCAGAACAGATAGCCGAAGATCAGCAGCCAGCCGGCGCCATAGGC
>DATJRE010000037.1:0-49952 GCA_035505095.1 Bryobacteraceae bacterium | reverse complement strand
CGCCCCGCTTGAGGAATACCTCACTACCTCGTACTCGCCCGACCGGGAATATCGCGACGGTGTCCTGGTGGAGCGAAACGTGGGAGATAAGCAACACGCGCTGTTACAGCTTGCGCTGGGGGCGTACCTGCACCGCCGCCGCAGACAGTGGAACATCCGGATCTATACCGAACTGCGCGTGAAAGTCCGCGAAAAGTGGTACCCGATCCCCGACGTCTGCGTCTACCCGCTGCCGGATTTCGAAGGCCGGTACCCTGAGCGGCCGCCGCTGCTGTGGGTCGAGATCCTCTCGCACGATGACCGGACGGTGGATGTCTGGGCCAGGACTGCCGAACTGGTGGCGAACGGCGTTCCGTTCGTCTGGATCATCGACCCTGAGACGCTCGAAAGCGAGCTTCGGACGGCCACCGGAGTTCACCCGGTCGCCGGCAAAACCCTGCGCCTACCCGATTCCCCGATGGTGATTCCGCTGCGAGAGGTAATGGAAGAGTAGGTAACGGGAGCTGTTGAGACGAACTCAACTCGATTCTCAAGTGTGATGCGCTGCGGGAACTAAATGAAGGGAATAGAAAACCTCCGACCCGTGCCGGGCTAGCCTGAAAGCCAAGCCCTGCACGAGGCCGGAGATGCCGAATTACCGGCGAAAACCGCGGCCGCCGAAGAACCCGCGCGGGCCGCCGAAATAGAATCCCACACCGCCCCAGTATGGATAGTAAGGATAATAATAGGGGTACGGATAGGGATAGTACGGATACGGGGCATAGGCTCCGTAAGGGGCATAGCCGCCGTAAGGACCAGGCCCGTAGTTGCTGGAGTATCCCGGAACCGGAGGACGCGCCGGCTGCATTTGCATCTGCACGCCGGGGCCGTACTCGTTGGGACCTACATAGTGGAAGGCCTGGCTGGAAGTGGCGATGGTCACCGGAGCGCTGACCTGGAACATGAGCGCGGTCTCCGGATAGATGATTGTGGGGTGGTTACGAGTCATCAGCACGCCCGCGATGCCCGCCAGGGCGCCCGCGCCCGCGCCGATGGCCGCGCCGGTTCCCCATCCTACGGCGCCGCCAATTGCGGCTCCCACGGCGGTGGTGCCCACGACTGTCCCGGCCTGGATTCCGCCGGGAGTCGAGCCACCCTGCCGGTTCACCAACTGGGACCTCACGGGCAACTGGGTGCCATCCGCCAGCGTAATGCCGGTCAGTTCCAGTCCCAGCCGCGAGGGCTTGTCGCTGTGAGCCTTCTGGGCCTCCGTCACGCGTCCATAGACCGTCTGGCCGCGCTGGGCCACCACGATTCCGTTCACCACCACCGGCTGCACCAGGGTCGCCGAAAAGCTGTCGCCCACCAGGTTGTGGTCCGAAGACAGCGGCTGGTTGGTGCGCGCGGTGACGTAGGTTCCCGCCGGGAGGGTCACCTGGGCGGGAAGGCCGTAGGCTGGCGGGTTACCCTGCGGACCCATTTGCTGCGGTGGTGGCGGAGCGCCCTGTTGGGGCGGCTGCTGGGCATCCTGCGGATCGCCGGTGGCGGGAGGAAGTTGCTGCCCATACGCATCCGACCGGTCGGTGGGCTGGCTGGGATCTTGAGCTTGCGGCTGAGTGGACGGAAGGGGCGCCTGATCCTGGGCCGGGGCGGGCGGTGGATCGCCGACGCGCCGCCAGCCTCCGCTGGGGGGTGGGGTGGATTGGGGAGGAGTGGGCGGCGTCTGATCCTGCGCGAGGGCCAGTCCGGCGACCGCCAAAATAGTCAAGGCAAAACGGAGAGAAGTGGAAGTTCCAGGGTGCGGAATACGGCTCATAGTGGCTGCCTCAATACGTTCGACGCAGATTCCCAGTGCATCTGTTTCGCCAAACTGTGACACCTCGCAAATTGTTGAAAACACGCATCTCCAAGGTACTGTTACTTGGTTCTAAACCACCGGCCGTGGTGGATTTCGGCCACGGCGGCAAAAAGTGGCCAGCCCCCGGCGGCCAGTGCCCTCCGGGCCCGGTGACGCGGGGCGAGACCTCTAAATTCCTCCCGTTTTGTCTGTGTGCCTCCGCGCCTCCGCGTCCAAGCGCGGGACAAATGGGCGTCCCACCATCCTCGTTGCCCCCGCCGTACCCATTTCGTGGCAGAATGAAGAAGGTTCGGAACACGTCCCGCGGGAATAACTTAACTTGCGGAATCTCCGTGCCGCTCGCTAAAATCAACCGTTCACAAATCCCAGGAGGAAACATGGCAGGAGTGGAGCAGAAGGTAAAGCAGATTATTGTCGAGCAGCTCGGCGTGGACGAGAGCCAGGTGGATATGAATGCGTCCTTCGTGGACGATTTGGGCGCCGATTCCCTGGATATCGTCGAGCTGGTGATGGCCTTCGAAGAGGCCTTCGAGCTGGAAATTCCCGACGAGGATGCCGAAAAAATCACCACCGTTAAGGACGCGGTTGACTATATCGAGGGCAAAACCAGCAAAAAGTAGCCCTTATTCTCACCAGGGAGAGCCGTTTTGTCGCGAAGAGTGGTGGTGACCGGCGTCGGTTTAGTGACGCCGTTGGGGATCGGTACCGAAGTTTCCTGGGAGGCGATCCGTGCGGGGAAGTGCGGCATTGGGCGCATCACACAGTTTGATGCGTCCGCCTTCTCGTGCCGGATTGCGGGAGAAGTTAAGGGATTCGATCCTTCCGTCTACATCGAAAAAAAAGAGATCAAGAAGATGGGGCGGTTCATCCAGTTCGCCATCGCGGCGGCGGAGTGCGCCCTGGCGGGGTCGGGGCTCAAGGTCACCCCGGAAACCGCCGAGCAGGTAGGGGTCTACATCGGCAGCGGCATCGGAGGGTTCGAGGTGATCGAGCGCGAACACCAGACCCTCCTGGAACAGGGCCCACGGCGCATCTCCCCGTTTTTTATCCCGGCCACGATTATCAACCTGGCGGCGGGATACATCTCCATTCGCAGCGGCGCCAAGGGACCCAACCTGGCCACCGCCACCGCCTGCACCACCAGCGCGCACTCGATCGGCGAGTCGTTCCGGCTCATCCAGTATGGCGACGCCGAGGCCATGATCTGCGGGGGGACGGAAGCCTGCATTACGCCGATGGGAATCGGCGGCTTCGCGGCCATGCGGGCGCTTTCGACGCGCAATGACGATCCCGAGCACGCTTCCCGCCCGTGGGACTGCGACCGCGACGGCTTTGTGGTGGGAGAGGGCGCCGGCATCCTGGTGCTGGAGGAGTTGGGATTCGCCCGCCGCCGCAACGCCCGCATTCTGGCCGAGCTGGTGGGGTATGGCATGAGCGGCGACGCCTACCACGTGACCGCGCCGCCCGACGATGGCGACGGGGCCTACCGGGTGATGCGCAACGCGCTTCGCGACGCCCATATCGCGCCCGAGCGGGTGGAATACATCAACGCCCACGGCACCTCCACGGACGTAGGGGACCGGGCCGAAACCGCCGCCATCAAGCGGGCCTTCGGCGGCCACGCCTACAAAATGGCGGTGAGCTCCACCAAATCCATGACTGGCCACCTGCTGGGCGGGGCCGGTGGCCTGGAAGCCGGGATCACGGTCATGGCGCTGCGCGACCAGGTTGCGCCGCCCACCATCAACCACCTGGTTCCCAGCCAAGATTGCGACCTGGATTACGTTCCCAACCAGGCGCGGCCCATGGCGATCGAGTACGCCCTCTCCAACAGCTTTGGATTCGGCGGCACCAACGGCTGCCTGATTTTCCGCAGGTTCACGGATTAGGGCGGCCAGGGAGGCTCCATGAAGATTGTAGTCGCCATCAAGCAGGTACCCTCGCGCGATGCTCAATTGAAAATCGCTAGTTCCGGAAAGTGGATCGAGGAAGAAGACCTGTCTTACGAAATCAACGAGCCGGACGCCTATGCCCTGGAGGCTGGACTGCAGCTCCAGGAAAAAAACGGCGGCGAGGTAGTGGCCCTGTGCCTGGGGCCCGCGCGCGCCGGCCAAACTATCCGGGAAGCGCTGGCCAAAGGGGCCGCCCGCGGTATCCATATTGAAGAAGACGACCCCGGGGCTTTCGACGCTTTGGGCACCGCGCGCGTGCTGGCCGCGGCGCTGGCGGGCGAGAAACCGGACCTGATCCTGACCGGGTTGCAATCCGACGATCTGGGCTATGGCCAGACGGGCGTGATCCTGGCCGAGCTGCTGGGGCTGCCACACGCCACCATCATCATGCAGGTGGAAAAACAGGATGGCGGCATCCGCGTGAAGCGCGAGCTGGAGGATGGCTGGTTCCAGCATGTGGAGATGCCGCTGCCGGCCCTGCTGACCATTCAATCGGGGTTCAGCAAGCTGCGCTACGCCACCCTGATGGGGATTAAAAAGGCCAAGAGTAAGGAGATCCGCCGCATGACCGCGGCCGGGCTGGGACCGCCGGGGGCGCCGTCGATCATACTCGACCGCGTGTATCTGCCGGAGCGCACCAAGCACACCGAGCTTTTCGGGGGCAGCCCCAAAGAAGCGGCCCAGAAACTGGTGGAGAAGCTGAAATTCGAGGCACGGGTCCTATGAGCATCCTGGCGGTATTGCAGCACAGCGGGCAGGCGTGGCATCGCATGTCGTGGGAGACGCTGGCGGCGGCGCAGCAGATCGCCGCGCAGGCGAACACCTCGGTCTCAGCCGCGGTAGTGGCCGGCGGCGAGAGTGCGGCCGGCGAGCTGGCTCAGAAGCGGCTGGAGCGGGTGTATTCCGTGGAGCACGAACTGCTCTCGCCGTATACCCCGGACGGGTATTCGCTGGCGCTGCGGCAGTTGATCGAGCGCGTCCAGCCGCGGCTGGTGCTGTTCCCCCACACGTACCAGGTACGCGATTTTCTGCCCAAGCTGGCTACTTCTTTCGGCAAAGTAGCCGTGACGGACGCCATTGCCCATCGTGTGCAGGACGGCGCCGTGATCTTCGTACGGCAGCTTTTTCAAGGCAAGGTAAACGTGGATGTCCGGTTCGCGGGCGAGGCGCCCAACTTTGCTTCGCTGCAAGCGGGCGCTTATCGTGCGGACCAGGTGGAGAGCGGCGGCGCGGCCGCAATCGAAAAATTCCGGCCGGAAATCGCCGCGGCCCAGATCCGCACTAAACCTCTGGAGCTGTTCCGCGAATCGCAGCGCGCGGTAGACCTGAGCGCCGCCGAAATCATCGTGTCGGTAGGGCGCGGCATCCAGGAAGCCAGCAACATCGCGCTGGTACAGCAGCTCGCCGACGCCCTGGGAGCGGAACTGGGGGCATCCCGGCCGATCTGCGACGCGGGCTGGCTGCCCATGGAACGGCAGGTGGGCAGCTCGGGCCAGACCGTGGCGCCGAAGATGTACCTGGCCATCGGAATCTCGGGCGCCATCCAGCACCTGGTAGGCATGAAGGGTTCGCGCACCGTGGTGGCGATTAATAAGGATGCCAACGCGCCCATCTTCGAAGTGGCCGATTACGGAATTGTGGGCGATCTGTTCCAGGTGGTGCCCGAACTCATCGAAGCAGTGAAAAAGGCCCGGTAACTCCGAATTCGGGAGGCCTCCCGGTTTCGATTCGTAAAGTTATGTAAACCGCCCGGTAAAGATTCGTAAATGTCCCTAAAGGTCCTAAAGTATTTGACTTCCTGTTTTACCGCCAGTTATACTTTTCGGGCGGCGCAGTTTCCCGCCTGACCGCCGCATGCAACTTTTCAGGTAGTTCGAGCGTCCTATGCTTCACGGCTCCTGAAGGATCGGGAGCGAAGAAGCGAAAGAAAAGAACATGAAGAACGGGTCCCAGCCAAAGTTTGCCTCGTACCAACGGCTTCTGGAAAGCAAAGCGGAAGAAGTCCGCCGAAGCATGTCTGCCCAGAAGGCCGCCCAGGTCGTCGCACGTCTCGACGTTCCCTCCGATGAAGGAGACCTCAGCCAGCAGCATCACGAAGAGTGGATCTTCCTGAACCGCAATACCATCGACATCAGGCTGCTGAGGGAAATCGAGGATGCCCTGCGGCGCCTGGAGCAAGGGACCTACGGCACGTGCATGGAGTGCGAAGAGCCAATCTCTATCAAGCGCCTGAACGCCGTGCCGTGGGCGCGCTATTGTGTCACCTGCCAGGAAGCCATCGCCACGCGCATTGCGCAGGGCGATTGGGAGGGCGATCTCCAGGAAGCCGAGCGGTGAAACTCGCGGACCTGCGCAAGCTCGCCATCCGGCGGCAAACCCGAATTCATTTCAGTTTGCGCAACGGGATGGAGTGCGTGATCTCGGAGCACGGAGTGGCGCAGGTCCCGGCACTCAAAGGAGTCCCGGATTTCAACCTGGAAGACGAACTGGCGGCGGCCTCCAGTTTCGTACTCGATCCGGTGATGGTGAGCAAGAAGCAGGCCGCCAAAGGCGCTTCGCCCAGCACCCCGCTGGGCCGCGAAGAACTGGCTGGAATGGCATCCGGCGGCTCGGCCGCTGAAGCACCCGGCCACGAAGACGACTGAACTGCCTTTGTCCACGCCATGGCGCCGCCGGGGTGAAGGGCCCGGAAGCGCAAATCCAACCATCCAACTATTGCGCTGTCCCTCTTAACTGCTGGCTTCAGCGGCTCGGCTGGGGTGGTACATTGCAACTATGCAGAAGCACCGAGCCGGATATGACACTCCCGGTCCGTGGCCGCGCGCCCCGCGGCGTGGCAGCACCGCATTCTACGGGTTGGCCGGGCGGATATGAGGATACCCATGGATCGGCGCCAAATTCTTCGAGCGGCCGCAGTTCTGCCGACCGCGGCTTGCCTCCATGCTGAGTCCGCTGGCCCCCAGTTCCATCTTCGCGCCGGCCTGGTGGCGTACTCCTACCGCCAGGAGCTTGCCGCCAAATCCATCCATTACGAAGACCTGATCCGCATGCTTGCCGACTGGGGCATCGACGGATTGGACTGCACCGTCTACTGGTTCCCCGATACCTCTAACGAGTACCTGGCCGGGCTTCGCAAGGTGGCTTTCAAGAACGGCGTCCAGATCTATAATGCCGGTGTTCGCGTGGCATTGTGCCAGCCGAGCCCGGAGCTGCAGCTCGCGCAGTACGAAAACATCCGGAAATGGGTGGATGTGGCCGACCGGCTCGGCGCCAGCCACGTGCGCGTGTTCGGCGGTTCAATACCCAAAGGCGCCTCCGAATCACAGGCCATCGCCTGGGCCGTGGAAGTGCTCAAGCGCGGCGCGGAATATGCCGGCGGCCGGGGGATCACCTTGGGCGTGGAAGACGATGGCGGGATCACTACCGCCGCGGGGCCGACCATCGAGATCGTGAAGCGGACGGCGTCCCCTTGGGCGGGCATCAATGCGGACTCCGGGAACCTCCGTTCGGATGGATATTCGCAGTTCGCCTCCATGCTTCCCTACACCACCAGCATTCACCTCAAGATCGCCATTGCCGGCAAGGACGGCCAGAAAGAAAAGGCCGATTGGAAACGGCTGCTCACGATGATTGGGAAATCCGGCTACCGGGGTTACGTCGGTCTGGAATATGAAGAGACGGACGCCGCCGCCCAGGTGCCGCGGCTGCTGGCGGACTTGCGGACGCTGGTTCGCACGGTATCTTCATAGGCTCGTGGTGCCGTCCCTGGAGCGCGTCAGCAGCCTTTCCGTCAGCGATTCGTGCTCAGGGGCGAACTGCGCCGCGGCGCCCCACAGGTATGGCCGAAACTCCCGCGTCCAGTAGGTCAGAAATCCCGTCTGGGCAATCTCCACCAGCATCTTCGTGTAGTGGTCCAGGATTGCTTCGCCCAATACCTTGCCCGTGCGGCGTGTGGCCGATCGGGCCGCTTTGGACAGCCAGAACACACTCGCCGGAAGATGGGACACCGTCGCGAGCGCCATCAGCGAGGACAGCGTGAAGACCGATCGCCCCTGTTTCTCTGCGGCGCTTTGCAAATCGCTCCACACACGCTCCACATGATCCAACGGTGAGAGGTTTTTGGGCGGGATTTTGGCCAGTTCGGTCTTAAGCTGGTGCCACTCGCCGCGCAGGCCCGCGATGTCCACCGGAGGAAGATTCAAGGTCAGCGCTAAGTGCTCGCTGGTCTTCTCCAGCCCGTCCAGAACCTGCTCCATGGTCTCGAAACTGGAGCCGGCTTCCAGCAGTCCATCCTCCTTCAGCGCCCGCGAGATCTCCCGAATCAGTTTCCGGCCGCCGCCCGAAGCATCCGCCAGCGCCGCCAGCACCCAGATCGGCGATGCACGAAAGGCCAGGATACCCATCAGTTCGATGCCATGGCTCGCCGTGCGCTTGAGCAGAAAATTCTCCGCCAACCGGCCTTCGGTAGGGTATACGCCCTCCACCTGCCCGACCTCTTCAATGAGGAATCGCAAGGCGATCTCCACCATGGTGCGGTAGAGCGTCGTACGCCGCACCGAATCGGGAAGAGCCGCGTTGCCGATCTCGCGCAACAATCCGCCGGAGAGAGCGCTCAGCGACCGGATGACGCGTTCCGGTAGCGACAGGACGTACTTATAGCGCGGCATCTGGGGTTATTATACGGGCCGCTCCGGCGGCGGACTGGGGTCAGCCCCGCACGTATTTGTTGAACCAGTCAATCGTGCGCTGCCACGCCAAGTCAGCCGCGGCCTTATTGTAGCGTTCGGGCGTCGCATCACAATTGAAGCCGTGAACAGCGCCTGGATAGATATAGCCTTCGTGTGGAACGTTTGCTTCCGTCAGGGCTTTGTCATATGCCGGCCACGTAGCGGCCAGTCGTTTGTCCAGTTCCCCATGGTGCACCAGAATCGCCGCCTTGATCTTCGGAATATCCTCCGCGGCGGGAACCGCGCCGTAGAACGGCACCGCAGCCGACAAATCGGCTCCCAGCCGGACAGCCAGGCTATTCGAGACGCCGCCTCCGTAACAGAAACCAGTGACGCCGATCTTGCCCGTACAGTCGGTGCGCGATTTCAGCCACATCGCGGCGGCCACGAAATCTTCACCCATCTTTTTGCTATCGATTTTGCGGAACAGCTCGCCCCCGTGGTAGTCGTCACCGGGAAAGCCGCCCAGCGAGGTCAGCCCATCCGGCGCAAACGCCATGAAGTTCGCCAGAGCCAGCCGCCGCGCGATGTCCTCGATATGAGGATTCAGACCTCGATTTTCATGGACCACCAGAATACCCGGCAATTTCGCTGGTGTCGCCGCTCGTGTGTCGGCACTGACAGGCCGGACCAGATATCCTTTGATGCTGCCGTTCCCTTGGGGCGAGGGGACGGTCTCGTAAGTAGCCTTGATCCGCTCATCGGTCCTGGAGACCTGCTGCCCCAAAGCGTAGTTCGGCATCAACGCTTCGACAATCGTCGCCGCCGCCAGGCCGCCTGCCGCAATTCGCTGCACGCCGTCCATAAAGGCTCGGCGGCTGATCTCGCCGTGGATGAAGAGGTTATAGAGTTCGATGGCCTCGCTCGGCAGTTTAGGTCTCGTTGGCTCCATTGGCTGACTCCTTTCCGGAAATATAACGGTCCGGGGGCTTCAGCTAAGTTTAGCCTACAAGCGCCGCTTGCCGATCAGCCGCCCATTCCGAATCAGCCCCGAAGCCTCATTGGCCGTTACCTCTATCTGATCGCCTTCAAACCGAATGTCCAGCGTATAGTGGTTGATATTGGCGATGAAGTTCACGTCCAGCAGAAACTCGTTCTCTCCAATCCACTTGCCCATGGCCCCGGCCGGCATCTGGAATGGGCCGTTCGGGCCAACCCGGTAGACACCGTTCAGGCCAATCGGAAAACTCAGCGGTTGCCCGTAGTACGCCAGATCCACCCGCGCATCACCGTTCTTCTCGAACTTCAGTGACAGACTATCGATGCGAGACGTGTTGACCGCAAACTCGTAGGTCGCCCCCGAGATCGAAAACGCCATCGGCGGTAGTGGCGAAGAGGCGCCCGCAGCCGGAGGCTTTGCCGCATCCGCCACTCGCTCCTCCAAGTGAGCGTAAGCCAAGGGGTTCGGGGGCAGCGCCTGGTCGGATTTTACGGCCTGGCGGACCAATTGCCCCAGGTGGCCCGCGTTGCCTCCCGCCATGCTCACCACGATCATATCTAGGTCGGGCCAAACGATCAGCGACTGCCCTCCGCGGCCAGTGCCACCATATTGCCGTCCGTTCGGGCCGTCGGTGGCGTTCCATTCGTAACCCATCGCGCCGTGGCCTCCGCGCTCACCGGTTGGCCGGGCCGTGGACATCGCGACCCAATCGGCGGGCACAATCTCTCTGCCGTTCCACGTCCCACCATGCAGGTACAGGTAGCCGATCTTCGCGACGTCCTGCGGAAAGAAGTGGCTGTCGCCCCACCCGTGGCTTCGAGACTGCGGATCGTCCGCCCACACCACACCGTGGATTCCCAGTGGCTCGAACAGGTATTTGCTCCCGAAGTCCGCTTCGCGCATTCCCGCCGCCGCACCGATGGCCGATCCCAGTAAATGATATCCGGGACTGCAATACGCCGAGTGGGTCCCAGGATCGTATTTCATCGGAAGCGACAGCGCGAACTGCACCCAGTTTGGCGATCGCTTCATCTGTTCCAACTCCGGCTCGCCCGGTGTGTATCCGCAATCCAGCCCGGATTCCATCCGCAGCAAATCCCCGAGGGTGATCTTCTGCTTCTGTGCATCGGCCTTAGCCGGACTCTCTCTCGGGAACAACGGCAGCAGAGCTTGATCGAGCCGGATCAGCTTCTGAGCCACGGCTACGCCCGTCAGCACCGAAGTAACGGTTTTGGTGACCGAGGCCAGATCATGCGGAGTCCGGCCATCATATGGATAGAAGTTGGCGTCAACTACGGCGTATCCATGGCGGATGACAAGCAGGCTGTGAACCCCCAGATGCTTCTCCGTCACCTGATCGATGACGTCCGCCAGAGTCTGCGAATCGATGCCCTGCGATTCCGGCGTGGCGGTTCGCCATTGCGGCGAGGGCCAGTACGTGGAACTCTGCCCGCCTGAAATCAGGCACATCGCCAGCAAACTTAGTCCAATGCAGACCGCGCGTCGAAGGGCCATCGGGAGCTCCAACTTATGTGCCAACCACATATCCAGTCCTCTGGTCCCCGCCATTCGGCTGAATCGTGTAACCAGAATACACGAGTTCGGACTGCCTCGAAGGAGAACGCGCGACACCTCCTGGTTCATCCCTCCTGGTTCATCCCTCCCGCTCCTCCTCCGGCTCCTGGCCTTCGCACAATCCCATAAACCGGCCCTGCGCTGGGTTCTGCCAGGCTCGCGCAGCCTTCAAGCGAGGCTGATCCCTTGTTGGGACGCGACGCGCTGGATGTAGGCGCGGCCCTCGTCGTACTCACCGGGAGTTTTCAGGTGCTCCAGCATCAGAGGGGCGTCCACCGGCAGCTTCGCAATCTCTCTCAAGTAGGCCGCATAATCGATTGCACCACGGCCGGGAACCACTTCCGCGAAGTGGACGTTGTATTCCGGTACCCAGGCCAAGTCCTTGGCGTGGCAGGATACGACCCATTGGCCGAGTTTCCGGAAGCACTCTTCGATCACGGCCTTGTTGTTGTAGAAGCGAGCGGGGCTGTTGATCACGTTGCACACGTCGAGGTGCACGCCGAACGAGTGCCGGTCCACGGCCTCAATCAGATCGAGATAAGAATCCGGCCCGTCGGGCAGCGACCAGGGCATCATCTCGATCGTGAAGCGGGTGCGCGTTGGCTTGACCGTATCGATCGCATGGCGGCAGTTTTCGACCGTAGCTTCGAAGAACTCCCGCGACAAGTTATTGGGGCTCATACCATACCAGTACTTCGGATTGTACGACCCGGCGATATCGACGCAGCAGCGTGCGGCCACGGCGTCGGCCAGCGCCAGCCGTTCGGTCACGTAATCCAGATTGGCTTTCCGCGTCGTGGCATCCGGGTCGAGCATGTTCTTCCAGGCGCCCACCTCGGCGATAACCACATTTTCCGCGGCGAAGGCCTCGCGGATCTCCCGAATGCGCCCGGTATCCCTCAACTGTGCCGCAGGACAATATGCGGCACTATAGCCGAGGCGCCGGTGCTCATGAGCCAGTTGAGCCGGATCATCCGATTGAAGAAAGACAGGGCCGCCTAGCCGAACCGGCCGGCCGGCTGCCCACATTCGGCCCGCCGGATAGCACGCCAGCAATCCAAGCAGCCCACGGCGAGTCATTGGCATGTTCAGATTCTAATCGGAATTCCTCTGGGTTGCCGGCCCGACGACCTCGAAGTTGCCGTTGCTCAATTGGTCACCCGGTAAAAACCGGGGTATGATCTGAATCCACGCGACTAGCGCACATAAGCCTTGCTTACGTTTTGTTGGAGGAACTCTCGGAACTTACGCCTGTACTTGGGCAGGCGCAGCTTCCCACGGATGGTGCGTTTGTCCGCGAACTTAATTTCCGATGACGGATTGAAGTAGGCCACCGCATTTCGGCGTGTCAGCACGAAGGGCGGGCAACCGTTCTGCAAAAGGATGCCGCTGGCAATGAGGGACCCGGTGCGATGATTGCCTTCTTGATAGAGCTGTGGCTGGCTAAGTACGCCCACGTAGACCTGCGATGCGACCTTATACGGGTTCTCCGTGTCATGCTTGCGATACCAGCGGCGTATGGGCTTCACGTAATGGCGGAAGTTGTCGAAGAACTGCTGACGGGTTGCCGAGATGTGGCGGCCGAACGCGCGCGGATCGTAGCCCCTGCCCAGCAACACGAGGTGGTTTAGCTGTAAGAGCGCTTCGAGTCCCGCGTCGCTGAACAAGTCGAGGTCTTGCGCGACAACTGCATCGAGAAACTCGTACGCCGTGAGCATGTTTTGCCGGACCGCATCACTAAAGCTATCCCGACGCAGATTGAGCATCGCATTGATTGCCGGGAAGTGACGCTGCACATCACGCAACTCATCCTCGATGCGTCCAAGGCGCAAGCGCAACGGCTTCACCATCACGTCACGCAGTAGAGCACATTCCACGGTGCATTTTCCACTTTCCTGCTTTATGGAAGTCCCCCAAGCAAGCCGGCCGACCCTACTGTCGCTCCACCACCTCCACGCAGCTACTGGCTGTACCGTTGGTGAGGAACGGAGATCGGACGAGGCCCCCGCCGTTGACTCGGCCGCTTGCACGGAGCCTGCCTTTGGGTTTAATCTATCAGACTATATGGGACCCCGGGCCTTGCAGTTCCTTGTTTTGCTTTCCGCCTGTATTTTTCAACTCTCCATCGCTTCGCCTCCTGCGTGTGCCGCCAATGCGTGCATCACCACGCCTTCGGGGTCGGCGGGCGGGTGCAAGAACACCATCGCGCAGACCACGGCACAAACCACCGCTGTGCCTTCGTTCACCATTACCACCATCGCCGGGAATACGCGCACGGGATATTCGGGCGATGGCGGACCGGCGATCGATGCGGAGTTGAACGACCCGCGAGGCATCGTGACCGATCCGGCCGGCAACGTGTACTTCTGCGATCGCGACAACAATGTGGTGCGGAAGGTCGATACGAACGGGGTCATCACCACCATCGCTGGAACCGGCGTGGCGGGGTACAACGGCGACAACATCCTCGGAACGAAAGCCGAGTTGAACGAGCCCTGGCGCGTGACCATCGATCCCGCCGGCAATCTGTACATTGCCGATGCGGCCAATGACCGGATTCGCAAGCTGGCGCCCAGCGGCATCATTACAACCGTCGTGGGGACGGGGCAACCTGGCTACTCCGGAGACGGCGGTCCTGCGGCCAGCGCCACTCTACGCATCCCCGAGCAGGCGTCGTTGGACGTTTTCGGCAATCTTTATATTGCGGACACCGGCAACAACGTCATTCGCAAAGTCTCCACCAGCGGCGTTATCACCACGGTGGCGGGCACCGGTTTCGGCGCGGGCGTCGGCAATTCCACGGGAAACGGCGCGTACTCGGGGGATGGCGGACCGGCTACTCAGGCTGAGCTGAATCTGCCGGTAAGCATCGCGCTCGATCCGTCCGACCAGATCTGGATCTCGGATCAGCTCAACAATGTGATCCGCAAAGTGAACACCAGCGGAGTTATCAGCACCGTGGCGGGGATTTACAACAAGATCGGCTACACCGGCGATGGCGGACCGGCTACTTCGGCGACCTTCAATACGCCCGCCGGTATCGACATGGATTCGGCGGGGAATATTTATATCACTGACGCCGGCAACAATGTGTTACGCGTGCTGCTCACCAATGGGACCATCCAGACGGTGGCCGGCAATGGAATTGCGGGCTTTGCCGGCGACGGCGGTCCGGCGCTCAAAGCGGAGCTGGACTCGCTGCGCCAGGTGGCTGTCGGCACCTTCGGCGATGTCTACATTGCCGATTCCTTTAACAATGCGATTCGCAAGCTGACTCCGTCCGGCCCGACCGCCGGCGAGATCACCAACGCTTTCGGAAATATCCAAATCCTGGCGGCCAACACCTGGCTCATCATCAAGGGAGCAAACCTGGCGCCAGCCGGCGACTCGCGGACTTGGGCGGCTTCCGATTTCGTGAACAATCAGTTGCCCACTTCGCTCGATGGAGTCAGCGTCACCCTGAACGGCGTAAAGGGATACGTCTACTACATCAGCCCGGAGCAGATCAATGTTCTGGCGCCGCCCACTCTTGCGCCCGGATTGACGCAGGTTCAGGTGACTAATAACGGTGCCGAAACCGCACCTGCATCGGTAGTGGCCCAGGCGATTTCGCCCACCTTCTTCATCTTCGGCGCGGGTCCCTACGTGACGGCGGTCCATCTGAATAGCGCGCTGATCGGCCCGACGACGCTCTATCCCGGCTTGAGCACACCGGCCAATCCGGGCGAGACGATTGTCCTGTTCGCGAATGGGTTCGGGCCGACTACAACCGCCGTGGCTGCCGGATCGGAGCAGCAGTCGGGGGCGCTTCCCACATTGCCCGTGGTGACCATCGGTGGAGTCGCGGCCACAGTCCAATTCGCCGGCCTGATTTCGCCGGGATTGTATCAGTTCAACGTAGTGGTTCCTTCGACACTGCCGGCCGGGGACGCGTCGCTGGTAGCCACCTACAACGGACAGTCTACGCAGGCGGGCGTGCTGCTGACGATCCAGTAGCGGGTACGGCGGGGCGCCCGGCGACCCATCGGCCGGCGGAAGGTCGCGACCCGTCGCGCAACTCATACCGGAAGTATTTGACCGGCTGAGAATCTCTGGTGGCCGCCTGGAACCGGTGGCGCCGCCACGGTTCCAGGAACACACCGGCGGGACAGCGCTATAGTTGAGTCGTGCACGCCGATCTGTTCCAGCCGCTTGAAGGCTTGCTCGAACGCGAAGACCCGATCGCCGGCTTCGATTTTCTGATCGATCGTCTGTTGAGTGCCGCCGAGTACGGCTTGGTCTTTGAAGCCCGGCTGATGGAGCAGCGCTTCCGGCTGGGGCTTCCGCTCGTGCAGACCAACTCCCTCGACAGCGACGATTACCAGCAGGCCGTCCTCGAAGCCGCGCGCGAGGCGGGGCGCTTGTTTCTTGCCTCCGGCAACATTGAACGCGCGTGGCCTTATTTCCGCGCCATCAGCGAACCCGCTCCGGTCGCCGACGCCATCGCCGGCATTTCGCCCGACGCCGCCAGCGACGCCCTCATCGCCATCGCCTTTCAGGAAGGCGTGCATCCCTTGAAGGGTCTGGAGTTCATCCTGGCGCGACACGGAATCTGCCGCGCCATCACCTCCTTCGGCATGCTGGCCGTGGCTAAGGATCGCGAACCATGTATCGCCCTGCTGGCCCGCAACCTGCATGCCGAGATCGTCTCGCGCATCGGCCGTGCCATTGAAGATCGCGAAGGCTCGCCGGCCGCAACGTCGAGCTTGGTCGAACTGATGAACGGCCGCGACTGGCTCTTCGGGGAATGGGATTGTTACGTCGATACGTCGCACCTGGCCTCCGTAGTCCCTTACGGCATCGATGTGGCCGGCCGCGCCGTGCTTGAGGTCTTTCACGAACTGTGCGAGTATGGCCGCCATCTCTCGCCGCAGTTTCAACCGCGCGGGGCGCCGCCGTTCGAGGATCTGTTTGGCGCCTATGGCCACTACATCCAGGCGCTGCTCGGAAACGATGTCGAACGCCACGTCGAGTATTTCCGCCAACAGGTCGCCGGATGCGATCCCGAAACGGCCGGAGACGCGGCGGCGCGCATACTGGTTCGTTTGCTGGTTGCGCTGCATCGTCCCGCGGAAGCCCTCCCGGTGCTGCTCGAAAGCGTGGTGGAAAACTCACCCTATGGAGCCGAGGTCCCTTCCGCCCTGCAGTTGTGTTATCAGGCCAACGATTTCACGCGCATGAAAGCCCTGGCGCGCGAGCGTGGCGACGTGCTCAGCTATTTCGCGGCGGATATTCTGAAACGCGCCGCCGATCGCGGTTGACCGTGCGGCCGCATCACCCGTCGGTCCAAAACGCGGAAGCGCGCCGGCGGATTCCGCAAAGCGGAAGGCGCCGCATACCAATGGCTCGGCTTCTCGGCGCACACCCACATGGCACTCGCCGCCCGCGAACCTTCGCGGCCCGGATCGCCCCGGCCGCCCTCGGTGTACTGTGGCCCGAGGGCGATGGTTATTTGGCGGGCCGGGATTCATCCACTACTTCCATGGCATTGAGGGACGCATAGTTGCGCATGGGAGATAGATTGATGCTGAGTTTGCCCTGGGGGTTTGGCTCCAGGCCGTGAATGGGCAGGATCAGAGCGCGTCCGCTGCCGCCGGCTTCTTTAAAGATATCGAATCCGCGGCGGAGGGCCACGCCGTTGCAGAGGATATCGAAGACGCGGCTCCCCGCGCCGCCACCCGCAAAATTCGCCGGGCCGAACCAGGTCTCGGCAAAATAAAAAGTCACGCCATAGCGTCCGGGCGGCACCGGAATGACATAGGTCAGATTGCCGAATCGTTCGCCATGAAGCAGGTCGGGATCGTCGGCGCCGGCTACCGGGTTGGGACGCATGACCAGTTGTCCGCCGCGGGAATAGGAATCGGGGTCCCAGGTGCGTCCCTGTTTGTCGGTATAGGGGTGGTCGCGGGAGACAAAGCGGATGGGCCGCATCCTGCCGGGCACTCCCGGAGTGATTTCAATGGCGCTCACCATGGCAAGGCCGGTGACGGGAACGAAATTCAGATGGAGTTTGCCGTCGGATGCGGGCGAGATGTCCTTGAAGGCGCGGATATCGGGCGTGCTCGCTCCCGCGTCGGCAACCACATCGAACGCACTCAGAATCTCGACGCCATTCGCGGCGACGTTGAATATGCGGCTGGTCTCTCCTCCGCCCGCCACGTTGTTCTCGCCATACAGCATCTCCACGAAATAAAGGCGGAGTTCGTAATCGCCGGGCGGCAGCGGAATATCGTAAGAGAAAACGCCTTCGCGCCGCGTGCGGAAGAGCCGCGCATCGCGCGCGAAAATGATGGGATGATCCTTGGAGTCAAAAGCGGCGCCGCCCTGAAAGTAACGGTCGCTTTGCCAGGTGCGTCCGAAACGGTCGATGTACATTCCGTTTTCGAGGCCCGCCAGGATGCGGATTTCCTGTCCCGGCGCGGCCACGATATCGCCCATGGGGGCCACCGCCGCATTGCTGGGCGGGATCAAAAGCTGTCTCCAGACGAGGCCGGCTATAAGCACCAATGCCGCCAGCGCGATGGCCATCCACATTCCGCCGCGATGGCGCTCGGCAGGCGGCAGCAGCGGCGGCAGAGGCGCCGGCGGCACAAACGAATTGGGCCGCTGGAGAGGAACCATCTGCTGGATTTCGGTGGGGCGCTGGGCGATTAGGGCCGGCTGCGGTGCTTCCCGCTCGAGGGCCAGGAAGTCCGCCGTCACCACGGCTTCCACAGCCAGGCTGGGCTGAGGCGCAGCCTGCCGAAGGAACTGGGGAACGTACTGCCCGGGAACGATTTCGATGCGAAGGCTATGGGTGGCGCCTTCGGCTTCGTAATACTCGCGCAGGCGTTTCCGGAGCCGGTACGCTTCCACGCGTACGATGGAATCGCGCTTCGGATCGAAGTCGGCCATACGGCCGAGCGCTTCGACGGCGATGTTGTACTCCTTGATCTGCTCGACCGCTCCTTCGAAGTACTTGGTGCAAACGTAAGTGAGAAGGTTGGCGAGGTTAGGAGCGCGATGGAAGATCCCCGAATTGAGGACCGACTGCAGTTCGTTTTTCTCCGCTACATCCGAGGCGGTTGGCGTCATGGGTCACCGTGACTGGATTGATGGCAGTATACACGTGCCGGCGGGAGACGTTCAACCCCGTTTACCAATCGCGGAGGCGCAGCGGCTTATTCGAAATGAACCGTAGTACTGGAAACAGAGGACGTACCGCCTTGCCGGGCGGTGGCGCGGACCTCGTAAATTCCGTTGGGGATGGCCTGCGCGGGGATGGTCATGACGTACGGAATGCGCCCCTGCGCGTCGGCGGCGGGCAGTTCCATGGGGACTTTGGTCAAGCTCTTCCCGCCCAACAGGAATTCGATTTCTACCGAGGGCTTGGCGGCAATCGCCGGATCGGGATAAACCGTAAAAAACAGTCGGAGGGCGCTGTTGGGGCCCTTCTTGATCACATTATCCATGGTGGGAGTGATGCTGCCGCCCTGAAACTGAAACGGCTCGGCCGGATCCAGATCTTTAGCGTTGGGGCTATAGGAACGCAGCGGCAGCAATGTGGAAATGCCGACGCCACCGGCGGCGGGAACCTCGAATTCGGCATGCTGCACGCCGGTTTTCTGGGTGGCTTCGTCCATGACGGCGGTTTCCAGGGTGTATTTGCCGGGGGCCAGGCCGACCATGGTCTTGTCCAGGAAATTGCCCATGGTCATTTGCTCTTCGGATACTTTGAAGGAGCGGTCGCGAGTGATCTTCTGCACCACTTCGCCCTTGGAATCTTTCACCAGCGCCGCCAGGGAGCAATGCACGTCATAAGCGCCCTGAGTGGATGTGGCCTGGAGTTCGTGCAGCGGAATCTCGATCAGCACGGCGACTCCGGTGCCGTCTTTTTTGGGCTGCAGGAGGATCGCATTGGCGCGGAACTTGACCGCGCTGGAGAGTTGGCCATCGGAGAGCGCCTTGAGCAGCGGCATTTCAAAGGGGGCCAGACCCGCGGCGCGAGCCTCCGCGGGCAGGGCGAAATAGCCGCTGCGGGCGTGGATGATGAGGTCTTTCCGGGTGGAGGAAACCGCCAGTTTGCGAAGGCTGCCATCGAAATTCTGAATGCCCGGATTGTAAGACAGCTCGTAATAGCTGCTGATCTCTTCGTTGACTCTGCGCAAGGGCTGCCGCAGGTCGTTGCTGTCGCCGATCAGAAACCCGCCGGTGGATTCGGCCAGGTCTCGCAACGCCAGGTCCACATTGGCGCGGGCCGCAACCTCATAAGTGTCGGCGGCCATAATTTCGTCCTTGGTGGCGCCCCCGCTCTGCCTGGTGGTGGTGGTGTCGCTGGCAGCGGCGCCGGCATTTAGCTGGCGCATCGCTCCGGCGTTTTGGGCGCCGATCATGACGCCGCGGCAATCCACGCTATAGAAGGTCACATTGTTGCGGTTAGCGGTCGCGACGACATTGCGGAACGG
This sequence comes from Bryobacteraceae bacterium, assembly GCA_035505095.1. Classification (GTDB taxonomy): domain Bacteria; phylum Acidobacteriota; class Terriglobia; order Bryobacterales; family Bryobacteraceae; genus JOPF133. The sequence continues at coordinate 30,438 of DATJRE010000037.1, read as the reverse complement.
AACATCCAATTCGGGCGTGAGGTACATGCCGGAGGTGAAATACATCACGCTCTTGCGGCCCGGCATGGGGCGAAGGCCGTCCACCAGAGACTTCAAGGCAGTGATCGAGAGCCGCGCGCCCTGCGACATCGCCGACTGATCCATGCGCAGCATATTCAGCATCACCGACGCCAGGGCCGACTGCAGCGCGGCTGCACCCGCGCCCGCGCCTCCTGTAGGCATCGGAGCAGCGGCGGTTTGGGTGGCCGCGGCCAGCAGGTTGACATCCTGATCTGCCCCGTTGACCGTCTGGCCGTTGAGGTTGCGCTTCAACTCGGCCATGATGGCGTCCGATTCCGAAGTGAGGCGCGGCGCGCTGACTCCCTCAGTGGCCCGTTCAATGGCCTTGGTGAGGGCGTCATGGTCTTTGGTGAACTGCTGCAAGACCAGCAGCCGGGTGTCGATCACCACCACCGAGTAGAAGACATTCACACCCTGCTCGCCCTTGATCAGGTCGATGGCCGCGTTGCGTGCCAGCTTGCGTTGGTCGGGAGCGGCGAAGGGTTCGAACGCCAGGGTGACCAGGCGTATCTGGCGCAGCGGATCGAGGGGCATGGATGCGCCCGTGGCGCTGATGGCCTCCGAACCCTGCACCAGCCGGAAGCTGAGGATGGTCTGCTTAGCGCCGTTGTCGGTGACGGTGATTTCGTCGGGCTTGAGGTCGGTGACGGGCTTTCCCTTTTTGTCCCGGACCACCATATCGAGCAGTACCTCGTCGACGTTGGTCTTGACGGTAGCCGGTTGCTGGGGCAGCGCTGGAGGCGCCACGGCCAGGAAAATCAGGGCGGTCGAAATCAGCTTCATGGCTTCAATTTCCTCCCAAGTGCTCCAGCCGTTTGAATTCGTTCTGCTCCCGGATGGCGTCGTCTTTTCGGCCCAGGTGGCGGTAGGCGGTCGCCAGACTGAAATGCGCGTCGGGATCGTTGGGCGCGAGTTTGACGGCCTGTTGCAACTCGGTAACAGCGCGGGCGGTCTGCTGGCTGGCGAGCAACGCCCGGCCGAGAACCACGTGCGTGGTGAAATCGGCGGGGCCGGCCTTCACCGCCATTTCGCCGTATTCCAAGGCGGCCTTCTGGTCGTCGCGCTTCAAGGCAATGGCGCTAAGGCTGACCAGCGCAGGCACATGATTGGGGTCCAGCGCGACGGCCTTCTTGATTTCCTCGATGCCCCGGTCGCCATCCTGAACATAGAGCAGCGCTCCGTAACGGAAATGCACGTTCGGTTCGGATGGATATGTCTGTAAAAGCTCCACGAACTTCTGGTCCGCGTCTTTGTAATCGCGTTCCATGGCTGTGGCCATGGCGTCGCCAAGCCGGTAAACCAAGTCGCGCTGGGACTCCGGGACTTCGCCGGGCACCCAAGGCTGCCGCAACCCGGCGATTCCGGCGGCGGCGCTAATCTCGGGCGTCTTTTTGTCGATCCTGGTCAGCTCGGTCAGCACCACAATGGCTTTTTCAAATCTCCCAGCCTTGGTGAGCATCAGCGCATAATGCAGACGCGCCGCGCGGGCGAGTTCGGGGTTTTCGGTGTATCCCAGCTTTTCCACCTGCGTGAGGTCGTCCAGCGCCGAGCCATAATTACGTAGCTTGTATTCGCAAAGTCCTGCCATGGTCCAAGCTGGAGCGGCATCGGGCTTCGACTCCGAGAGCTTGTTGAAGGCCCAAACGCAGTCCTTGTATTGATCCAGATCGTAGGCGATCGATCCCACGTTCCCCAGACCCTCTTCCCAGTTTGGTTTCAGCTTCAGAGCCTTCTTATACAAATCCAGAGCCTTGTCAAGCTGATGCGCATCGCGGGCAGTTTGCGCCTGTTGAGCAAGGCTGGAAAACGTCGGGGCGGGGGTTTGCGCCGCAATCGACTGGCTCGCGAAAAGAAGCGCGGATATCGCCAGTACCAAGGCCGGAAACCGCATCAATTTATATTAACTCTTTGGGCTTGGACAAAGGGGATTAGCCGCTGATGAACGCTGATAAGAACAGCTCTTAAAGGTGGCCGGTCTTGGCTGTGCGGCTGCGGGCTTGGTAAGACCGGGGAATTGCATTGGCGGACTTACTGGTCGAACTCCCGTTTCAGGTTATCCGGCGACCGTTGCAGGTCCGGGGGGAGAAATTGAAAGCGCCACTGGGGCAGGACCGTCTGTGGAGGATAGCAGCGCTGCTCATCGCACGCCTGGAACTTCAGCACTCCCGACGCCTTGATGTGGGAGGTAGGATCGAGACACAGATGGCAGAATAGCTTATAGACGGAGGGATCCGAGGGCACGTAGCCCGGCTTTACGCTCAGGGCGCGGCTGATGCGCAAGGTGTCCTCGTAGACCGGCAGATTCTCGCCGGTCGATTCCATCCGCTTCCATACCGGCTTGGGATACACAGGCTGGCCGATTTCCAGGCAATCCGAGGGATCCATTTGCCAGGACACGCCTTTGTATCCGCCCGCGACGTCGGGGCTGTACACGTGAAATCCCTTAGGGATTTTCAGTTCGACGGCGATCCGGATGCGGTTCCCCAAGCCCACGGCCGTGTTGGTTGCGGTAGCGGTCACCTGGATATTGCGGCTGGCCACCGGAGTCCGGATTTCATCCGCGATTCCCCCGACGGCTTCCTCCAGGATGGCGGCGCCGGTAAGTCGCAATTCGGGACCCTCGGAAACAAATCGCCACTTGACTCGCGCGTCGCGCGCCAGAACCAATACGGCAGGATAAGAGAGCCCGTAGACCGGCACTTTTCCAAAGGAATCGGGGTAGACGATTTTCCGGTCCACATCGAGACCCATGCCCTTCTTGTATTGCCGGTCGGCAAGGCCATACGCCCGGATGGTTTCCGATTGGTAGTCGGACAAAAGCGGAAAGGCGATCGACTTTCGTTTGGCGAAGTCACTCAGGACGCCGGCGCTGTCATAGCTGATGGCCGCCAGTCCCAAGCCTGCCCGGCGCAAGAGGTACGCATCGTGTTGCAGCTCCACGAGCTGCCCTTTGCAGTACATTCACCAGTCCGCTGAGCGGAAAAATACCAGCACCAGCCCGTGCGGTTGCATGAGCGATTCGAGGGTGCGGCGCTGGCCGGACTGATCGGGCAGGGAGAACCCGGGGGCGATGGCGCCGGCCGGCGGCCCAATCTGAGTAGCATCGTGCAGGCTGTCGCCCTGCGCCCACAAACCGGGCGCCGCCGCCAGACACGCCATCAGGGCGAGTTTCATATTGCCAGTGACAGTATAGGATTGCACGCGAGCTTTCTGCAATCGGCTGGCGGCGAGGCGTGGGACGAAAAAGCGGTCGAAAACGGAATCCGGCATTGCGTCGCGTCAAAGCCGTGAAGAAATTCAGGTGGGGCAAGCTCCAGCCTGCCCCACTTTGCGCCCTGTCAGAAATAGAACTTGACGGCGGCCTGCACAATCCGGTGACCCTGTTTTTCGGTGGTCGTTCCGAACAAGGGCGTATTGACCTGGCCGCTGGTCCCATCGAAACCCAGAGTCAGATTGCTTCCATTGAACGACCACAGCGGGTGGTTCAGAAAGTTGTAAGCGTTGAAGCGGAATTGGAGTTTCCTCGACTCCTTGATGGTGAAATTCTTGAACATTCCCAGATCGGAGTTGAAGAATCCCGGTCCATAAATGGGCGGCAGCACGCTCGGCCCGTTCTGGCCGATCGCCGACGGATAAGTGAAGCAGTTCGGATTGATGTACTGGTGAGGTCCGAGGTGCGAAGTGGGATTGCAGGTCTCGATCGGATTGAGCTGAATTTGCGACGTGCCTAGAAGAGACACGTTGCTGATAATGTACCCGTTGGGGTTAGTGGCGGATTGCGATCCTGGGACAATCAGCCCGTTCAGGCCCATACCGAAGTTCTCACCGGACTGGCCGGTGAGGTTCGGTCCCGATTGCAATTGCGTGATCCCCGACAGTTGCCATCCGTTGATCAGTCCTCCGGCGAACTTATTGCCCTTGATCGGGCTGCCCAATTCGATAGAGTAGGCAGCATTGAAAATCTGCGGGCGGTTATTGGCCACCACTCCGTAGTCGTTGTTCAAGTTGTACTCGTCGAGCGTCGGACTCACAATGCCCATGGCTTTCCCATAGGTGTAATTCATGTTGAGGGTATAGCGGCCCTTAGTGCGCACCCAGGTGATCTGCAGGGCGTTGTAGTTGGCGTACAAATTGTTGGTAGCCTGATACACATCGCCCAAGGAGGTAATGGGCCGGAAGTTATTAGCGGTCAGAGTGTTCGGATCGACTCCGCCGTTCCTGCTGGAGAGCATGGATCCCACCGGCACCGAGTTGAAATCGGCGCCGGGGCCGTTTCCGTTCAGCAGCAGGTCGTGGCTCTTGTTGCCGACATACGCGACTTCCAGCAGGCCCGACCATGGGGTACGCTGCGAAACCGTGATGTTATAGCTGTCGGTGTACGGCTGGTTATTGTCGGTGCTATCCACGGCTTGGGGGGAGCTCGCCTGCGCGGCAAGGTTGATGGAAGAGAGGTTGCGCGCCAGCAACGGAACTCCATTGATGTTGTTGCCCAAGCTGAAGCTCTCCTCCCCGCCGGAGACTCCCAGACCGCTGGTAAACTGCCCGGAATGATAGTAATAGCGGCCCCAACCGCCGCGCAGAACGGTCTTGCCCTGGCCGCTCAAATCGTATGCCAGGCCCAGGCGGGGCTGATAGAACAGGGCGCGCGTGGGGAATCCGCCTAGCGGTACCTGAGAATCGCGGGAGTGCCATTCGAAGCCACAATATTCGAGAGCGGGGCAGCTCGGATTGTAATCCGAGGGAATCCAGACCGAATAACCAAACCCCTCACGGTCGTACCAGGGTTGGAAGTGGGTAAAGCGGATCCCGAGTTCCAGGGTCAGGCGCCGCTTGACCTTCCAGGAATCCTGGACGAACCCCTCATACGTGTTGTAGGCAATATCATTGATGCGGTTCTTGTTGGTCTCTGAGTAGGCGTTAAGATTTCCGTACAGCAGATCGGCGTACTCATTTCCGAAGGTGTTGGAGTTATTGTTCCAGACTTGCAGTTGGCCGTTAGTGCTGTTGTTGTCGGGTTGCGTGTTGCGGATCCATTCCCAGAAGGCTCCGGCTTTCACGGTATGCGTTCCCCACACTTTGGTGACGGTATCGCTTGCGCTGGGCATGTACTTGTCGGCGTAGAGGCCCTGCGAGTTTCCGCCATCTTCGAATCCGCCGGGCATGAAAATCAGGGCCGCTTCCTGGTTGGTCCAACCGGTGCCGCCGAAGGACGGGATCTGGGCTACGCCATTATTGAAAAGTCCTTTATAGTTATAGCCAACGGTCGCACGATTCACTTTGCTGGGATCTTCAAACACGTTGGGGAACCCGATGTACGTGTAGGCGAAGACGAACTCGTTGGTCATGGTCGGGCTGAACACGTGCGTCAACGAGGCGGTGATGCTTTGCGAGGAATTCTTTCCCTGGACGGGAGTGGGATAAGGCACCTGGGTGTCCTGCCGCCACCACAGCCCGACCGGGAACTGCTGGACCTCTTTTTGGAGGTTGTAGCGCACGAACAGCTTGGTGTTGTCGCTGATGCTGTAGTCCACGCGCGACATCCACTGCAGATTGTTCTGATTGAAAGTTTCCGCCTGGACGTAATTGAATCCGCCGTCTGCGTTGGGGTTGGCGTTGGGGGCCGGATACAATTTCATCAAGGCCTGCATGTTCGGGTCAATCTGGTTGGACGGGATGATTCCGCCGGGAAACATCGCCAGCGCGGCCGCGTTCATCTGGCCGGGAGGGCCGCCGTTGGCGGTGATGTTACCCTCCTGGGCCACCGAAGCGGGCGAGAAGTCGCCGCCGAGTTCCGCCGAGGTGGGCACCGTGGCGCGCAGCAGGCCCGTATCCAGAACCTGGTAGAAGTATTCGAACCCACTGAAAAAGAAGAGCTTATTCCGGCTCTTGTTAAAATTGGTGCCGGGAATGATCACCGGGCCGCCAATCGTGAATCCGGGGTAGTAGTACTTATCTTGTGGCCGGCTCTCACCGCTGGCATTAAACAGCGCGTCATTGGCGTTCAAGACGTAGTTGCGGGCGTAGAAGAATCCGGAACCGTGGAAATCCCTGCCGCCGGACTTGGCCACCGACGTGATTACCGCCGGTCCCTTCTGGTTTTCGGCGCTGAAGTTGGACATTTTCACCTGGAATTCGCTGATCATGTCCGAGTTGGGGTTCACCGGGGTGTCGCAATTGCAGCCGGGATCGGAGACGTGGGCGCCATCCGCCGTGATATCCAAAGAATTCGTGGGCAAGCCGTTGTAGCTGAAGGCATTGTTCAGCGGGCTCTGGTTTCCGCCATCGCCGTTGCCGTTGATTCCAATAACCTGGCCACTATAGTTGGCTATGTTTGACGTCCCGTTCTGGATGCCGAAACCAGGCATGATTTTGATGTACTCGGCCGCATTGCTGCCCACCTGAACGAAGTTCTGCAGTTCCTTGGTAGTGATCAGATTGGTTTTCTCGGCGTTATCCACCGGAGCCACCTGGTCGACATCGCCTTTGACTTCCACGGCTTCCGATGTGGTTCCTACCGTGAGCTTGACGTCCACGTTGCGCTTTTCGCCACCGGCCAACGTAATCCCGGAGAGGTCATATGTGGAGAACCCTTTGGCCTCAATCGAAAGCTCGTAGCTGCCGACCGGCACTGACGCAAAAGTAAAGTAGCCGTCGCTGTTGGTGACGGTGTCGCGCTTCGACCCGGACTGCGTGTCCTTCAAGGAAACCTTGGCGAGCGGCACCACCGCTTCGGATTGGTCGGTCACGATTCCGGTGAGCGTCGCATAGATGCCCTGTGCGGAAAGGTTGGGCGCCAGCGCCGCGGTCAGCAGCAGTCCCGCCAGTACTTTGCCAATCTGGAAATTCGTTCCCCTTCTCATTTGCACCCCTCGCCCAGGAAAATGCGCTGCGTGGAGCAAAGTCGGTTCATGGGCTAGGACGTAGTATAAAAGCACTATTGATGGATGAAAAGGCTAATGGGGGATACTGTGGGTTAACGCACCGGGATTCTCGGGGCTTCCGAATTTGGTAAAAGCCAAAAAGCTGGATTTAGTGGCCGAAACGGTTTTCCTATGAATTCCTGTAGGAAATCGCCGTGGCGGCGAAAGTGGGAGCCGGCTGCAAATTAGGCTCCAAGGCGGATACGTTAACGCTGGGAAAGCCCTTTCGGCTTGGGTTAACGACCGTCGTTAACGTCAGATTCGCCCTTGTGGCGTAAGGTTTTAGTGCCTCCCGTGATAGAATCTCTTGGCGGAGGGAGCGGGTTGCGCCTCAGTTGCCTGATTTTCGCCGGAATCGCCATCGGAGCCAAATCCCAGACCCCCGCCGGGTGCGACTTTGAGGCCGCGCTCCGGCAGCACCAGGCCGGAGAGCTGGCGCAGGCGGCCGAAGGATACCGCGCCTGCATTACCGCGGACCCGGGGCGGGTGGACGCGCGCGCGAATCTGGGGGCCGTGCTGGCGAAAATGGGGCGCTACGAAGAAGCTATCGCCCAGGACCGGGAGGCGCTGCGCGTGGCGCCGGCCGAAGTAATCCCCAACCTGCGGCTGAACCTGGCGCTGGCTTATTACAAATCCTTTCAAATTCCCGCCGCTGCGGCGGAACTGGAGAACCTCCACTCGGCCCAGCCGGACAACCTCAATATTGCCTTGTTGCTGGCCGATTGCCGCCTGCGGATGGGGGAGTACCAGAAAGCGGTGGAGGTGGCGGCTCCGCTGGAACCCAGCCATCCGGATGACGCGGGTCTAGCCTATGTCTTGGGGATGGCCCTGATCCGGGAGGGCAAAGTTGCCGAAGGCCAAGTTCGGGTGGACCGGATTCTGAGCCGCGGGGACTCGGCCGAGGGTCACTTTCTGCTGGGATCCGCCCTGTTCGGCGCCGGCAATTATCCGGGGGCGCTGGCGGAGCTGAATCGGGCCGCCGTCCTGAATCCGGAAGTCCCCTCCCTGCAATCGTATCTGGGGCAGGCGCTGCTGTTCACGGGGGATGCGGACGCCGCGATCCAGGCCTTTCGCAAAGAACTGGCGGCCAATCCCAACGATTTCGAGGCCAACTATTATCTCGCTTCGATTCTGGCGAACCGGGGCCAGGCAGCCGAGTCGCGGACGCTGCTGGAGCGCGCCGCCCAGGTTCGGCCGGGGTCTGCCGAGGTTCAGACGGCGTTGGCCAAGGGCTTCCACTTCGAGGCGCCGGCCGGGAACGATCCGGGAATCCTCCCAGGGACCGCCGCTCCGCCCATCGGTTCTCTCAAGTTTACCGGTATGGACAAGCCGGTGGTGCTGGTTTTCGGCAGCTACACCTGCCCGAAACTGCGTGGGTCGGCCGCAGACTTGAAACGCATCGCCACCCGCTATCACAACCGGGTGGCTTTCCGGCTGGTGTACATCAGCGAAGCGCACGCGAGTAACGCCCCGGCATCCGAGTGGCAGAGCAGCATCAATGAACGGGAAGGCGTCGACCTGCCTCCCGCGCGCGACTTGGCGGAGAAGCGGGACCACGCGACCCTCTGCGTTCGCAAGCTGGAACTCCCCTTCGCGGTGGTGGTGGATGGCATGGACACCGCCGCCGAGCGTGCCTACCAGGCATGGCCCAGCCGGTTGTACCTGGTGGGCCGCGATGGCCGGATCGCCTGGCAGACCCGCCTGGGCGAGCTGGATTTCCATGCCGACCAACTGGAGCAGGCAATCCGTGAAACGCTCGGCTCTAGGTAGTCGCGTGCGCGTGGCGGCGATCCTCTCCGGATTGGCCCTGATGGCCTGGGGCCAGCAACCACCGCCGGTGGAAGATCTGCTGCGCCATGCCATCGAGCTGCACCAGGCGGGGAATGTCACCGCGGCCATCCCCGAGTACCGGGCGTATCTCAAGCAGGTGCCGGGGAACGTGATGGCGCGATCCAACCTGGGAGCGGCGCTGGCCAAGGCCGGGGAGTACCAGGAGGCCATCGTCGAATACCGCAAGGCTTTGGAAGCGCAGCCTGGAAATACCCCCGTCCGGTTGAACCTGGCGCTGGCTTACTATAAGTCCTCGCGCATCTCCGAGGCCGCCACCGAACTGGCCTCGGTCGCCAAGGAACAACCCTCCAACCGCCAGGCGATTTTCCTGCTGGCCGATTGCGATCTGCGGCTGGGCGAAAACCAGAAGGTGATTGAGCTGCTCTCGCCTCTGGAGCGTGAGTCGCCCGACGATAAGGCGCTTATCTATATGTTAGGCACGGCGCTCATCCGCGACAATCAACCGGCGCGCGGGCAGGTGCTGGTGGATCGCATTCTGCGAGACGGCGATTCGGCCGAGGCCCGCCTGCTGATGGGGGCAACCAAGATGTCGGTGCAGGATTTCGCGGGAGCCCTCACCGATCTCAAGAAGGCGGTGGAGTTGAACCCCTCGCTTCCCGACCTGTATTCGTATTACGGCATGGCGCTGGCGGCCACTGGCGACACGCCCAACGCCGCCGTGGCTTTCCGCAAGGAACTGGCCGCCAACCCCATCGATTACACGGCCAACATTCAGTTGGGCGTGCTGCTCAAGCAGGACGAGAAGTATGCCGAGGCCCGCCAGTGTTTTCTGCGCGCCATGGAGGTGCGGCCGGGCGATGCCTCCGCGCGCTACCAACTGGCGGCCATGGACCTGCAGGATGGGCACATGGAAGAGGCGCGGGTGGCGCTGGAAAAGCTGACCAGGGAAATTCCCCAATTTGTGGAGGCCCACGTTTCGCTGGCCACGGTTTACTACCGCATGAAGCGCAAGGAAGACGGCGACCGCGAGCGTGCCATCGTGCTCCGGCTGAATGCGGAAAAGCAGGCCGCCGAACCGGGAGCGAAGGCCAAGTGATCCGGCTGTGGCTGCTCGCGTTGGCGCCCCTGGCGCTGGCGGCGGTCCCGCCGGCGGGTGACACCGCGTGCGCGGAATGTCATGCCACGGAATTCTCCCATCACCGCGCGACTCCCATGGCGCAGGCGCTCGAAGCGGTAGCGACCAGCGCCATCCTCAAGAACCACCCCACGCTTTCCTTCCAGGAGGGCGTGTACCGTTCCACCATCGTCCGGCAGGGAGCGAGCAGCATTCTGACGGTGACTGACGGAAACGAGACGTTTACCGTCCCGCTGCTGTGGGCGTTCGGCCGCGGGCGCGCCGGGCAGACCTACGTTTTCGGGTACAATGGCGCGATGTACGAGAGCCGGATCAGCTTCTTCGACGCGCTGGGCGGCCCCGACTTGACCATGGGGGCGGCCAACACCAAGCCGCAGACCCTGCTGGAAGCCGCCGGGCGCCGCATGAGCCCCATGGAAGAACGGCAGTGCTTCGGGTGCCATTCCAACGGCGCAGTATCCGGCAACCAACTGCATTTGGAGGCGATGGTTCCCGGCGTGGGGTGCGGCTCGTGCCACGGAGCGGTGCAGAAGCATGCGGCGGCGGTGCGCGCGGGCGATGCCAAAGCGGCTCAACTGCCCCGCCTCTCGGAGCTTTCTTCCGAAGACGTGGCGGAGTTGTGCGGGCGGTGCCACCGTACCTGGTCGCAGATCGCGCTCAGCGGGCCGCGCGGCGTCAACAACGTACGCTTCCAGCCCTACCGGCTGGCCAACAGCAAATGCTACGACGCGGCCGACCGGCGCATCCGCTGCACCGCCTGCCATGATCCGCACCAGGAGGTGCAAACCAACCTGGCAAGCTATGACGCCAAGTGCGCCGCCTGCCATGCGGAGGCGCTGCACACCAAGGTTTGCACCGTCGCCAAAGCCAACTGCGTGGGCTGCCATATGCCGAAATTGGATTTGCCCGGGGCGCACGCCAAGTTCACCGACCACCAGATCCGCATTGCCCGCGCCGGCGACCGCTATCCGAATTGAAGCCACCCAATGTCACGACCTTTTTTTAACATCAGCCGGCGGCGGTTCCTGGGGAGCGCGGGGGCCGCGCTGGCCCTGGCGCGCCGCGGGAGCGCCGGAACACGGCCGCTCTTCGAGGAGATCCCGCCCGAGATCAGCGGCATCCGGTGGGTGCACGATAATGCCGCATCCGAGCAACACTACCTGCCGGAGACCATGGGGCCCGGTTGCGCCTTTCTGGATTACGACAACGACGGCTGGATGGACATCTTCCTGGTGAATAGCGGCCCCAGCGATTTCTACAAGCCGGCCAAGCCCATCCGCAACGCGCTCTACCGGAACAATCGGGACGGCACGTTCACGGATGTCACGGAGCAGGCGGGGGTGGCCGGCGACTCCTTCGGAATGGGCGTCGCCGTGGGCGATTACGACAACGACGGCTTTCCGGACCTGTTTGTGACCGCCTATGGCCGCCCGATTCTGTACCGCAACAACGGCAACGGCACCTTTACCGACGTCAGCGAAAAGGCCGGCCTGGGCGCCAAGGTTTTCGCCAATCACTGGAGCACCAGCGCGGTCTGGTTCGACTGCGATAACGACGGGCGGCTGGATCTTTTCGTGTGCAGTTTCGTGGACTACGGGACCACCAGCCACTTTTCCTGCGGCGACAACAAACTGGGGAAGCATTTTTATTGCATTCCGCGGGTGTTCCGCGGCACCGCCAGCCTGCTGTTCCACAACAACGGAGACGGAACCTTTACCGAGATCAGCCACGGAACCGACATCGAGAAGGCCACCGGCAAGGGCTTGGGCGTAGTGGCAGTGGACGTCAACAACGACGGCCGCATGGACCTGTTCGTTTCCAACGATACGGTGCAGAACTTTCTTTTCATGAACCGCGGACCCGACGCCGCCGGCCGGCCGAAATGGGAAGAGATCGCGCTGGCTGCCGAAGTGGGATTCAGCTCCGATGGCCGGGCGCGCTCCGGTATGGGTGTGGATGCGGCCGATTTCGACGGGGACGGGTGGCAGGACTTGTTCGTCGCCAATGTAGACCAGGAAATGTTCTCGCTGTATAAGAACATGAAGAACGAGACCTTCAGCGATGTCGCCTTCAAGAACCAGGTGGCGCAAGCCACGCGCCTGCTGAGCGGCTGGGGCCTGCGTTTCTTCGATTACGACAACGATGGCTGGCTGGACCTTTTTCTGGCCAATGGCCATCCCGACGACATGATCGACAACTACTCCGAGCAGGTGAAGTATAAGGAGCCCCTGCTGCTGTTTCACAACGAGAAGGGGCAGTTGCGCAATGTCAGCCAGGATGCCGGGCCGGCGTTTACCAAAGCGTTTGCGGCGCGCGGCCTGGCCATCGGCGATTACGACAACGACGGCCGCCTGGATGTGATGATCGGCAATAACGGCGGGCCTCCGATGCTGCTGCACAACCATGCCGGCGCGGGCAATCATTGGCTGGGAGTGCAACTCGAAGGCGTGAAATGCAATCGCGATGCGGTGGGCGCCCGCATCACCTGGTCGGCGGGAGGTGTGACCCGGTCGCGCGTCAAGAACGGAGGCGGCAGCTATTTGTCGGCGCACGATCCGCGGGAAGTCCTCGGCCTGGGGCCGGCCAATGCCATCGAATGGCTGGAAGTTCGCTGGCCCCAACCAAGCGGGCGAACCGAGCGCTTCACCGCCGTTCCCATCGATCGCTACGTCCGCATCGTAGAGGGTAAAGGATTGGATGCGCGGGCGCCGGCGAAATAGGGCGCTGCCGTCAGCAACATTCTTCCGCCGGCACCATCAACCACGGGGGGGCGGAGTACCGTGAATGCGCGTTCCCGGCCGCTGCTCGCGTGCCTCGATCTCGCCGCGGAGCAGTACCCAGAACTCCTGATCGGGATACCGCTGTTGCGCCTCGATCCACTGCACCCGGGCTGAGGCGGTGTCCTCGAGTTCCAGCGACTCCCGGATGCGTTTGGCAATGGCGGTTTCCGAATCCAGCAGCACCCGCCGCCCGGCAATCTCCGATTCAATGGTGCGCCATAACGGTTCGTCCGGATACCGATCCCGCGCGGTTTCCAAGTCCCTGACCGCCGACCGCAGATCTTCCCGGCGCCGGTACAGGATCCAGTTCTGCCGGCTGTCGAACGATCCGGACTGCGGTATGTCCGCCGCATGCGTGCGGTTCAATTGCTGCCGGATGGCCTCGCCCTCGGCGGCAATGGCGACCCGGCGTTGCTCCAACGCCGCGCGCTCGCGCACGCCGTTGGCAGCCTGGGCCAGTGTGGGGTTGTGCGGGAACCTGTTCAAGGCTTTCTCTACCGCGTTCAGCGCCTGGGTCCAGGCTTGTTCCGATTCCATCCGGGCAACCGAAGTGAGAACGTGTTGCACGAAGCTCCGCTCCTGTTCGAGAGCCACCGCCGCCCTCGCGGAGCTGGCAAGCGCCCGTACGTCCGCCTCGCCGGCAAACTCGGGGAATTTATCCAGCCGCTCCATCAGCTCCCCGTACCTGCCCGCGGACGCCAACTGGCGGCCTTCCTTTAAGAGGTTTTCGAGCGCAACGCTGTAGCGCTGCTGTTGGAGTTGGATTTCAAACTGCCGCGCCAGGTTGACTAGAGAGGGTTCGTCGCCGAACTCCCGCCGCCCCTGCGCAACCACTTCGGCCGCCCCCTGCAAATCCCCGGCCTCGCCTCGCGCGGCGGCCTGCTTCAGCAGGCCGGCCACGCCTTCTGCGCGAAGCAGCGCCCGCGCGGCTTCTTTCGAACGTTCCAAACCGGCGTCGCCGGGGAATCTGCCCAGCGCTCCCTCCAGAAGGTTAAGGGCTTCCGGGAATGACCTTTCCCCGATAAGCACGCGCACTGTCTGGTGGTAACCGGCAATCTCCCGGTCCCGCATCGAGACCTGGAGCAGCCGGCGCAATTCCTGCAGCACGCCCAACGCCCCCGGCTCACTGGCGAAATTGGCATCCAGGTAGTCCAACATCTGGCGGGCGCGATCGATATCGCCGGCCTGCAATGTTTCGCGCGTGCGCGAAATCGCCAGGTTAAGCTTCTCTCTGCGGATGCGGTGGGTCTCTTCAGCCTGCTCATTCTGGACCAGGGTGCGAAGTTCTGCGATACTGCCATCGTCCGGCTCCTCTTTTGCGGCCGCGTCCAGAATTTCCAGGGCTTCCGCGAAGCGCTTGGCCGCTCGCTGTTCCTGGGCCATGCGAATGGCCTGCTGACGCCGCTGATCCACGAGGCGCCGTTCCGATTCGTCTGCCATCCGTTGGCGCAGACGCAGGGCGTCGGGGTGGTCCGGAGCCAGGCTCAGCGCCTCGTTCAACTGGCTGGCGGCCTCACTCAGCCTCCCTTTCTGCAGCGCGACGCGTGCCTCCGCAACTAGGCGGTTGGCCCGTCCGAGAGCTTCCAGCCGCGACCGGGCCTGTTCCAGGAGCGACGCGATGGTGCCGTTGCGGGAATCCAGCCGCGCGGCCAGCGCCAGACAATCCACCTCCTCGGCGTAACGCCTCTCGGTCCGGAAAGTGTCGGCATCGCTGAGAATTTTCGTCACCTGCCCCTGCACCTGGTCCTTGCGAAGCAGGTAGTTGATTTCTTCCCGCAGCCGCCGCGCCTCGCGGTTGGCGGGGTCCAATTGGGAGGCGTAGTTGATTCGTGTGAGTGCCTTGGTGAGATCGCCCGACTGGGTGAGCGCCGGAATTTCCCGCAGAATCGCGGCCGCCCCTTCGTGCCGCAGATCCACCAGCACGGCTTCATTATCCAACTGGATTTCTTCGAACTTCTGATACCGGATCTCCGGCTCCTTAGCCAGCGCCCGGTGTACCAGGTCCTCCAGCGCCGCCGGACAGCCCGTCACCAGTTCGCCAATCGATTTCGGTTCGTAGTTCATGATGGCGTAGTACAAGGCTTCCCAGTTGTTCTTGTACGGCTCGAACGGATGCACGCCGGTAAGCAGTTCGTAATAGACATCCCCGAAGGAGAAGATGTCGGTCTGTTCGTTGGCCTTGCATCCCCGAAGTTGCTCCGGAGCCAGGTAAGGCGGCGTACCGATGATTCCGCCCGTCTGCGTCATCGCTGTGTTGCGGTTGGGACCCAGCGCGATCCCGAAATCCATGATCTTCACGTTGTCGTCGGCCAACAACATGATATTTTCGGGCTTCACGTCGCGGTGTACGACCCCCTTGGAATTGGCGTACCCCAAGCCCTCGGCGACCTGGGTCATGATCCGGACCTTTTCCAGCAGCGTGAGCGGACGCCCGCTCTGAATCACGTCCTTAAGGGTCTGGCCTCCCAGGAACTCCATCACCAGGTAGGGGTCGCCCTCGTCTTCGCCGCTGGCGTGGATGGTGACGATATTTTTATGGCGCAGAGCGGCGGTGGTGCGGATTTCCAGTTGGAAACGTTTGAGGAGATCGGGGTCGCCCTTGGCGAGGAGTTTCTTGATCGCAACCTTCTGGCCGACATCGGGATCGAATGCCAGGCACACCCTGCCGAAGCCTCCTTGGCCCAGCTCCTTTTCGATCTGATACTTGCCGATCCGGTCTGGCATGCTTTTCGACCAGCCGCCCGCACTTATTTCTATGGCGGGTCAGATATGTTATACCACGTCATTTCTGCCGCGGGCTTCGCTGCTCTTCTATCCACAAAACTGCCGGGATTCGCCGACCCTAATTTGAAGATCCATTGACCTTCCAGAACTCAAGCACGCTCCTGACTTCGTCCCGGCGGAAATTCGCGACGCCTGACGATCGAATGGCGGGATGTGGCGTCCGTCGCGGGCCGGCCGCCGTCCCGGCGCGCACCCCGTGTGGCGCCCGCCGACGGTCGAGCGGCTGACGGCGCGACTTTCGCGGGCGGATTCGCCGGGTCCGTCGGCCGGAAGCAAGCGAGCGGCGCGCTCGCAAGCGGCCACCTTCCCACATTCGCGGCCGGCTCCTCGTGCTGGGAAAGAAACGGCGGCACGAGTGGTCAGGGGTACCACCAGTACAATAAGCCACTTTCGCGACTGTATTTTCCCGGCTCTCTCCGTCTCTTACTAACGTTATGCAGAGGCACCGCCAACCAGAGAAAAACATGATCCTGACCACACCGATACGCGCCACACAGATTCGCACCATGGAAAGAATAGAAGCAAACCTGTTTTCCTACGCGCTTAACCAAGGTCTTCCGATTGACCCGCTACCGGTGGACATCCAAGCTGCTACCTCTGGCGGGTGGGAGCGCCTGCATTCTTTTGCGCGGCACCTGGCCGGATATTTCGGAAGGGTTCCGTCTTCCCTTCCCGCTGCCCAGCTCGGCCCAATTGAAGCCTGATGCGTGGCCGCGCCCGAGACACCGTAGCCCGCCCCCGCCGAATACCCCTCGTCGGCGCCCGGAGGCAATGGAGCGGCGCCACGAACTCCGCACGGGAAGGCGCCGCATGCTGTGGGTCGCTACCAGATCCGCTGAATGTTCCGATAAGTACCATCGACCCTCGGTCATTTCTGGCTCGCAGCGTTATCAAAGGTCGGAATCAGCTCAAAGTAAGTGCTGCCGGCGTGCGCCGCTGTGCCAATCACACGCGGCTTGCGTGACCCCCCATACAAGGCTGCATTGCGACTATCCCGGTTTGGCCGGATCAGCACAGACAGGTATTGCACAATACCGCAAACTCAGATCCTCTACTGCTGCGGCAGCCCGGAGTTGTCCGCCCGCGGGAATACCAATTCGGTACAACCTCCGGGCACCGTATCGAAAGCATTGGTGGCCGAAGTTCTAAAACTGATTGAACATGAGGCGGTGAAGCGCCGAATTACGGTTGATGTTGCCTTGCAGGAGGGGCTCCCGGCGGTTCTCTGCGATCGCATACAGATCCAACAGGTGCTGTTGAATCTGACACTGAACGCGATGGATGCATTGGATGCCATGTCGCGTCGTGAGAAGATGATTCGCTTTTTCTCGAATTGGGATGGATCCGAGAGCCTCCTGCTGGGTATTCGGGATTACGGGGCCGGCCCGGGTTCGACCTTCCGTTTCCGTCTGCCTGTTCAGCGATGAAACGCTGTTGACCATCGAGCCCGTCCCTACGTCCCACGCGCGCCCAAAATCGCTTGGGCTCGTGAACAGGAGGATCTCAGTCCGTCGTTTTCTGCCGGAGCGCCGGCGATAGAAATCGACTTCCTCATGTGCATAGAACGCTCCCAAATGGGTGACTGCCGTCCGTCGGCAAACGTCGAAAACAGTCGTCGCATCGAGACAAATCAGAGGCCGGTTGCCGGCACGGAATAGGCGACACTGCTGATCCGCGGGGGCCCTGCCGTAAGAACCTTCATATTTGCTTTCTTGATACCCAGCCTGCGCATGCGATATAGCAAGCTAGTTCTGGGTACGCCTAAACGGGACGCCGCACCTTGGGGCCCCCCAACAATACCTCCCGCTTCACTGAGAGCTTTCAGGATATGCTCACGCTCAGCCTCTGCAAGTGTTCTAGCCTTACTCGTGAGCCATTCCTGACTGCTGCATCTGGTGGTGATCGCCGGCAATCGGAGTTCCGGTCCAGGCGACATGATCACGGCGCGCTCAATCAGATTCTGCAGTTCCCGAATATTTCCCGGCCAGTCATTCTCGGAGACGATTTGCATGACCTCGTCTGGAATGTGGCTGATCCGCTTATTCATTCGCGCCGCGAAAGTTGCGACGAAGTGGCGAACAAGTGCGGGGATATCTGCCCGGCGGTCACGCAAAGGCGGAAGCAAAATGGGGTAGACATTGAGCCTGTAAAACAGGTCCGCACGGAACCGGCGCTCTTGGACCATCTGCATCAGATCTTGGTTGGTTGCTGCAACAAATCGAACATCGACGCGTATCGTGCGGTCGCCTCCAAGGCGCTCAAATTCTCTCTCCTGCAGGGCGCGGAGGAGTTTGGGTTGCAATTCCAGCGGAAGGTCGCCGATCTCGTCCAGGAAAAGTGTTCCGTTATGGGCCTGTTGAAAACGGCCTGTTGTTTGGTTGAGCGCCCCGGTAAAGGCCCCTCTTTCGTGCCCGAACAGCTCGCTCTCCAGGAGACCCGCCGGCATCGCGGCACAATTCACTATTACGAATGGCCCGCGGCTCCGCAAACTTTCCTCGTGTACTGCTTTGGCCACGAGTTCCTTCCCCGTCCCTGTCTCACCTTGAATCAGGACGGCCGAATCCGTTCGAGCCACCATCTGAACCGAGTGCCAGATATCGTGTAACTCGTGGCTCGAACCGATCATGCCACCGAAGTCAAGTGAGCCTGCTTGTGCGAAAGATACGGCAGTTGCTTGCATGCTTGCTCCTAACTCTGTGAAGTCCTTGCAGCCTGTGGCTGCAAGGCATTGTCCGATCTACGTTCCAAAGATACGCCTCGCGTGCTCATCTCGGCCCGTCCAAGGCTTGTCTGATAGCCCCCAAAAATTCACGGCCGCTAAACGACTTCCGCAGAAACCCCGCGGCGCCATCTTCCAGTGCCAGGCGCTCGCTGTCGGCATCGTAATGGGCAGTCATATAAATCACAGGTAATTCCGGCCGCCGCCGCTTGACTCGCCGGTACAACTCAAGGCCATCGATGTTCGGCATTCGAATGTCCGTAACCAAACAGCTCGCTGTCTGAACGGTGCCCGACTGCAAGAACGCCATTCCGGAAGGAAACATAGCGGCCGTGTAGCCTGCGGATTCTAGTAGACTTTCGAGGGACTCTAGAATCCTGAAATCGTCATCTACTACTGCGATGATCGTCGCAGTCGAGATACTAGCATCAGCCACGTTCTCAATTCTAGAGGGCACTGCCGAACCCGCCAATAGCATGTTTATTTATGCAATGTGAGTTCGCCGGCCCGGACGCGCGGCTGCAAGGTAAAGGCTGTCCGAACCGAGGTGCCTAAGGCTTGGGGGGCGGCCCGGGCGTGATCGTCCTTTTCCCGTTTTTCCCCTTCCGGGAAAGCCAGGGCGGGCGGGGTCCCCTCCCGCTGGCGGCACGCCAGCAAAAGGTGCGTTGGGCGCGCATCGCTGTGCCGGCTGCCATTGTCATCGATCTCTGATGCGTCTGTGACAGGTCTTCGGAATGACAGAAGATGCAGCGCTTGTCATTCTGGTGATCGAGCTTCGCGCAATAAGGCGGCTTTCCCTGACGGGCCAGGCGAAAAACCTCGGCCGCTCCGAGCATACCCAAGGCCGGTGCCGTGAAATAGATCCATAAAGTTTGCCAGTAGCCACCGCAAAATGCGGGTCCGAACGTCCGTGCCGGGTTCGCGCTCATGCCTGAAAGCGGAGATTCAAAGGCAATGCCCGATGCAATCACAAGGGCTGCAAGATAGCGAGTGTAGGGTGCAAGAATTCGGTGATTGGTGGCTACGAGGACCGTCATCATCAGAAGAAACGACACCACGACTTCAGCGGTGAACGCGACCCTGTCTCCGTAAATACCTGGAAGCGTGGCGCTATAGCGAACAGCCTGGTGGGATGGTGCTCCCCGGAGCACGAGTGCAGCCAAGACTACGCCCGCGAGCGCGCCGGCCAACTGACTGCCACAGTAGAATAACGCATCCCACGGCGCCATCTTTCCCAAACGAAAAAATGTGAAGCTGACCGCAGGGTTGAAGTGCGCGCCAGATTGTTTGCCCCAGGGGGAGGAGACAATCAGGATGACGGCTAAACCCATCCCCGTCCCCATAAGTATGCGCCGCACGGTATTGTTCGTGACGTAAGACTGGATCGGCGAACCCGGGTGCCACAACAACGTCGCGAAAGTACATGCAAAGAAAAGGTAGATACCTGTTTCTCCCGCTTCCATCAAGTACTCGGGCCAGTGGAGACGCAGGCTCTGGGTGATGCTCAGGGAACCTCCGCTGCGCGGTGCGCGCGAGTCAGGACTGCCCAACGTGATCCACCGTCCTTTGCGGTACCCGCATGAACAAAGCCTTCAGCCCTTCCGTCATAGTCGGGTGTGCAAACATCGCATCCCGCAGTGATGTACAGGGCAACCCTGCCAGCATCGCGAGTTGAACGGTGCTCATAAGTTCACCCGCCTCGGCGCCAAAGGCTGTGAATCCGATAATGCGATCGCTGTGGGTGTCGATCAGGGTCTTCATGAATCCACGCCGCTCTGAAATCGTCCAGGCGCGCCATGAGAGGTCGAATGGCGCGGACGCGACCCTGTAGGCAACTCCTCTGGCCTTTGCCTGCGACTCGTTGAGACCAACGCGCGCCAGTTCCGGATCGATGAACACACAGGATGGAACCAGCCGGTCCGCCGTGGTGCGGTGGCCCCCGTTCAGGTTCGCAAGAATGATGCTGGCGTCATCCTCGGCTACGTGTGTGAAGTATGGGCTGCCCGCGCATTCGCCCATCGCCCAGACATTTGGCACCGTGGTCTCCAGGCGATCGTTTACGCGAATGTGCCCCTTCTCGGTTACTTCGATTCCGGCTTTGTCGACTCCGATGCCCGTTGTGTTCGGCGTACGTCCCAGAGAGACGAGAATGTCCGACCCGTGGACCGTCCTGTCCCCGGAAGGGCACCGGACCTGGAGATCGACGTGGGAGCCGGATCGCCCCGTGACTAGCAGTACTTCCGTCCCGAGCAATACCTCAATGCCCTCATCCTGGAACAAGCGCAAGACAGCTTGCGACACATCCGGATCTTCGCTGGAGGCCAGTTGGGAGTCGCGCGTGATCAACGTGACCCGGCTGCCCAGTCTCCGCATGGCTTGACCCAATTCCAGACCGACATATCCACCTCCCATCACGATCAAATGCTCCGGACTCCGCTGCAGATCCAATGCCTCAACGTGGGTCAGGGGCGCCACTTGGCGCAGCCCCGGCGTGTCAGGAACGGTTGCATGAGTCCCCACGTCGAGAAACACATGGTCGGCAGTGAGGGTGCGCTCCGCGCCATCTCGCAAGGCGACACGAATAATGCGAGGTCCCACGAAGCTGCCCTCACCGAAGATCAGTTCATCGCCCATGGCTTGATACCTGTCGAGGTGAACCTTGACGATTCCGTCCACCATCTCTCGCTTGCGTTCGTAAACTCTAGCCATGTCGATCGCGACCGGCCCCGTCTTGATTCCAAACTCGGTATGCCGCCCAACCAGTGAAGCTACCTTCGCCGAGTAGATGACATTCTTACTGGGCAGACACGCGATATTCGGGCAGGATCCGCCGACATACTTCCGGTCGATGACGGCGGTTCGCTTGCCTTCCTTCGCCATAGTCCAAGCAATCACTTTGCCGGCGGTGCCGCCGCCGAGCACGACGACGTCGTACTTTTCTGGTGCGCTCATATGTTCAATCTCCTGTTGAGGTGAGAAACGCGTTGACCGCTGCGGCGGTGTCATCGGGATTCTCTTCCGGGAAAAAGTGGCCACCCTTCATCGCGTGCCCTTCTACTCGCGCGGCCCATTGACGCCAGATTCCCAAGGGACCACCCTCCTTCTCATAGAAGGTATCGAGCGGGCCACCCCCGGCCCAGAGATGCAACATGGGGCATTCGATTCGCCTGGCAGCTTCCTTGTCCGCTCGGTCGTGTTCGACGTCGATTGTCGCCGCGGCTCGATATTCCTCGCAGATTCCATGAACTCTCGTGGGATTGCGGTATGTGGACACATACTCTTTGAGAACCTCACCGCCGAACGACCCCTGTCCAAAAGGATTATGAAAAACCGCCTCGGGAGCGCCAAGCAAATAGCTTTCCGGCAGGGGTTGCTTCTGCGACAACAGGATCCACGGCCAGTAAGTCTGGGCGAATCGTGCGTCTGTGCGGCTCCACGCTTCGAGAATCGGAATCACATCGAACACCGCGAGACGTTCCACATTCTTGGGATGATCCAAGGCCATACGATAGGAGACGCGTCCGCCGCGATCATGCCCCATGAGCGTGAAGGCGGGGAACCCCAGTTTTTCCATGGCCAGCACCAGCTCATTGGCCATGGCGCGCTTGGAATATGCGAAGTGATCATCGGTGGAAGCGGGTATGCCGCTTCGGCCGTACGCGCGCAGATCGGCGCACACCACGGTGTGTTTGGCGGCCAGTTTCGGCGCCAAGAATCGCCACATCAAGCTGGTTCGGGGGAAGCCGTGAACCAGCAGAATGGGCGGACCATCTCCGTAGCGGCGGCAAAAGACTTTGTTGCCGGAGATGTCGATCGTGATCGGCTGGAACGAAGCTTTCACTTCTTGTGCCGAGGCCGTCATGCCAAGACAAGCAGCTCCCAAAAAGTCGCGTCGTTTCACAAGATTTCCTCGGAATGCCTGGGACCAAGGGACCACAATCTAAGCCATTGGGTCTGTCCTGTGGTCTAAATTCCTTTGATTTCCCCGCCATCCATCCGGACGGAGGCGCCCGTCAACCAGCGAGCTTCTCTGGAAACCAGATAAGCCATCAGGCCCGCGATCTCCTCCGGCTCACCGTAGCGGGCGATGCCGGCTTTTTCGGGAAACTCCTTCATGGCTTCCGCGACGCTCATTCCGTGCTCCGGTGCCCAGTGTTCCATGAACGACCGGCGGCGGCTCGTCATCACGGCGCCGGGCACAACGCTGTTGACCTGTACTCCGTCCTTGATTCCTTGTTCCGCAAACGCCTTTGCGAGCGCGATGATGGCCGCGTTGATCGTCGCTACCGCCGCGAAGCCGGGCTTCGGATCGAGAGCAGCGCTTCCCGAGATCAACACGACGGCACCGCGGGAGGTCTTCAGCGCCTCCCAGGCCCGCACCGTCAACCGGCGAGCACCGTGCAGTTTGAGCGCCATGCCGTCGTCCCACTGCGCGTCCGACATCTCGAACAAATCGATCTGCGGCACCGCTCCGGCGATGTTGAGCAAAGCGTCAATTCTGCCAAAACGATCGAGTGCGGCTTGGATCAGGATGTCGGCCGAGCGCGGCTGGCGCAAATCGAGTGCGCAGGGTAACGGATCGGCGCCTGCGGTTTCGACCGCTGACGCGGTCTTCCTCAGTTCATCCTCCCGCCTCGCGGCGAGGACAACGGCTTCGAAATCGCGCGCCAGGCGGATCGCGGTCGCGCGGCCGATGCCTTGGCTGGCGCCGGTCACTATCGCTACAGATTTCGCGGGCATGTTCAATTCCCTTAGCCGGCAAGCGTCGCTTGTGCTGCTTCCAATATCACGCCGATCGTTACTGAAGGCGCCGTATACATTGGGCTGTGATCCACGTCGTGGACGCGGATCGTCGCGCCCATCCTCTCCGCCATGAAGCGCTGTGTCTCTGGCGCAATCATTCGATCCTGCTCGGCTACCAGAAACCAGGATGGCTTGGTCATCCACCCGGGCACAGGGGCTCTTTCTTGAACGCATTTCAGCGCGATCGGCCGTTGCACCGATTGCAGAATCGCCGCCTCATCCGCCGAGGCCCTGTGAGCGATTCCACGTGCAAAAGCGCCATCGGGCATCCAGACCAACTCGTGGGAATCAGGCTGCATTGGCGGCGCCTCCGGATGCGGCTTGGCGCGGTAAAAGACATCGGCGACGGTTTCTCCCTCCGCAGGCGCCAGCGCGGCAATGTACACGAGCGATTTTACCCGAGACTCCTTTGGGCCCGCTATTGGGGCGCCGCCATATGCATGTCCCACAAGGAGCACCGGCCCTTTCGTTCTCTCGATTACGCGTTCCAGAGCGGCGATGTCGTCTGATAGCGACGTGAGCGGAAGAGGCGCACAGATTACTCGAAGGCCCTCTTTTTGCAACGGTAGAATAACTTTCTGCCAGCAAGAACCGTCGGCCCATGCGCCATGGACCAGGACGACCGTCGAGTCTGGGGCAAAGGTCATCGCGACACCCCGTGCGCCGCGAGGAATTCTTTCATAACGGAGGCAATTTGCACGACGTGCGTCTCCAGCGCAAAATGTCCCGTATCCAGGAGCTCGACTCGAGCGGCTGGCATATCACGCCGGTAGGCATCGGCTCCGGCTGGGAGGAAAAATGGATCGTTCTTTCCCCAGATTGCGAGGAAGGGCGGCTGCGCCTTCCGGAAATAATCTTGAAACGCCGAATAAAGTTTCACGTTAGATGCGTAATCCCGAAACAGGTCAAGCTGGATGTCTTTGATGCCTGGGCGCTCGAGCAGTGCGGCGTCGAGGGTGTATGATTCCGGCGGAACGCTATTCGGCTCGCCCACCCCGTGCGTGTATTGCCATCGTGTTCCTTCGAAAGTGAGAATGTTTTGCCGCAGCACCTCACGATTCTCCGCCGAAGGTTCCGCCCAATATTTACGAATCGGAGCCCATGCGTCGGCCAAACCTTCGTCATAGGCGTTGCCGTTCTGCGAGATGATCGCAGTCACGCGGTCCGGGTGGGCCATCGCCAGTCGAAATCCGGTTGGCGCGCCATAGTCGAACACGTAAAGTGCGTACCGTTTCAACTTGAGGGCCTGCGTGAATGCATTGAGAGTCGCGGCCAACCGGTCGAACGAATAGATATATTGCCGCTCCTCGGGTACCTCGGTAAATCCGAATCCCGGAAGGTCAGGCGCGATTACGCGATAGTCAGTGGCAAGACGCGGAATCAGTTCGCGAAACATGAAAGACGAAGCAGGGAATCCATGAAGCAGGAGTATTACCGGAGCGTTGGCGTCTCCAGCCTCGCGATAAAACACGCCGACTCCGTCTGCGTCGACCTTATGTACGAATGTGACAGGCACAGAAACGTCGGAAGACCAGCCAGAACTGGAACTCCCCTTCATTGGAGTGGAACGACCTTGAGCCATCAAACTCTCCTTTGCGCAGCGGGATCCTCGCCCTGGAGGCGAGACCACATCGGTAGAGCACCCCGCACGCCACAACAAAAACATCGCAACCGAGTCGTTGCGGAGCCGTAGATGCCTGATACAGCAAGGAGTTTTGGAACCGTAACCCACGGGTCTTCACGCTGGCTGACGAAGGCGGGACGGATCTCTAACGCGCTGACCGATATCTGTCGCCCTTTTCGTCGTTAGACGCGCCGACCGAACGGGCGAAGCTAGACGGCCCTTTGGACGGAACCCGCCGGGCGGCGGATGCTCAGCTTGCGCATCCTATACAGTAGCGACGTCCTCTTCATACCCAGCCGCTGCGCCGCGCCGGTGGAGCCGCCAACCACCCAATTGCTCGCATCCAAGGCCCGAAGGATGTGATCTCGCTCCACTTCCTGGAGGCCCGTGATTGATTCGATCGGCATCCCCCGGCTGCTGGTCTCAGTTTGTGACTGAATGGCGTCCAACTCGGATATGGGCGCGCACAAAACGGAATGGGCTGAAAGAATTACTGCGCGCTCGATGAAGTTCTGTAATTCCCGAACGTTTCCCGGCCAACGATAGCGCACGAGCGCCTCCATGGTCGCCCTGGGAATCTCACTAACTCCCTTGTTCATCCGCCGAGCGTATTGCTCTGTGAAGTGGCGTACCAACTTCGGAATGTCCTCCCGGCGTTGCCGCAAGGCCGGAACGTTAATGGGAAATACCTTCAATCGGTAGTACAGATCTTCGCGAAATGTTGCTTGTTTTATCATGCCGGGAAGATCCCGATGGGTGGCGGCGATGAGCCGCACGTCGACTTTGTGAGTGCGGTTGCTCCCGAGTCTTTCGAATTCCTGCTCCTGCAGAACCCGCAGTAATTTCGCCTGTAGTTCGAGCGGGATATCGCCGACTTCATCCAGAAATAGCGTACCCTTATCCGCCAACTCAAATCGGCCCACTTTTTGAGCGATTGCGCCGGTAAATGCGCCCTTTTCATGGCCGAACAGCTCGCTCTCAAGAAGCCCGAGGGGTATCGCGGCGCAATTTAATTTCACGAAGGCGCGTCCCCGGCGAGCGCTTACATCGTGAATGGCGCGTGCGATCAATTCTTTCCCGGTTCCGGTTTCACCCAATATCAGCACGCTCGAATCCGTGGGAGCGACAACGGATACCAGGTGTAAGGCAGCCTTCAAAGCGGGACTATCGCCCACGATGTTGCCTGACTCGGCGCGGATCTCCTCTTCGAGGTAAAGTCTTTGTCTTGTCTCTTGATCGCGATCATTCGTCGCCTTTTCGTACTCCAATGTGTTTTCAACGGCAATCGCGACCTGGCCGGCCACTTGTTCGAGCAAGACGACGTCCTCATCCTCAAAGGCATCGTCCGACCGTCGGCAAAGCATCAGAACTCCAAGCACGTGGCCGCGGCCGATGAGCGGAAGATAACAACCGGTCCGAAGTCCTTCCTCCATTACGCGCCCGTAAAGACGCTGGCCATCGGGATTCGCAAATACTTCAGGGTCGTCGCGGACCTGTTCAAAGCCATCGATCCGAATGGTCTTGCCACTCCGCAAGACCTTGCCCGCGATCGAACTGTTCATCGGAATCAACGACCCCTCGCGGAAAGGACCTCTCGCATCGGGATTGTACAGGTTTGCAACGCGTAGCTCGCCGCTTTCCGAGTCAGGTAACAGCAAGGCGGACACGTCGCACTGCATCACCTTGAACAGACTCGTCGACAGCGCTTCGATTACTTGCCGCAGGTCCAACCGGGATGTGACACTGCTCGTGATCTCCAGGAGCAGGCGCAGCCTATCGCGTTCATGATGAAGCGCGTCCTCGTTCCTCTGGCGGTCAATCGCGATACCCGCAATGTGGCTGGCATTCTCGATCAAGTCAAGGTCGGCGGCGTCTGGATTACGCACTTCCCGGTAAAGGATCGCGAATGTCCCCAAAACATCTCCTTCTCGAGTGAACAGAGGCCGTGACCAAACCGCACGGATTCCAAAAGGCAGCATCCGGTCGCGATAGTTGTCCCAAAGCGGATCCTTGAGGATGTCAGCTACGTAGACGGCCTCTTTTCGATAAACGGCTGTGCCGCACGACGCACCTTTTGGGCCAACGACCGTCCTCCCCACACCAGCCGCAAACCCGGGAAGGCTTGGCGCCGCAGCGCAAAAGAGGTGCTTGCCGTCCGCTTCAGGCAGCCAAATCGTGCAAAACGTACCGTTCCCTTGAGATTCGACCAGGCGGGCAATGATCGCCAGCACTTCGGAGAGCGCGGATCCAGCGAGAATCAGCTTCAGAATTTCGAGGACGGCTTCGCTCGAGAAGAAGCCCGGCTCGGTCCGGACCAGTTGCGGTTCACGTAGCACCAGAGACTGCGTTGCCGACTTCATCATTCCCCCCCGGGGCTCGAAATCCTTAGTTTCCGCGCCCATCCATCTATTCTAAAGGGTACAGGATCGGGCAAGCCCTACCGCGGCGGTGCAAAAGCGGTGGTTTGGCGGGTGGTGTGGGATTGGGGGCTGCCGTCGCCCTTTCGATACTATCAAAGTGCAATCGTCATCCAGAGGTGGGCCGCCCGAAAACGCCATAATATTCAAATCAGCGCATGACTTGGATTCCAAGTTGCTGCCAGCGACCTCGGCCGGCATCGGCGTGAATAGCAAAGCCCCGGTTCCGTTGGCGTGATTAACGGCAACTGCTGGAATACCTGTCAATGGGCCCGAGCGCCGGTTGATGCAGAATCCGGCCTGCTAAGTCGCAGAACGATGCTGGCACGTCGCCGTTCGCCCAAATGGGCATTTGGCGGCCTGACACTGCACGAAGAATGACATGGAAGAAAACTTTCACTGCCGGCGCTCGCGCCGTCCGGCTTTGCTCTGCGGAGCCTTTACGGCCAAAGGAGGGAGTACGGCGCCAACGAAAGGCAGACGGAGCCTCACGCGACCCCCGTCATAGGTCACCTCCGTTTTTTCCGGGTCCACGGGTGGGCCTTGAAGCGAGGAGAGACTGAGCGCGAAGTGACGCGGTTGCTCGTTTGGTCCGTCGGAATTCAGTCCATCTGCTGACCATAAAATCAAAAGGCTCGATGGAGCGATGCTCAGCGCAATGCGCGCCTGTGCAGAACGTTCCGCGATAGAGATCTCAAATCCCACTTCCTCCCGCGTTATCACAACGTCGCTCGCTTCCGAGGAAAGTTCCCGCTCGGCCTGCAGCCAATCGTCCACATCCAGCCCGTGCTCGCACCCGCGCGAACAGAACAGTTGGTGCGCTCTGATGGCAATGAGCCGTTCCCGCTCTACTTGGTTCCAGAGCTCGGTGGCGATTGTCCTTTCCACCGTTAGATCGCCCAAATTGCAATGTATCGAGGTGGAGTCTGTATGGCTCATTTGAAGAGGTTGTTCCTTTCACGCCTAGTAAGGGCATCCGATCAACCAAAGCGGGTGGTCTCAGTTCGCGGCCGCCGGCAAAGCCCTAAATAGTTGTGATTTCCCTCACTTCCCTGTCAACAATTGGCGCGAAATATTCTCTTTTCTATGACGGATCTGTGACGGACCTCCGACGCTATGACCGTAACCAAGCACGCCTTCCGTCGCGCGAGCTTCGCGTCCAGCCGAGACGAAGTCTCGCGACTGATGCCCGCCACTGTGATGGGCATTTGACCCGTTCCGGTCACCTGCCGCTTGGATTGGTGCTCAACTCTTCTTGGCGGGTCAAGAAGGTAGCGCGATTGTCTTTGTGGCCAGCCGGCTGCAAGTAGCGAGTGCGCTTGTCTCGAAAATGAGGAAAGATTCTGATGACCGAGTCCGATTCTGACGCCCTGGTCATCTTTGGAGCAACCGGAGACCTGGAATACAAGAAAATATTCCCCGCCTTACAAGCTTTGGTAAAGCGGGGCCAACTCGACGTGCCGGTGATCGGAGTGGCAAGTCCCGTTGGAGCCTCGACAACCTCCGAACCAGGGCGCGAGACAGTATCCAGAAGCAGGGCGCGCTCGACCCCGCCGCATTTGAGAAACTCAGCGGCCTGCTTCGCTACGTAGGAGGCGACTACGGCGACCCTGCGACCTATAATGCCATCCGGAAAGAGCTTGGGTCCGCCCAGCGTCCGGCACATTATCTTGCTATTCCACCGGTGCTGTTTGGATCCGTTGTCGAGCAACTCAGAACGTCATGGTGTGTGGCGAATGCCAGAGTCATCGTAGAGAAGCATTCTGCTGCGAAGCTTCCCAGAATCCGCGATCTTTCGCATCGATCATTACCTCGGCAAGTGGCCGGTCAACAACATTGTGTATTTCCACTTCGCCAACGGACCGGAACGGCGCGCGGCGTAATCCCAAATCATCTGCTGCAGGTTCTGACAAATCTCGCAATGGAGCCCCCGGTGCGTGCCGATAGCGAATCCATCCGCGACGAAAAGGTCAAAATTCTGAAGGCAATTCCGGCTTTGACCGGGAAGGACGTAGTTCGCGGCCAGTTTCGCGGCTACCGGGCAGAGCCGGGGCCAAGCTGGAAGTGGCGGATGTGTTCCGCCACTACGGGCAAGCCTATCGCGACTAGCATGGCGCGTCGATGTCCGCGCAACAGCGGCGCGTCATGACTGCCATCCAAGCATGCCGCCCCGCGGCGCTACCAGAACAAGGAGATGGTCTACGGTATCCTTTTTCGTGCCACGGCCGAGACCCTGAGAATCACCGCAGCCGATCCACAGCATCTGGGCGCTGAAATCGGTTTCTTCGCCGTGCTGCACACCTGGGGATCGAATTTGCTGCATCACCCGCACCTCCGTTGTGTCGTGCCCGGTGGTGGGATCTCGCCCGATGGCCAACGTTGGGTCGCCTGCCGGCCGGGCTTCTTCTTGCCAGTCCGCGTTCTGTCCAGGCTGTTCCGCCGCCTCTTCCTGCAATCCTTGCAGAAGGCATTCGATGCCGGCAAATTGCATTTCTTCGCGGTCCTGGAACCGCTTCGCGAGCGCCCTGCCTTCACTCAACTTCTGGCCCGCGCCAAGACCTCGGAATAGGTGGTCTATGCCAAGCGCCCCTTCGCCGGGCCCCAGCAGGTCCTCGACTACGTGGGCCGCTATACGCACCGCGTTGCCATCTCCAACAACCGTCTCATTGACACCGACAATGGCCAGGTTTCCTTTGAGTGGAAGGACTATCGCAACGGGAGCGAGGTCAAGACGATGACCTTGTCCGCCGACGAGTTCATCCGGCGCTTCTTGCTTCATGTGTTGCCGAACGGGTTCCAGCGCATCCGCTATTACGGCTTCTTGGGGAACCGCTATCGCAAGCAAAAGCTCGACCAGTGTCGTCGTCTGCTCGGCGTGCCACTGCCAGACCAGCACACGCCGGCCGTCGACGGTGACTACCGGGACCGCTATGAGAATCTCACTGGCCGTTCCTTGCGGCAGTGTCCGCAATGCCAGATCGGCCATAAGGTGTTGGTCGCGATCCTCCCCAAATCTCCCGACCAGGCGCCGGCTATCATCGATTCGTCATGATCCCCGAGCGTCGCTTTCCAACTCGAAGCTCCGTGAGCATGGCCATGCCAATGCGGATCCGGAGTGTTGCCCGAGAGTGCCATAGCAGCCGTTTTGGTTCCGATGCTGCCGTCAAAAGCGCTTTCTGTTGCTCTCAACCACGTCAGAGTGGCCGCTTTTCGAAGGCCCGGCCAAGCATTCCACTTGCACCGACGGGATCAAATCTTCTTTCCGAGCGGCATGGACCATTCAAACCCCATAGGCGCACTGTTCGAGGAGCGGTTTAGTCCAATCCATTTTTAGCCCACCATCGCGGCCCAGACGCTTCTTATTGCTCTGCCGGCCCCTGTGCGGCCGCGCCGCTGGGCTAAAAA
>DATJRE010000036.1:0-5546 GCA_035505095.1 Bryobacteraceae bacterium | reverse complement strand
GACCGGCTGCCCGCCGTACGGCACGCGCCCTGCCGATAGTGCAGGATTTGAGATATACTCCGCGCATGGGAATCTGGCTGCAGAATCGCAATGGGTTTGCGCTCGGAAGAGGGGCCCAGTGGAGCAGAAAATGAGGGTCCTGAAGCTGTCTTTACCGGCAGGGGCCGCGGCCCTCATGGTTGCATTGGCATTTACGTCTGCGTTCGCACAAACGCACGCTTTGCCGGACGGCCCCGGTAAAGCCGAAGCGACCCGCGTGTGCGGCAAGTGCCACACGCTCGAACAGGCTGTTTCGCTTCACCAGGGGCGCGCCGCCTGGACGGAGACCATCACCAAAATGGTCAATCTCGGCGCTGAGGGCAGCGATGCCGAATTTTCGACTATTTTGAATTACCTGGTGAAGAACTTCGGCTCGCCGAACTCGACTGCGGCAACGGCCGCGGCGTCGTCATCGAGCGCCGTCGAACCGGGCGCTGCCTCGCCTGCCGGCGCGAGTCCCTCCACACCGGCTGCCAAGCTTCCGGAGGACCGGAAAGTGACGGGCGCCTTCACTTTCCGGCCGTCCATCCCGGCGGATGAGCAATGGCCCACCTACGGGCATGATTCCGGCGGCCAGCGGTTCTCGCCGCTCACGCAGATCACCCCGGCGAACGTCAGCCGGCTGAAGATTGCCTGGACGTATCACATGCGCCCGCCCGGTTTCACGGGAGGCCGGCCGGGTCCCGCGACTATGGAAGGACGAGGACCCGGCGGAGCGGTGGGCGATTCGCCTGAAATGCAGGGTCGTGGAGGAGGCGGCCGGCGGGGCATGTTCGGCTCCGGTTTCCGGCCCAGTGGAGACACCCCGCTGGTGATCGACGGCGCCATGTATATCACGACGCCGTACTCGCGGGTGGCTGCCGTGGATCCGACAACCGGCAAAGAGATCTGGTCGTACCAACTCCCCTCGGGCAATCCTTCCACGCGCGGCCTGGAGTATTGGAAGGGCGATGGCAGCACGCCCGCGCAGGTAGTGTTCGGGTCCAGCAACGGCAAGCTCTATTCCTTAAACGCCAGGACAGGAATTCCGAATCCGGCTTTCGGCGACAACGGCATCGTCAACCTGAACACCGACGCCATCATGCATGGCCTTCCCGGGCGCAATGGTCTGAGTTCCCCGCCCGTGGTCTACAAAAACCTCGTGATCACCGGCGGCACCACCCAGGAGAATCCGCCGCACGGCCCGGCGGGCGACGTCCGCGCGTGGGATATGCGGACCGGCAAACTGGTGTGGACCTTTCATTCGATTCCGCAGCCGGGGCAGAAATACAACAACACCTGGGCGGGGGAGAGCTGGAAGAATCGCTCGGGCGTAAACGTGTGGGGCTTTCTCACCGTAGACGCGGAGCGCGGCATCGTGTATATGCCTTTCGGGGCGCCATCGGTGGATCAATATGGGGGCGATCGCGCGGGCGACAACCTTTTCTCTACCAGCCTGGTGGCGGCGGACGCCAATACCGGCAAGTACCTCTGGCACTTTCAGGTGGTCCACCACGATATCTGGGACGCAGACATGACGAGCGCCCCGGCGTTGATCGATGTGAAGCGGGGCGGCAAGACCATTCCGGCGGTGATTGCGATGGATAAGGTGGGGATGATATTCCTGCTGAACCGGGTCACCGGCAAGCCGATTTACGGAGTTGAAGAACGGCCCGTGGCGCAAAGCGAAGTGCCGCTGGAGCGGACGTCCAAGACGCAGCCGTTCCCGCTCAAGCCGCCGCCGCTGGCGCGCATGACCTTCAGCGCGAACGATATCGATACGGTCACGCCGGAACTCGAAGCGGCCTGCCGGAAGCTCATCGAAGGCGTGGAAATGGGCGGTCCGTTCCTGCCCCCCAGTTACAACCATCTTCGGGTGCAGTTCCCCGGCAATCACGGCGGCGTGAATTGGGGCGGAACGTCCTTCAATCCGCAGCTTGGGTATCTGTTCGCAAACGTAAACGAGCTGGGCCAACTCTCCGGCCTGAGGGATCATGATCCGAAGAAAGGACCGGCGACGGCCAATGGCCAAGGCAACCGGGTGGATCCGGACGGGCCTTACGAAGGCATTCCCGTCGGCGGTCGATTCAGCATCAAGGGGCCGACTGCGCAGCAATTGCCCTGCCAGCAGCCGCCCTGGGGAGAGCTGGCCGCTGTCAACGTCAATACCGGCGAGATCGCCTGGAAGGTTACCTTGGGGGTCACCGATAGTCTTCCGGAAGGAAAACAGAACACCGGCCGGCCGGGCAACGGCGGCACCATCGCAACCGCCGGGGGAATCGTGTTCGTCGGGGCGACGGACGATGCGCGTTTCCGGGCCTTCGACGCCAAGACGGGCAAGGAACTCTGGACCGTGAAGTTACCGGGCGCGGCCGAAGCCACTCCCAGCACTTACCTGGGCGCGGATGGGAAGCAATATGTCGTGATTACGGCCACCGGCGGGGGCTTCTTCAATAACCCCGTAACCGGCGACAGTGTGATCGCCTTCGCCCTGGATGATTCGAGCCAGTAGCGACCGCCGCAAACCGGACCACACGCACGCGCGGTAGACGGTGCGCTGTTTCCCCGGATGCCATCGTGGCGTCAGGACTGTGGCGGAAAACTCGCTCACGGCCGCGGCTCCGATTCGATGTTGCGGCGCGCGTCAGGCAGGCGGGCGAACCGAATCGGGCGGCCGGGGACCTGGGCCCGCTACGGTAACTGGTGGTCCGCCGGATGGCGCTGCATTTCCGCGGGAGCGCGCTGGCGGTCGAGGGCCTCGTAATGCAGGGTCCAGCGCAGCGGGATGGTCTGCGGCGGGTAGCAGACCTTGGCATCGCAGGCCTGGTAGTGCAGGGATCCCTCCACCACCAGGTCGCCAGCGGGGTTGAGCAGCGGCTTCACCCGGGCGTCGGGGGCGATGGTGATGTCTTCGGCCACGCGGAAATGGCCCTCAAATACGGGCACGGTTTCATTGATCACCTTGAGGTGCAGCTTGCGCGCTGCCGGATAGCCCGCGGGGTAGACCTGAAAGGCCGGCGAAGCGGTCACCTTAAAATCGACCGGGATGTAGTCCTGCACTCCCGGCGCATAGACGTGCATACCCGGCTTGAGGGTAATATCGGCCACCAGCGCCAGCCGCTCGCCCCAGTGCACCGTGGCGAGGCTGGCGGAGGAGATCAGGCGCAGGTGTTTGGTTTCGATCTCCTGGGTGGCCGCACCGGCGGCGCCGCCGTATTGCCGCACCAGGATTTCCGAGGCGGTGTAGCGCTGGCGGAAATCGGCTTCAAAGTATTTTTGCGTCACCACGCCCGAGCGGTCCAGGATGAAGGTTCCCGGGTACGGAATGCCAAATTGCGCGGAGCCTTTGGCGACGGATTCGTTCAGCAGGCCGTAGGCACGGATCACCTTCGAATCGGAATCCGAAAGCAGCGGGTAGGTGATGCCCTTGCGGTCCGCGAAATTCTTGAGTACGGCAACGCTGTCGTAACTTACCGCCGCCAGGCCCAGGCCGCGCTCGCGCACCTTCGCCAGACTCTGTTGCAGCTCCACGAGCTGACCTTTGCAGTAGGGTCACCAGTCGGCGGAACGAAAGAAGACCAGCATCAGGCCTTTGGGCCCGTAGAGGCTGCCGAGATCGCGCATCTGCCCGTTCTGGTCGGGGAGTTGAAATGCGGGGACATGCGCTCCCACGGTTGGGCCGGGGGCTTCACCGGCGGTCTGGCCCCAAGCCGCGAAAACCAGCACCGGCGCCAGTAGCAAGCATCGCACGAGGGTCATGGTTTGGCCTGCTTCATCCTAACACTTGCCGCGCGGCGGGCGCGCACCCGGCCACCATTGGCCCCTAATCCTCCAGGATCACGTGGGCCATCCCCAGTTCTGCGGTATGGGTGAGGGAGAGCGAAACCTGCCGCACGCCCAACCGTTCCGCAATCTGCGCGGCCACCCCGTGCAGCAGCAGGGTGGGCTTGCCGGAGGGCAGATTGGCGACTTCGAAATCCTGCCAGCGGACGCCGTGTTTCCAGCCCGTGCCGATGGCCTTCATGCCGGCTTCCTTGGCCGCGAAGCGCGCGGCGTAGCGCTCAAAGCGGTTGGCCTTGCGCTCCACGTAGGCGATCTCGGCGGGCGTGAAAACACGGCCGGTGAACCTGGCGCCGTAACGCTCGATGGAGGCCCGGATACGCGGTACTTCCGCCAGGTCCACGCCCGTGCCGACAATCACACCTTGCTCTTCATCACTTCCACCAGCTCGCGCACCGCGGCGGCGCTCTTGTGGAGATGGGCCTGCTCGGCTTCGGTCAGCTTGATCTGGTAAATCTGCTCGATGCCCAGGGCGCCCAATTTCACCGGCACGCCCACAAACAGCCCGTCAATGCCGTATTCGCCCTCCAGGTAGGCCGCGCACGGCAGCACCTTCTTCTTATCCTTGAGGATCGATTCGGCCATTTCCACGGCGGCGGCGGAGGGCGCATAATAGGCGCTGCCGGTCTTCAGGTACTTCACGATTTCGGCGCCGCCACTGCGCGTGCGCTCCACAATCCGGTCGATGGTGGCCTGGTCCATCAATTCGGTCAGGGGAATGCCCGCCACGCTGCTGAGCCGCACCAGAGGGACCATGGTGTCGCCGTGGCCGCCCATCACCACGGCGGTGACGTTCTCCACCGAGACCTTCAACTCCGCGGCGATGAAGGTGCGGAAGCGGGCGCTATCCAGCACGCCGGCCATCCCCACCACGCGGTTCCGGCTGAAATTCGACACCCAGTAGGCCGCCTGGGCCATGGCATCCAGGGGATTCGTCACCACGATCAGAATGCAATTGGGCGAGTACCTGGCCACCTGGGCGGTAGCCGTGCGGATCACCTCGAAATTAGCCAGCAACAAATCGTCGCGGCTCATCCCCGGCTTGCGCGGGAAGCCAGCGGTGATGATGGCGATATCCGAATTGGCCGTCGGCTCGTAATCGTTCGCGCCGGTGACCATCACATCGTAGCCCTGAACCGGACCGGACTGCAGCAGGTCGAGTCCTTTACCCTGAGGAACACCCTCTACCACGTCCACCAGGACGACGTCGGCGAGTTCCTTATCCGCAATGCGCAACGCGCAATTCGCGCCGACGTTGCCGGCGCCTACAACCGTGACCTTCTTTCGCAAAGCAAGCTCCTTGAGCGGTAAGAATTGAGCAACTCGATTATAACAACCTGAACTCTCAAATCGGATCAATCGGACCGGAAACAGCAGAGTTGCGCGGCGCGGGCGGATTAGAAGCGCAATTCCCAACTCTGGCCAGTGAGCGGAATGCCGAATTCGCAGTGCTGCTCCTGGTGGGTAAGTGCGAAGCCGGCCTTGCGGTAGATGTGCTGGGCGGCATGCAGGATGCTCTGGGTCCACAGCACGATGGCGCGGTAACCGGCCTGGCGGGCGAAGGCCACGCATTCCTCCACCAGGCGCGACCCGAGGCCTAAGCCGCGCGCGGCGGGTTCCACCAGCAGAAGCCGCAGGCGGGCGGCCTCGTCGGACTCCTTCACCAGGAAGACCGACCCCAGCGGTTC
>DATJRE010000035.1:0-8113 GCA_035505095.1 Bryobacteraceae bacterium | reverse complement strand
GGCGTGCTCGACGTCCACGACCTGCACATCTGGAGCCTCGGCTCGAGCATCCATGCGCTGAGCTGCCACGTCCTGATCGCCGACGTGCCGCCCTCCTCCAGCGACTGCATTCTGCGCGCGCTCAACACCGTGCTGGCTGATCGCTTCCACATCTCCCACACCACCGTGCAGTTCGAGCACATCAGTTGCCCGATCTCGGAAACCGGCTGCGCCATTCCAGTGCACCAGCACGAACACGGGCACGCCGGGCATCACCACTAAAGAAGGGTTCTTGGCCTCTTGGCCAGGGTTGACCGCGCTGATCGCCGCCAGCTGGGTGATATCACCCACCCCGCCGCTGGCTGCTTCCCAAGCCACTGATAACAAGCGCCCGCCCTTTGGAAGACCGGGTGCATTGAAGTAGCCGTTCGAGGCCGCCAAATTTATGTTTCGATTCGATCGGTTGATCCGAAGCGATATGACCATCCGTGATGTTAAGCAGCGTCATCCGGAAACCATCGCTATTTTTGAGGAATTGCGCTTTCGTCCCTCGTGCGACGACTGCGATATCGAGACCGTAGCGCGCAAGAACGGATTGGATATCCGCGACGTGGTGGACGCTCTCAATGGCGCCGCGTTCGGACCCGAGAAAGATCGCGAAGAACATGCAAGCAATTAAACCCGCGCAAAAGAAAGTTCATCGCCAGCCTGGCAGACAGCCGCTGGACGTTTTCTTCCGCCCCAAAAGCGTGGCGGTGATCGGAGCCACGGAGAACCCCGGCAGCGTCGGCCGTACGCTGTTATGGAACCTGGTAACCAGCCCGTTTGGGGGCACGGTGTATCCGGTGAATCCCAAGCGCCCCAGCGTTCTGGGCGTGAGGGCGTACAAATCGATTTCGGATGTTCCCGGGGAAGTCGACCTGGCAGTGATCGTGACGCCGCCGCCCAGCGTTCCCGGCCTGATCAAAGAATGCGGCGAAAACGGCGTGCAGGGCGCCATTGTGATTTCGGCCGGGTTCAAGGAGATCGGCCCGGAAGGCGCCGCGCTGGAACATCAGGTGTTAGCGGAAGCGCAGAAGGCCGGCATCCGGGTAATAGGACCCAACTGCCTGGGCGTGATGAGCCCCCTTTCGGGCCTCAATGCCACGTTCGCCACGGCCATCGCGCGGCCGGGGCCGGTCGGTTTCATCAGCCAGTCGGGCGCCCTGTGCACGGCGGTGCTCGATTGGAGCCTCAAAGAGATGGTCGGCTTCAGCGCGTTCGTCTCCATCGGGTCGATGGTAGACGTGGGCTGGGGCGACCTGATCGACTATCTGGGCAACGATCCGAAGACCAAGTCCATCGTGATCTACATGGAGTCGATCGGCAACGCCCGATCGTTCCTTTCGGCGGCGCGCGAAGTGGCGCTCACCAAGCCGATTATCGTCATCAAGCCGGGCCGTTCCGCCGCCGCCGCCAAGGCAGCCGCCTCACACACCGGCTCCCTCACCGGTAGCGACGAAGTCCTGGAAGCCGCTTTCCGGCGCAGCGGCGTGCTGCGCGTCAATAATATCGCCGATCTGTTCTACATGGCCGAAGTCCTTTCCAAGCAGCCCAGCCCCAAGGGGCCGCGGCTGAGTATCGTCACCAACGCGGGCGGTCCCGGCGTGCTGGCCACCGACGCCCTGATCGTGGGCGGCGGCGAACTGACCGAAATCTCGCCCGAGGCCATGGAGGCATACAACGCCGTGCTGCCTCCCACCTGGAGCCACAACAACCCCATAGATATAATCGGCGATGCCTCGCCGGAACGTTATGCCCAGGCGCTGGAAATTGCCGCCAAAGATCCCCATTCCGACGGCATGCTGGTGATTTTGACCCCGCAGGCCATGACCGACCCCACCCGCATCGCCGAGCAGCTCAAGCCGCTGGCCCGCCAGGAAGGCAAGCCAGTGCTGGCGAGTTGGATGGGCGGCGTGGATGTGGCGGCGGGCGAGGAGATCCTCAACCGCGCCAACATCCCCACCTTCCCTTACCCCGATACCGCCGCGCGCGCCTTCAACTATATGTGGCAGTACAGCTACAACCTGCGCGGGCTGTACGAGACCCCAGCCCTGCCGGACGAATCCTCGGACTGGACGCCGGATCGCAAACTGGTGGAAACGCTGATCGAAAAGGTTCGCGGTGAGGGGCGCACCATCCTCACCGAGTTCGAATCGAAGGAAGTGCTGCGGGCGTATGGGATTCCTGTGGCGCAAACGCTGATCGCGGCGACCGAGACGGAAGCCGTGGCGGCGGCCGGCCAGATCGGCTACCCGGTGGTGCTGAAGCTGTACTCGGAGACCATCACTCACAAGACCGATGTGGGCGGCGTGCAGTTGAACCTGGCCGGCGAAGAGGCCGTAGGCCGCGCCTTCCGCGCCATTCAGGAATCTGTCGCCGCCAAGGTGGGGGCACAGCATTTTCAAGGGGTTACGGTGCAGCCGATGATCCGGCTGAAGGATGCCTACGAGCTGATCGTAGGTTCCAGCCTGGATCCGCAGTTCGGCCCCGTGCTGCTGTTCGGAACCGGCGGCCAGCTCGTCGAGGTGTTTAAGGACCGGGCCCTGGCTCTTCCGCCGCTCAACACCACCCTGGCGCGGCGCATGATGGAGCAAACCAAAATCTACAAGGCTCTGAAAGGCGTGCGGGGCCGGAAACCGGTGGACATGGCGGCCCTGGAGATGCTCATGGTGCGCTTCAGCGCGCTGGTGGCCGAACAGAGCTGGATCAAGGAAATCGACATCAACCCGCTGCTGGCCTCCCCCGACGGCCTGATCGCGCTGGATGCCCGCGTGGTCGTGCATGGGCCCGAAGTTACGCTGGAGCAGACCCCTACCACGGCCATCCGTCCGTACCCCACCCGTTACGTGGCGCCCTGGACCATGAAGGACGGCAAGACCGTGACCATCAGGCCGATCCGCCCCGAAGATGAGCCGGCCATGGTGAAATTTCACGAGACACTGTCCGAGCGCAGCGTGTATTTGCGCTATTTCCACCTCATGAACCTGGAGCAGCGGGTCAGCCACGACCGGCTGATGCGCACCTGCTTCATCGACTACGACCGCGAAATGGCCCTGGTGGCCGTCTGGCACAACCCCGAGACGGGCGAAAACGAAATCCTGGGCGTGAGCCGCATGACCAAGGTGCACGGCGCTCCGGAGGGCGAAGCGGCCGTGGTAGTGAGCGACAAGTGGCAGGGCAAAGGCCTGGGCAAGGAACTGCTGGCGCGCCTGCTGATCGTGGGCGCGTCCGAAAAGCTCGACAAGCTGGTGGCCGACATTCTGCCCGACAACCGCGACGTGATGCGTATCTGCGAGAAGCTGGGCTTCAAGCTGAAGCACTCGCTCGAAGACGAAGTAGTGCGGGCGGAGTTCAAGCTGTAAGACGGACTTGTGGAGTCAGTGGTCAGCCGTCATTCGGCGGCTGACCGTGGGACGCCCGAGACGGCTGGCGGTTTTGGGGCCTCAGACAACTTCCGATAGAATTCGTCTATGGCCCTCGCCGGTACCGAATCCGTCGCGGAGGTGCACTTCGCCGTGCTGGTTTCGGCCGACGCCGAATGGCGGGCCGTGAAGCCGCTCCTCTCACCGGAGACTACCAAAACTTCTCCTTACGGCGAATACTTCTTTGCCAACGTCGAGGGGGAACGTGTGCTCTTTTTCCACGGGGGATGGGGCAAAGTGGCAGCGGCAGGATCCACCCAGTACGTCATCGATCATTTCCATCCGGCACGCCTGATTAATCTCGGAACGTGCGGCGGCGTGGAGGGCCGCATCAGACGCTTCGATGTTGTCGCGCTTGAGAAGGTCGTGATTTACGACATCGTGGAAGCCATGGGTGGCTCGAAAGAGGCCGTTGCCGAGTACTCCACTTCGCTTCCCTTGCCATGTCGACTCCCGGTTTCTGCCGTTAAGGTGACAATGTACTCGGCGGACCGTGACTTGACGCCCGCTGGCCTCCGGGAATTGGACGCACCGTACCAGCCAATCGTCGCCGACTGGGAATCCGGTGCCATTGCATGGATTGCACACAGGAACGCCACTCCGATCCTGATTTTGCGTGGCGTCACAGACCTGGTGAATCCGGATCAGGCGGACGCTCGGGATAATCTGCAGGGGTTCCACAACAATACGATCCCCGTGATGCAGAGCCTGATTGCCGACCTTCCCAAGTGGCTCGCCGCATGGCGCTAAGTTAGATGTTACGAGAGGTCGTTCATGACCAGGGTCAAGGACAAGACCAGGCCGATTCGAGTTTTTGTCGCATCCCCTTCTCTCCACCGCTTTGACGATAGAGAGCTTGGCCGCCGGGAGCAAAGCTGTAGAACCATCCCCTGGCCGGATCATCCTCTGACGCGGTCCAGTAGAATCCGTGGGCTTCCAAGCGTGAATACTGGCATTCTCCGTTCGGTGTGTCAAGGAGTAAGCTCTGCCGCCGCTGCCGAGCGCGCGCTTCCCCCCGCGGTTCGGTAACTCCGCGCCAGCTCCATATACACTCCCAAATCCCGATCCAAGTCCGATTGCGTTCCGTCGAAATAGAAATTCCGGATGGGGATGCCCCCCAGGTCGCGGCTGATGCGCGGGTAGATCGCTTCGCAGACAATCCCGTTCATACACGTGAAGGGGCTGATGTCGATGATGCCGGCGGCGCCTTTGCGGGCCAGGTAGACGGCTTTGCCGACGTTCAGCACCATCTCGCCGAAGGCGCCCTCGCGCGGCAGGTACGGGCGCGCGCACTCCAGCACCTCCAGAATGTCCGGCTCCTCGCGGCCGCGAAAATCTTCGGCGAACGGCTCCATCAGCACGTGCTCGTCGTGCTTCTGGACGCGCTTGCGGACCCATGCGCCCAGCGCCTCCGCGGTCCACAACCGGCCGCGCAGGTCCAGTTTGCGGAACTGCTCGGAGATGGTGTACCAGATCCATTCCGTAATATCGGAGAGCCAGCCCTCCGCGCCATACTGCTCCAGGCACTCCACCAGGTTCTCGTTGGAAAAGGTGTTCAACCGGCAAAAGATCTCGCCCACGATGCCGATCACCGGCAAGGCCCCGGCATCTTGCGGCGCCGGCAGGGCGCGGATTTTCCGGAAGCGCCCGCGCGCGCGCACCATGGCCTCGTGCAGCGCCTGCAACTGCACACCCGGCTCTACCGGCGTCTCTTCCAGCGTGCGGCAGACATCGGTGAGAGACGCTTCGTGGGCCGCCTGCGCATCGCCGCGCGCGGCTTCATAGGGCCGGTACATGAGCAGCAGTTTCCGCAGCAGGTCGGCCGATAGCAGGGCGCGCCAGCCGGTGCGCACGAAGGGCTTCGCCAGGTTGCCCAGTCCGGCGTATCCGTTGTGGCTGGTGGGCGAAAGA
Source organism: Bryobacteraceae bacterium (assembly GCA_035505095.1). Classification (GTDB taxonomy): domain Bacteria; phylum Acidobacteriota; class Terriglobia; order Bryobacterales; family Bryobacteraceae; genus JOPF133. The sequence goes on along the minus strand of DATJRE010000035.1, from coordinate 2,759 downwards.
ATCTCGACGTCTCCGTAGCCGCTGTGGTCCAGCACGTGGCGCAGGTACGGCGCATACTGGCCGAAGCGGCAGGGGCCTTCGGCGGTGGGCATGAACAGCGCCACGCGCTTCGGGTCGGCGCCGGGCGCTTCCAGCAGCTTCATGAAATCGCCCACTGTCACCTTGGCGGGGTAACATTCGTCTCCCGAGGTGTATCTCGCGCCTAACTCGCGCGTGCGGTGGTCGGAGGGCGGCGTCGGTTCGGCGTCCAGGCCGATGGCGCGGAAGGCCGCCGCGAAGGCCCGCGCGCTGCCCGCCGCCATCGGCGGAATGTAAATGCGCTTGCCGGCTAGTGGATGGTCGCGGTCGGCTGGTAACATCGCAGAATTCCCTTGCTGTCGAGATAGGCTTCCGCACGGGTCATATAGCCCGCGTCGTTGCCGTGCCCGTCGAACTGCAGCACCAGTAGCGGGCCGCCGGCAGCTTCGCGGGCAAAGTGCTTGATATATGAGTCCGGACCGCACTTGAAGTTGGTAATGTAAATGAGGTGTAAGTTGGCGCGGCTGCCGGCGACACGCGCGGCCTCCAGGATCTTCCGCCCGGAAGACCAGTACATGTTACTCTCCGCGCCGCCCTCCGCCTCGGCGCCGGTCACCAGAAAATCCAGCGGAATGACGTTGGCGCCGTAGCGATGGCGCAATTTGCGGGGGATGTCGCAGTTCACGCCGCGGTCGTAAATGTTGTAGGGGCGGCCGGCCAGGATCAGCCCCGGTTCGCCGGTCTGTTCCAGAACGGCCAGCGCGCGGCGGCCGGCTTCCCGGAGGCGCGCCTGAAACTCGCGGTGCTCGCGGTACGCGGCTTCCACAGCGCGGTCGCTGGCCTTGCGGGAGACCCCCAGGCGGCGCATGGTCTCGGCCAGCGCCTTCTTTACCTGCTCGGGGCCGAGTTGAAAATGCAGCGTGGGAACCAGGAACCGGTGGCTGTGCGCTTCCAGCCCAGGCGCTGCCCGCAGCACCCACGGCAGCGTCTGGTTCCAGGGACAGTAGTGCGACGCGCACCCGCCGGCGGCTTCCGCATCCGCCATATTCGGCACCAGAATGTAATCCACGCCCGCCTCAATCAGCGCCTTCACGTGGCCATGCGCCACCTGCACCGGGTAACAGGGTTGCGCCACCGCCAGGTCGATACCGGCCGCCGAAATCCGCGGATCGGTCACCGGCGAGAGCACCGTGCCCATGCCCAGTTCGGCAAAATACCGCCGCCAAAAAGGCAGGCGCTCGATCATCGACATGGCTCGCGGCAATCCGATGCGAAGCTTCCCTGCCGCCGGGGCAACCTCGGCCGCCAGCTCTTCCAGTAACTGCTCGCGATAGGCGAACAGGTCCTCGATGACCGTCTTGCGGCCGGTAGCCGACGGCTTGCGGAACTTATCCGAGCACTTATCGCCCCAGTAACTCCGCTGCCCCTCGATCACAAACTCCTTCATGTCGCAGTAATTCGAGCAGGCCTTGCAGACGAAATCGCGGCTGGTGAGTGTAAGCTTGTCGAGGTCGTATCCGCGGAAGCGCGTGGCTGCTCCGGTAGCTTTGCGCCACTGGCGGGCAATCAGCGCCATGCCCACCGCGCCCATCACCCCGTTGTAGGGCGGCACCGTGATCCTCTTGCCCAGCAGGTGCGCGAAGGCGGCAGTTACCGCGTCATTATAAGCCGTGCCGCCCTGGAAGTAAATGGTCTTGCCGATCTTACGGCCACGCACTACGCGGTTCAGGTAATTGAGTGCGATGGAGTAAGCCAGGCCCGCCACCAGGTTGGGGATGGTCTCGCCCTTATGCAGCCAGCCGTTGACGTCGCGCTCCATGAAGACCGTGCAGCGCTCACCGAGCCGCGTGGGGCTGGAGGCGCCCAACGCCAGCGCGGCGAATTCGCCCTTGATGGCCACGCCCAGCTTTTCGGCCTGCTCTTCGAGGAACGAGCCAGTGCCTGCCGCGCACGCCTCGTTCATGGCGAAATCCACCACCACGCCGTTCTCGATGGAGATGAACTTCGAATCCTGCCCGCCGATCTCGAAGATGGTGTCCACCGGGTCGCCGCCCAGGGTATTGCTGACATGGATGGCGCCGGTTTTGTGCGCGGTGATTTCGTCGTTGACGACGTCGGCGCCCACGAATTCGGCGATCAGTTCGCGTCCCGACCCGGTGGTTCCCACCCCCAGAATTTCAACCCGCCGGCCCCACACGCGCTCGACTTCCGCCAACCCCTGCTGCACGGCTTCGATGGGCCGCCCGGCGGTGCGCAGATACACATCGTGCACCACGGCGCCGGCTTCGTCGAGCAGCGCCACGTTAGTGGAAACCGAGCCGATATCGAGGCCCAGGTAGACCGGAATCCGCGGCGCAGCGCCCGCGCCCGCCCCGGAATGCGGCCAGGAATCGACAACCTCCCCCTCATGGCCGCCGTTCGTGGCAGTACTTTCAGAGCCGGGCTTTGTGGCCGTAGTTTCGGAGCCGCGCAGGTCAGCAAGCGCCGAGCCTGCCACCACGCTCGGCCGCGGCGCCAGCCGCACCACGTTCTCCATGGAGAGCGGCCGGGAATCCTCCGGCACCGGAACGGATTCGTGCTGGCGGAGGCGGTGAATCTCCTGGATGGATCGCTTCCGCGGGTCCTCGGCTTCCAGCATGGCCGCCCCGATCGCGCCGCACCACGCGTATTCGGACGGCACCAGCAGATCGGCGACGGCCAGGCCAAACGCCTCCCGCAGCGCGGCGGTCACGCCGCCATTC
>DATJRE010000034.1:0-16192 GCA_035505095.1 Bryobacteraceae bacterium | reverse complement strand
GAGATCGTGTTCTCCGGGCCGGCCGGGCTTATCCACCTCGGCAATGCGGGTGGAACGCGAGCTGGATTGCCAGCGCGACGCATCCACCGGAACGTATTGCACGTCGTGCTCGGTATCCAGCACCACGGTGAGGACCATTTTCTTCACCAGACGCATATAGACGCGGTAGTGGTCGCCATCGTGCTCCAGCGTTCGGGAGTCCAGCATTTCGGGCCGGTAGAAGTCCTTCTGATGGTCGTAGTCACGCATCAGCGCCATGGTGCGCGCCAGAGATACGCCCGGCAGGAAGACACCGCCGATCCAGTCGTGCACAATGCCGTCGGGGACGGGGGTCTGTGCTCGGTTGCCGGCCGGTTCCACCACCACCTCGCCGTGCAGGACGCGGCCCGCCCGGTCGGGTGATTCGTCGGCCCACAGAAACGTCTTGCGCGCGGCCATGCGCTGGTCGGCCTGGCGGATATACCGGTCGAAGGCTTCCACGGTGACCGGTTTCAGGTCTGCCGCCCCGAGGGCGGCACCCCACAGAGACGCCCCTAAGAGGACCGCCGTTATCACCCGTTGCATACTTCCATCTTCGCTCTTTGCCGGAGGGCGCCGCCGTACGCGCGAGCGCAATCGCCTGCGCGACCCTACGCGCCTTGATAAGATCGGTGCATGGATTTGAGCTACCCGATTGGCAAATTCCAGCGGCCCCAGGCGGTCACGCCCGAGATGCGCGCCGAATTCATTGCCGAAATCGCCGCCGCTCCCGCGAGCCTGCGTGAGGCCGTTGAAGGCTTGAACGACGACCAGCTCGACACGCCCTACCGCCCGGAGGGCTGGACGGTCCGCCAGGTAGTCCACCACGTAGCCGACAGCCACATGCACAGCAACATTCGCATGCGCTTCGCCCTGGCTTCGGTGGAGCCCACCATCATGCCCTACGCGGAATCGGTGTGGGCCGAATTTTCGGATGCCCGCAACGCTCCGGTGGAGACCTCGCTGCTGCTGCTGGAGAATCTGCACCATCGCTGGGTGGCGTTGCTGAAGTCGCTCTCGGACGCGGATTTCGCCCGCAGCTTCCGCCACCCCGAGCTGGGCTTGGTGCGCCTGGACACAAATCTGGCGCTGTACGCCTGGCATGGCCGCCACCATACCGCGCACATCACCCGGCTCCGCGACCGCATGGAGTGGTGAAGGCCAGCGGCGAGAGCGGATGCCGGGACGAGGTCGCGCGACGGATGCCCGCACCGCAGGCACGGTTCCCGTCAAGAAACTGGCTTTGTGGATGCCCCAAAAATCGCCGAACACTCATTGAAAATAAATGACTTGTGAGATCGTTTTGGGGGATTCCCCCAAAATCTGCGGAACCAAGCGGCCTCTCCGATTCCCGCCGTGGCTCCGCGCGGCAGGTTTTCACAACCAAGCCGCCTCACGCCGCGTCCAATGATGCAGGGTCGTCCTGTATAATGGCTGGAAGGCCCCCGGAGTCTTCAACACCTATGAGTAGCCGTCTCAAATACCTGGTTGTAAGTACGTCAAGCGCCCTCACCCTCCTGCTTTTGATCGGGAGCGTGATGAGCAAAGGTGCCTCCTCTACCGACGACCACTATAAATATATGGGCGTCTTCAGCGAGGTAGTGGCCAAAATTAAGGGCGATTACGTCGAGGAGCCCGACATGAAGAGCGTCACCCTGGGCGCTCTGAACGGGATGCTCGAAGCCATCGACCCGTTTGCCAGCTACCTGAACGCCGAGCAGTACAAGGAGTACCTGCAGAACAAGGATGTGAAGCGCGGCGACATCGGGTTGATCCTGTCGAAGAAATCCGGGTACGTCGGGGTGGTCGGGGTGGTTCCCAACTCTCCCGCCGCCAAGGCCGGCCTTTCCACGCTGGATATGATCGAAAGCATCAAGGGCATAGCCACGCGCGATATGCCTCTGGCCTACGCTTCGATGCTGATGCAGGGCGAACCGGGCACCACCATCGAACTCAGCGTGTGGCGCACGCGGCGCCCCGAACCGCAAACCGTCAAGCTGACCCGGGCCATGCTCACCCTGCCGCCGGTGGATAGCAAGATGCTGGCCGACCAGGTGGGCTACATCGACATCAACGCGCTTTCCCCCGAGCACGTGAAGGAAGTCGCGGCGGCCGTACAGTCGCTCGAAAAACAGGGCGCGCGGAAGCTGATGGTGGACGTGCGCGATTGCGCCATGGGCAGCCCCGAGGATGGCATCGCGCTGGCGAACCTCTTCGTGAAGCAGGGGCGGATCACCTACCTGGTGGGGCAGCGGGTGGCGCGGCAGAATTTCGATGCCGATCCTTCCAAGGCCATCACCAGCCTTCCGCTGGTGGTGCTGGCGAATCGCGGCACGGCGGGCGGAGCTGAAATTCTGGCCACCGCGGTGAAGGACAACAAGCGCGGCGAAGTGGTGGGCGAGCGCACTTATGGCGATGCCGCCATGTTGAAGGCCATCAGCATGGATGACGGCGGCGCCATCATTTTATCGGTCGCCAAATACTACGGCGCGGATGGCAAGGCCATTCAGGACACCGGCGTGGTGCCGGGAACGGTAGTGCAAGCGGCCGATTCCCAGGTGGATTACGACGATAACGGCGAGCCGATCGTCGATACCGACCAGCCGCCGCAAAAACAGAAGAAGCTGGAAGACGACCCGATCGTAAAGAAGGGTCTCGAAATACTCGCCAAAACGGCCTAGGCTAGCAGCCAGCGGGGTGGGGCAGGCGATTTGCCAGGGCGATTCGCCTGCCTGCCGAGCGTTCAGCGGGTTCCTACAGCGTTTTCAGATACGCGATCAGATTGTTCTTGTCGTCGTCGCCCAGCATGTCTTTGTAAGGCGGCATTCCGTTGCCGCCGTCGTCGATTTGGGCGCGGACGTTGGCCTCGGTGGGCTTCTTTCCGTTGTTCAGCTTGTCCTTCTTGAACAGCCCCTTCAGCCCAGGCCCCATTTTCTTTTCATCGCTGTCCGCATTGTGGCAGACGGCACAACTCTGCTCGAAGACTTCCTTGCCCTTGGCCGGATCGCCCTTATCGGCAGCCCTGAGCGCCATTCCCGTTCCGGCCCCCAGGGCCGCCAGCAACGCCACAATTCGCATATTCCGCATGTTGGTCAGTTTTCTCCAGCTCCTAATTGCCTATCTTACAATGCCGCGGGATGGCGCCGCCGGAGAGGCCGCGGATTTTACGTAGGGGCGGCACGGCGGAGGCGGCGTGCGGCGCATCCCAGTTGCGCGCCCCAGCCAGTTGCTACAATCGCAGTAATGCCCAACGAGACCTACGCCGTATTCGATACCACCGAGGGGAAGTTTAAAGTCCGGCTGTTCGCCGACAAAGCTCCGCGAACGGTGGAAAACTTCCTGAGCCTGGCCGAAGGCACCAAGACCGGCAAGCCGTTCTACGACGGCACCGTGTTCCATCGCGTCATTCCGGACTTCATGATTCAGGGCGGCGACCCCGAAGGCACCGGCCGCGGCGGCCCGGGCTACAAGTTTGCCGACGAGTTCCACAAGGACCTGAAGCACACCAAGCCCGGCATCCTGTCGATGGCCAACGCCGGACCCAACACCAACGGCAGCCAGTTTTTCGTCACCGTGGCGGCCACTCCCTGGCTCGACAACAAGCACAGCGTCTTCGGCGAAGTCAGCGAAGGCTACGAGGTGGTGAAGAAGATCTCGCAGGTGCCGCGCAATTCCCAGGACCGGCCGGTTAAGGAAGTGCGCCTCAACTCCGTGACCATCGAGCGGGTCTAGTGGGCTTTCCCGCTTGCCGCTCGCTGAGGCGCGCGCCTCCGATGCCGCCCCCTCGACTCGCGACCGCCGCGAAGCGCTGGGCGCCGGCAATCCGGGCTATCCGGCGCGCGGCGGCCGCACGGGGCCGCGGACGGAACCAAACTCCGTGAGCGCCCGGCCTGCGGCGCGCGTGGCCCTGTTCGGCGGCGCCTTCGATCCCGTCCACAACGGCCACGTGACGGCGGCCCGCGCCGCCGCCGAGCGTTTCCGCCTGGACCGCGTGCTCTTCGTTCCCGCCGCCAGGCCGCCTCACAAACCCGCCTGCCACGCCCCTTATGCCGACCGCTTCCGGATGATCGAACTGGCCGTGGAGGGCGATCCCCGATTCGAAGTATCGCGCCTGGAGGAGGGCGCCGCGCGCAATTATTCCATAGACACCATCGAAAAAGTACGCGCGCCGATGGCTCCCGGCGACGAGTTGTTCTTCCTGATCGGCGCCGATGCCTTCGCCGAGATCGGCTCCTGGCGCCGCTGGCGGGATGTCGCGCGGGCGGTGGTCTTTCTGGTGGTGAGCCGGCCCGGCCACATCTACGCGGTCCCGCCCGAGACCCGCGTGGAGCGCCTGGATACTATCGATCTTCCGGTCTCTTCCTCGGAAATCCGGCGTAAGTTAGCCGCGGGGCAGCTACCGTTGGACGTGCCGTCCCGTGTTTTAGAGTACATTGCGAGGCAGCACCTTTATGCCGAACTATGAAGCGCATCACATATTCGCCGGCTGCCGGGCGCCCGTCCGGCAGAGTTGGAATGGCGCCCGCGTTCGTACCAGCGGGCGGAAGCGTGGCCGCCAGATACACCGGGTGTGTCGCAGCGCTCCGCGCGGCGCCGCGGCCGGAAGGCTCGGATCCTCTCCGGTTCCGCTGTAAGTTGTGAAAGAGCTTGCATATATAACGCAAAAGGTTCATTCTGTTTTTGAAAGAAGCTTAATGTGGAAAGTGCATTGCTTTGCAAAAGTGGCATTGTGCTTCCCCACCCGTCCGGGCTGCCGATCGCTGGAGGTTAAATCTTGAAGAAAGTTCTATACGCTGCATTCCTGACAGTCTTTTCGCTCGCCTCGATTGCGAGTGCGCAAACTTTGAGCTTCAGCCCCACGTCCGTGTCGCTGAGCGCGATGGTGGGAACCACGACGGCCGCCGTGGCGACCGTCTCGGTCACCGCATCCTCGGGAACCCTGACCTATACCGCCAGCAACAACACCAGCGTTCCCTGGCTATCGTTCGGCCCCGCGTCCTCCACTACCCCGACCAATCCGGCCACCCAGTTTATCTCGGGGACGACGCCCTCCTCGTTTGTGGTTTTCGCGAGCCCGGCCAACCTCACTGCGGGAACTTATACCGCAACCTTCCTGTTATCGGCCAACGGGGTCAACACCAACGTCCCGGTGAGCTTCGTGGTCAGCAGCATCGGGATCAGCCCGCTGTCGCCCGTCAATCTTTCCTACCAGTTGGGCAGCGGGTCGTTCCCCGGGAGCCCTCTGCAGGTACTCGGCCCTTCGACCACCTATACGACCCAGATCCAAAACGCTTCGAACTGCGCCTGGCTCTTTGTGCCCAGCAGCGGTCCCGTTCCGGGATCGCTTACGGTGGCCACCAACCCGTCGGCGGTTATCGGCCTCACGCCGAACACTTATTCCTGCAGCTTTACCATCACGCCCGCCAATGGAAGCCCCGCGATCACGGTGGTCGTGAATCTTACGGTTTCCGCATCGCCCACGGTTACGGTAAGCCCTTCCACGATATTCCTGAACTACCAGACCGGGACTACGGTCTATCCGTCGCAAACTCTCACCCTGACAAGTAACAGCACCGCGGCTCTTAGCTATACGATTACCGGGGCAGCCACCGATACGGGAGTGGCTGACTGGATCAGCCTGAGCAAAGCCGGCGGGACGCTGACGCCTCCCGGCAACATGGATACGGTGACGGTCCAGTATAATTCGGGCGTGACTCTGGCCGCCGGTACTTACCACGGACAGATCACCGTGACGGCCAATAACGCGCAGCAAAACATTCCGGTCCAGTTGCTGGTATCGAATTCGCCGCTGCTCAATGTGGCGCCCTCCACGCTCACCTTTACTTCCGAATTGAACGGGACCGCTCCAGCCCCGCAGACAGTTACCGCCACGGCCACCAGCGGCTCGCCGGCGATCAGCACGAACGTTTCCACCTCTACCGGCGGCAGTTGGCTGTTCGCCCAGGTGGGAGCCACCACGGCTTCCGGTACGCCCATCACCGTCAGCGTGAATACCAGCGGCTTGACGCTGGGGACCTACACCGGCACGGTCTCGGTTTACGGCAGCACCACGGCCAACAATCCGCAAACCGTGGGAGTGACTCTCACGATTGCCAACGACGCGCTGATTTCCACTAACGTCTCCACCACCACGCCGCTGCTCTTCGCGTATCAGACCGGTGTGAGCAACGCCCCGTCGCCCACCCAGACCGTTTCGGTTTCCAGCAGCAACGGGACCGCCCTGAACTACAGCGCCGTGTTCAACAACACCACCACCAGCGGTTGCTCCAATTGGCTGACCCTGTCCGGGGCGACTAGCGGCAGCACTACCGGTAGTTTCACCACTACGGCCAATCCGGTTGGCGTCTCCGCCCCCAGTTCCGGACCGGCCTGCACCGGCAACATCACCATCACCGCTACCAACGCAACCACCGGAAGCGCCGCGCCCAACAGCCCGTATGTAATCCCCGTGTCGTTCTATGTGAGCGCCGACCCGCTGCTCTCGGTGACTCCCGACAGCGCCCCGGCCTTCAGCGCGCAGGTCGGACAGACGAACTCCATCACCTTCCAGAACTGCAGCTCCAGTGTAACCACCAATTGTTCGCTGGCGCTGACCAACACCAGCCCGACGGCTCCGGTGAATATTACCATCAGCACCTCCACCACCGACGGCACCGACTGGTTTTACGCCGTCACCCCCTCCTCAACCATAGCCGGCAACGGCAGCCAGCCGCTCACTATCGGGCTGGTTTTTATCCCCTCGACACCGGGCACTTATTCCGGGGCCATTAAGATCACTGCCACGACTGCCAGCGGCAGCGTGCTGGACAGCCCCGTGACCATTCCGGTAACTCTGCAGGTGACTGCCGGCACGCTCACGCCGAGTCCCGCGTTGCTTAGCTTCACGCAAACCCTGGGAGGCGGGGCGCCGCCCACCCAAACCATCACGGTGAGCAGCAGCACCGGCACGGCGCTGACGTTTTCGGCCTCGGCCACCAGCTCCAGCACGGCGCCGTGGCTAAGCGTGACTCCAACTTCGGGCACCACGCCGACCACCCTCACGGTGACGGCGAACGGCTCCAGTCTGAATCCCTCTGCCACGCCTTATACCGGCGAGATCACCCTCACTGCTCCGGGAGCCGCTCCGGTGAACGTTCCGGTAACCCTCACGGTGAACGGCGGAACCATTTCCGCGACACCCACCACCCTGACCTTCACACAGGCGGCGGGCGGATCGGCTCCGGCGGCACAGACCATCAGCGTGAGCGGTACGCCCGCTTCCTTGAGCTTCGCGGCCAGCGCCGCCACCACCACCGGAGGCAACTGGCTGACGGTCTCTCCGGCCAGCAGCACCACGCCGGGAACGGTATCGGTGACCGTGAGCGCCGGCACCCTGGCGGTGGGAACCTATAACGGGACGGTGACCATCACCTCCACCGGCGCCACAGGCAGCCCCATCAGTATTCCGGTCACGCTGAACGTGGTGACCGCGCAAACGCTGACGGTGAGTCCCGCGACCCTGACCTTCGCAGCCATCACCGGCCAGCCGTCGCCCTCGGCCCAGACGGCTTCGGTCAGTTCGAGCAGCAGCGGCACCGCCTTCACGGCCACGGCCACCACCGCCAGCGGAGGCACCTGGCTGACGGTCACGCCGGCCAGCGGCGTCACACCCGCGCAGCTTACCGTGAGCGTCTCCACGCAAACCCTGGTCGCGGGCAATTACACGGGGACCATCACCGTCAATTCGCCCAACGCCGTAGCACCGGCGACCCTGACCGTGAATCTCACGGTGGCCACCATTCCCACGCCCGTGATTGCCGCGGTGAAGAATGCCGCCAGTTACGCGGTGGGCGGCGTGGCGCCCGGTGAGAACATCGTGATCGGCGGAACCGGCATCGGGCCGGCTACGCTGACCGGGCTGGTGCTCAATGCCAACGGCACGATTGCCACCACGGTGGCCAATACGCAAATCCTGTTCGACGGCATCCCCGCACCCATCGTTTACGTCTCGGCTACGCAATCGAGCGTGATGGTGCCTTACGAAATCGCGGGCCGTACCACCACCAACCTGACGGTGGTCTACGAGGGTGTCAGTTCCCTGGCGGTGCCGTACAATGTACTCTCCGTGCAACCGGGGGTCTACACACAGAACGCTTCGGGCACCGGCCCCGGCTCCATCCTGAACCCGAATTACAGCGTGAACGGCCCCAGTAATCCGGCCACAGCCGGTTCGGTTGTGGCGGTCTACATGACCGGCGAGGGCGTCACCAGCCCGGCCAGCACCACTGGCGGGGTCGCGGCGGCCGGCTGCACCAATAAGCCGGTGGCCGCCGTCACGGCGACCGTGGGGGGAAGCCCTGCCACCGTGAACTACTACGGTTGCGCGCCCGATGAAATCTACGGTGTGATGCAGGTCAACGTTACGATTCCGGCGAGCCTTCCCTCGGGAGCGCAGCCGGTGGTGATTACGGTAGGCGGCGCGCAAACGCAGACCGGCGTCACGGTGAGCGTGCAAGCGGCCCCCGCCTCGCAGCCGGAGCAGTAATCGCCGGGCGGACCGATTCGAGAGGCGCGGAGAAGGCAGATGCTTCTCCGCGCCGATCTTCGGTCTTAAATCCGGCAGTGGCAGCCCTTCCGAGCGGCAGCGACCTTTTGGCCGAGTCTTGCGTTCTCGGCGACTTGGCGGCTTGGCGAGAGATCTGCGAAGGCCGCGTCCGCATGCCTCGCCGGTTGGCTTACCTTCCGTATCGGCCCATGCGCCACGGCATCGAGGTCGTTCCCCTCACCACGGCGGGCCCGATATGGAAACCCTGTTGGACGGGTAAGCACGACGGATAGCGCCGCTACTTCAGTGATGCGCTGATCTTCGCCCGGTACTCCGCGGCCTTCGCCAGGATGGCGGCTTCATCGAGCGTCAGAATGCGCGCATCGCGCACCACGGGTTTGCCGTTCACCATCACGTCGCGCACGTCTTCGGCTTTCAGAGTGTAGACCATCTGCGAGACCGGATTGTAGAGCGGGACGGCGTTGGGGCGATCGAGGCGCACCACAATCAGGTCCGCAAGCTTGCCGGTTTCGAGCGAACCGATCTCCTTCTCCATTCCCAGCACCCGCGCGCCGCCGATGGTCGCCATCTCCAGCGCGGTGGATGCGGGCAGCGCCGTCGGATCCATGCGGGTGACTTTTTGCAGCTTGGCGGCCATATCCATCTCTTCGAAAAGATTGAGATCGTTGTTGCTGGCCGGGCCGTCGGGGCCGAGGCCCACCGCAATTCCCAGGGCCAGCATGCGCGTCACGGGCGCCACCCCGCTGGCCAGCTTCATATTGCTCGATGGACAATGCGCCACGCCCACGTGCCGCGCTTTCAGAATGGCCATGTCCGCTTCGTTCACCCACACGCAGTGCGCCGCCACGGTGCGGCCGTTGAACACGCCCAGTTTGTCGAGGGTCTGCGTCGGCGTGGTATGGCGCTTGGCCAGTTCGTCGTCGTTTTCTTTTTTGGTCTCGGAGAGATGGATGATCAGCGGCGCGCCGAACCGGTTGGCCAGCGCGCGCGCGGCCTTCAAGGTTTCATCGGAATTGGTGTAGAGCGCATGCGGCGCCACCGCCGGGGTGACCAGCGGATCATTGTGGAACCGCGCCAGGTATTTTTCGGTGAAGGCCAGCGAGTCCTTAGGGGTCTTGGCGTCGGCCACCGGAAACCCGATGATGGTTTCGCCCAGCACGCCGCGGATTCCGGCTTCCTTGGCCACCTCCGCCACCACGTCCTCGAAGTAATACATGTCGGTGAAAGTGGTGGTGCCGCCCAGCAGCATTTCCAGGCAGCCCAGGCGCGTCCCCCAGCGGACGAAATCGGGCGAGACATTTTTGGCTTCGGCGGGGAAGATGTACTTTTCGAGCCAGTCCTGCAATTTCAGGTCGTCGGCGATCCCGCGGAACAGCGACATGGCCGCGTGGGTGTGGGTGTCGATCAGGCCGGGCGCCAGAATCGCGTCGGGCCGGTCCAGCCGCTGGGCGGCGCGGAAGCGCGCATCGATGGCCGCCCTTGTATCCACGCCCACGATGCGGTTGCCGCGGATGGCCACGGCGCCGTTTTCAATCACGCGGTGCTGCGGGTTTTCGGTGATGACGTAGCGCGCACTCCAGATCCAGTCGGCGGGCTGCTGGGCGGGAAGGGAACAAACAAGGAGAAAGAAAAAGAGAATGAGCCGCTGAGGAACGCAGAGGAACGCTGAGGGGAGTTTTTTTAATCTGCGTTTATCGGCGTTCATCAGCGGCCAATTCCTTTCACAAATATGATGCATCGAACGGCTTCGGAAACAGGTCTTTCAAACGGTAACTCTCGGTCTTGCCCGCCAAGTTCGCCAGCATAATTTCCACGTCCCCGCAGAATTCCCACAGGATCTGGCGGCAGGCGCCGCAGGGCGGGGTGAGCACCTCGGTATCGGCGGCCACCGCCACGCGGCGGAACTGGCGGGCGCCCTCGGAAATAGCTTTGAACACGGCCACGCGCTCGGCGCACACGGTCAGGCCGTAAGTGGCGTTCTCCACGTTGCAACCGGTGTGGATGCGGCCCGCGGCGTCTTCAATCGCCGCCCCCACTTTGAACTTCGAAAACGGCGCGAAGGCGTTTTCGCGCACGGCCAGGGCAGCGGCAATCAGGGCGTCGGTCATACCAGCCGCGGCAGCAGCGCCTTGAGGAATCGCACCAGCGTCTCGGCAACCATCGCTCCGGCCTCCAGCACTTCTTCATGGCTCAGTTTCCGGGGGAGCACGCCCGCGGCCATATTGGTGACGCAGGAAATGGCCAGCACCTTCATCCCCATGTGGTTGGCGGCGATCACTTCCGCCACCGTGGACATGCCCACCAGGTCCGCACCGATCGCTCGCAGGTAACGGATCTCGGCGGGCGTTTCGTAGCTCGGCCCCAGCATCCCGGCGTACACGCCCTCGGGCAGGTGAATGCAGAGGTCCGTCGCCACGTCCAGCGCGATGTGGCGATACTCGCGCGAATAAGCCTCCGACATGTCGGGGAAGCGCGGCCCCAGGTGGTCGTCATTGGGCCCGGCGAGCGGATTCGATCCCTGCAAATTGATGTGGTCGCAAATCAGCACCAGTCCGCCGCGTTCGTAAGCCAGGTTGATGCCGCCCGCGGCATTGGTGAACACCAGCGAACGCACGCCCACCGCGCGCAGCACACGCACGCCGTACACCACCTGCGCGGGCGTGTAGCCTTCGTAGAGATGCGCACGGCCGGCCATCACCGCGACATCCAGCGCGCCCAGCCTGCCGAAAATCAATTTGCCGGCGTGCCCCACAGCGGTGGCAGCAGGCCAACCGGGAATTTCGGAATAGGGCATCTCCGCGCGATCCGTCAGTTCGGCGGCGAATGCCCCCAGGCCGCTGCCCAGCACCACACCCACCGGCGGCCGGAGCGGCGTGCGGCTTTCGATATAGGCCCTGGCTTCGGCCGTCACAGCAACATTCCCGCAATGCACGCCGACATGAAATTGGCCATCGACCCGGCGGCCACCGCGCGCAATCCCAGCCGCGCCAGGTCGGATTTCCGGTTGGGCGCCAGCGCGCCGATGCCGCCAATCTGAATCGCAATCGAGCTGAAATTGGCGAATCCGCACAGCGCATAGGTGGCAATCACGAAGGAGCGCGGGTCGAGTGTCGGTTTCATCGGCCCCAGTTTCAGGAACGCCACGAATTCGTTGAGCACCAGGCGCGTGCCCAGCAGGTCGCCGATGGTGGAGGCATCCTTCCACGGCACGCCCATAATCCAGGCCAGCGGCGCGAACAGTACGCCGAAAATCTTCTCCAGCGAGGGCGGCAGCCAACCCATGCCCGGCAGGCCGTGCAGCCCGCCCAGGATGCCGTTGACCATGGCGATCAGCGCCAGAAACGCAATCAGCATGGCGCCGACGTTCAGAGCCAGGTGCAGCCCGTCGCCCGCGCCCTGCGCCGCCGCGTCAATCACGTTCACGGCAGTTTTCTCGATCTTCACTTCGACCTTGCCGGCGGTCACCGGCTTTTCGGTTTCGGGGATGAAGATTTTCGACAGCATGATGGTGGCGGGCGCGGTCATGATCACCGCCGTCAACAGGTGCTGGATCTCCACGTGGGCGATCTTTACGTAGGCGGCCATCACAGAGCCCGAAACGTGCGCCATACCGCTGGCCATAATCGTGAACAGCTCGGATTCAGTAAGGCCGGCGAGGAACGGCCGGATGGTGAGCGGCGCTTCGGTCTGCCCCATGAAGATGCTGGCCGCCACGTTGAGCGATTCGGCGCCGCTCACGCCCATCACTTTTTGCATCCCGATGGCCATGCCGCGCACAATGAATTGCATCACGCCCAGGTAGTAAAGGATGGCGAAAAATGAGGCGATGAAGATGATGATGGGCAGCACCTGGAAGGCGAAGATCACGCCGTAAGGCCCGCTGCTGCGGCCCAGCGCGTCGCCGAAAACAAACGCCGACCCGGCCTCGGTGTAGCCCAGCATGGCGTTCACGCCCACGCCAATGGCCTGGAACACCTTGCCGAAATCGGTCTTCAATACCAGCAGGGCGAAGGCGAATTGCAGCCCCAGTCCCCAGGCGATGATACGCAGCTTGATGGCGCGTTTGTGGGTGGAAAACAGCCAGGCGAATCCCAGAATGACAATCAGGCCGATTAGCCCGGTGAACCGTCCCATTACCCGACTACTTCCAGGATCAATTCGCGCTCGTCGGGTTTCTGTGCTGAAATGCGGAAGGCGTCTTCCACCATATCGGCCGCCTCTTCCACGTGGTCTTCCTTGGTGTAATACAGCCGGCAAAGCACCGAGCCGGCATCCACCTTCTCGCCCACTTTGACTTCCAGGATGATGCCCACCGCGGGATCGATGGCATCGTCCTTCTTCTCGCGCCCGGCGCCGATCATGCTGGAAGCGATCCCGATATCTTCGGCGTCGATGATGCTCACGTACCCGCCGCGCGGCGAGGTGATTTCGCGCATGCCCGTGGCGTTCGGCAGCAACTCGAATTTGTCGAGCGCCTGCGCATTGCCGCCCTGCGCCGCCACCACCTGTTTCAATTTCCGGTAACCGGAGCCATCCACCAGGTGTTTCTCGGCCGTGCGGCGGGCTTCCTCCAGCGTAGGCGCCTTCTTGCCCAGGTAGATCATGCGGGCGGCCAGTTCGATGGAGAGCTTGGTCAAATCGGAAGGACCGGCGTTTTGCAGGGTCTGGGAGGCCTCCATGATTTCCAGGGCGTTGCCGATCGCGTAGCCGAGCGGTTGGTTCATGTCGGTAATCAGAGCCTGAACTTTTTTATCCATGCGCCGGCCGATGCCCACCATGGTCTGCGCCAGCCGCCGCGCATCCACCTGCTTCTTCATGAACGCGCCCGATCCCACTTTCACGTCCAGCACCAGCGCGTCCACGCCCTCGGCCAGTTTCTTCGACATGATCGAAGAAGAAATCAGCGGGATGGATTCCACCGTGGCGGTGACGTCGCGCAGGGCGTACAGCTTGCGGTCGGCGGGCGCCAGCTTGTCGGTCTGTCCGATAAAGCACAATCCATGCTCGGCGAGCTGGGCCTCGAATTCCGTGGTGGTGAGGTTGGTGCGGAAACCGGGAATCGATTCCAGCTTGTCCAACGTTCCGCCGGTATGACCCAGCGCGCGCCCCGACATCATGGGCACAATCACGCCAGCCGCCGCGGCCAGCGGAGCCACAATGAAGCTGGTCTTGTCGCCCACGCCGCCCGTGGAGTGCTTGTCCACCTTGACGCCGCCGATGGCCGAGAGATTGACGGTGTCGCCCGAGCGGAGCATGCACTCGGTGAGGCGGCTAACCTCGCGGTCGGACATGCCCTCGAAGAACACCGCCATCAAAAAGGCCGACATCTGGTAGTCTGGAATGTCCCCCCGCGTGTAGCCCTCCACCAGGTGTTCGATCTCTTCGGGGGCGAGTTCCTGGCCGTCCCGTTTCCGCTGGATTAAGTCAACTGTGCGCATTATGAGACACTTAGGCTAACATTCCAACGGGTTGAAAGTAAAGGACCAGCATGGCCGCGCACGATCCGGCGTGGGTACCTGGTATCTCCGAAAACACTTCCACACTGTTACGATGGAACTCTATGACGCCCAATCAGCCCGGCCTGCCGCCTAAACTGCCCATTCCCGGCGTGAAAAATCTGATCGCCGTCGGCTCCGGCAAGGGCGGCGTCGGCAAGACCACGGTGGCCGTCAATCTCGCCGTAGGCTTGGCCAAACTGGGTTATCCGACGGGCCTCATGGATGCCGACGTCTACGGCCCCAACGTGCCCCTGATGATGGGCACCAACCGCACTCCCATGGCCCACGGAGAACGCATCCAGCCGCTTGAGCAGTTCGGCGTGAAGCTCATGTCCATGGGCTTCCTGAATCCCGGCGATAAGCCGCTGGTCTGGCGCGGCCCCATGCTGCACCAGGTGATCCAGCAGTTTCTGCGCGGGGTGGATTGGGGCGATCTCGACTACCTCATCGTGGATCTCCCTCCGGGCACCGGCGACGTGCAGCTTTCGCTGATCCAGACCGCCCCCATTACCGGCGCCATCGTGGTGACCACCCCTTCGGATGTATCTCTGGAAGACGCCCGCAAAGCCGTGTTCATGTTTCACCAGGTGAAGGTGCCGATTCTGGGCATTGTCGAAAACATGAGCTTCCTGGTCTGCCCGCACTGCCAGGAGCGCATCGACGTTTTCAGCCACGGCGGCGGGCGGCGCACGGCGCAGCAGATGGGGGTGCATTTTCTGGCGGAATTGCCGCTCGATCCGCAGGTCCGCGTGGGCGGCGACACCGGCAAGCCCATCGTGCTGCGTGCGGGCGAAGGCGAGCCGTTCCTGGAACTGGCGCGCAACACCATTGCCCGCAGCCAGGAAGCCTCCAAGGAACAGGGGCCGCGCATCGAAATCACCGATTAGCCCATGCCTCCGGCCGCCCGGTTGGGCCGTCTCTGGCTGGCGTTGCCCGTGGCGGTCTATTTGCTGTTGCCCACCCGGAATTTTTACTGGGACGGCGTAGCCTTCGCCATCGCCATCGAAAAACAGGCCGGCCTGCGCCAGACTCTTCATCCCAGCCATCTGCTGTTTATCCCGGCGGGCGTGTGGCTGTATGGAGCGGCCATCGCGCTGGGGCTGAAAATCCGGGCGCTGTTTTTGTTGCAGACGGTCAACAGCCTGCTGGCGGGCGCCGCCGTGTGGTTCGTGTATCGGGCGCTGCGGCGGCGGGTCGAGGCCGAAGCCACCGCCATCGCCGGGGCACTGGCGTTCGCCTTCGCCGCCACCTGGTGGAAGTTCGCCACCGACGCCGATGCCTACATCGCCGCCATTGTGCTGGTCCTTTGGTGTAACGACCTGCTCGACCGCGGCCGCAGCCCGCTGCTGGCCGGGACCGCCTGCTGCGCCGCCATGCTGTTCCACGAACTGGCCATCCTGTTCGTGCCCGTGGCGCTGTGGCGCCTGGCGCGCCGACGGGACGCCGCAGTATTTGCCGCCGCAGCCCTGGCGCCGGTGGCCTTGGCCTACGCCGCCGCTTCGCGCATCGTCCTGGGAACCATGAGCCTGCCGCACCTGCTGGCCTGGACCGTCTCGCACTCGCCCGATTCCGCCTTTTCGCTCCATCCGCTACGCAACCTGGCCTGGACGCTGCTAGGCACCCTGCGCCTGTTCTTCGGCGGCAAGCCCGGCGTGGTGCTCGGCGCCGCGTTGGGCCTGCCGCTTGCCCGCAGCCGCCGCGAAGCCTCGCGATGGCTGGTTCTCTGGCTGGGCCTCTACGCCGCCTTCCTCTTTTTCTGGATGCCGCAGAACACCTTCTACCGCATGTTCTACCTGGCGCCGCTGGTGCTGCTGGCCGCCCTATGGCTGCAAGGCACCCGCGCGCTCCCCATCCTGGCCGCCGCTCTCTTCCTGTGGAACGCGGCTTTCTTCATCGTTCCCGAATCGCGCGTGGCCAACAACCCGCCGCTGCGTTTCGCCCTGGAGCAGCACGCCCACTGGCCGCCGGGCGTTCCCATCGTCTTTCACATCTTCCACCCCGACCTCTGGACCATCAGCTACTTCAACCAGCAGGCCGCCTGGATCGGCTTCCCCACCCGCGATTTCGCCCTCCTCGACCGCAACCTGGCCGCCGCCCGCTCCATCGGCCA
>DATJRE010000033.1:0-21232 GCA_035505095.1 Bryobacteraceae bacterium | reverse complement strand
GGCGGGCTTCCTCAACCACCCGTCTCTCGATGTCCTTTTTCTGCTCTTCTCTGGACATTCTCGACATAATGCGAGAACCACTACAAGAACCACTGCAGTGTCCTTGAAGCATCATCTTGTAAGTGTTGTGTTTTCTATGGGGTGGGTGGTGGGATTTGAACCCACGGCCACTGGAACCACAATCCAGCGCTCTACCAGCTGAGCTACACCCACCATGAGAGGAACGCCTCAATTTTATCAGGGAGTTGGGGAGCCTGCAAACCGGCCAAGAACTGCTATCGCTGTTGAGTTGAAGGGTCGCGTCGCTGAAGCTGTTACAGTCCTGCCTTCTTCCACAGCTCCCCAACCCGCTGCTTCACTTCATCCGACATCCGAATCACCCCCGGCCAGGGCCGCGTAAAGCCTTCGCCCGCCCACTTGCGCGTCGCGTCCACGCCCATTTTCGAGCCGTAATTGGGCAGGCGGCTGGCATGATCCAGTGAGTCCACGGGGCCCAGGGAGAACTCGATATCCCGCTGCGGATCGATATTATTCAGCGCTTTCCACGCCACTTCGCGGTAGTTCTGCACGTCCACGTCTTCATCCACCACCACGATGACCTTCGAAAACATCGCCTGCCCGGTCCCCCAGATCGCATGCATTACCTTCCGCGCATGGCCGGGATACGATTTCCGGATGGCCACCAGAATCAGGTTGTGAAAGATCCCTTCGGGCGGCATGGCGATATCGCGCACTTCCGGCAGTTGCAGCCGCATCAACGGCAGGAAGATGCGCTCGATGGCCTTGCCCATGTAGTAATCCTCCATCGGCGGCGGCCCCACAATGGTGGTCGCGTAGATCGGCTCTTTCCGCTGGGTGATGGCGGTCACGTGAAAAACCGGGTACTCGTCGGCCAGCGAATAAAAGCCCGTGTGGTCGCCGAACGGCCCCTCGGTGCGCAGTTCGCCGCGCTCCACATAGCCCTCCAGCACGATCTCGGCGTTAGCCGGCACCTCCAGGTCGCACGTCTGGCACTTGACCATCTCCACGGGACTCTGGCGCAGGAAGCCCGCAATCATCATCTCGTCCAGGTCCGGCGGCAGCGGCAGAATCGCCGAATATATGGTGGCCGGGTCAGCGCCGATCGCCACTGCCACATCCATCCGCAGCCGGCCAAGCGGCGCCATCCGGCGATAATGCTCGGCGCCCTGTTTGTGGGTCTGCCAGTGCATGCCCGCCGTCCGCTCGTCGTACACCTGCATGCGATACATCCCGCAGTTGCGCTTGCCGCTGTCGGGATTGCGTGAAAACACCAGCGGCAAGGTCACAAACCGGCCGCCATCCTCCGGCCAGCACTGCAGAATCGGGTAATCCAGCAGCGAAAACCGCTCCGTGCGCACCACTTCCTGGCAGGCGCCCTTGCTCACCACCTTGGGAAAAAAAGCGCCCACCTCAGCCAGCTTGGGCAGCATCTTGAGCTTGCCAATCAGCCCCTCCGGCACGCGCATCTCCAGGAACTCCACGATGCGCGCGGCGATTTCTTCCACCGATTCCACTTCCAGCGCCAGCTCCATCCTGCGCATGGAAGCGAAGGCGTTGATCAACACCGGGATCTGGTAGCCTTTGGGCTTCTCAAACAACAGCGCGGGGCCGTTCTGTTTCACCGCCCGGTCGGCGAATTCGGTGATCTCCAGAACCGGGTCCACTTCAAAAGGAATGCGCTTCAGTTCCTGGTTTCGTTCCAGCGCGCCAAGGAACTCGCGCAGATCGCGATAGGCCATAGGTTATGCGTATGGTAGCAACTGGCAACCCGCGGATTCGGCGCCGCGCCGGGAGTGCCAGCCCATCCGCTCCGAAGGCCTGCCGCCGTTCCGCCGTACGTTATGATTGAGTTTAATACCAGCACATCCTAAGGAGAAGGAATGTTTAACCGAGTTGCGTTCATCACCGGGGCCAGCCGTGGCATCGGCCGGGCCACGGCGCTGACGCTCTGCCGAGCGGGTTTCGATATCGTGGTGGCTTCACCCGAAATCGAAAAGAACGAAGAGGTGGCCGCCGAAATCCGCGCGTGCAGCGGCGAGGCTATGACTGTGAATCTCGACGTCACCTCGGCCGACTCGGTGAAACAGGCGTTCGCCCGGGCACTGGCCGAAAAGAGCCGCGTCGATGTGCTGGTGAACAACGCCGGGATCACCCGCGATGGCCTGGCGGTGCGCATGAAACCGGCCGATTGGGATCTGGTGCTGCGCATCAATCTGGATGGCGCGTTTCTCTGCTCGCAGGCCGTTCTGCCCGGAATGATGCGCAACCGCTGGGGGCGGATCATCAATATTTCCTCGGTGGTCGGGCAGGCCGGCAGCGCGGGCCAGGCCAACTATGCCGCGTCCAAGGCCGGGTTGATCGGATTGACTAAGTCGCTGGCGCAGGAAATGGCCAGCCGCGGCATCACCGTCAACGCCGTAGCGCCTGGCTACATCGCCACCGATATGACCGCCGTGCTGCCCGAAGAGGTACGTCAAAAGATTCTGGGCGCGGTACCGCTAGGCCGCATGGGCAAACCCGAGGATATTGCCGCGGCGGTGAAATTTCTGGCCAGCGAGGATGCCGCTTACATCACCGGCCAGGTGCTGGCGGTCAATGGCGGCATGTATATGTAAGAGGCCGGGCGCCGGGCACGCCCTGGCCGCGAAGCCCCGCCGCCCTACGATCCTCCAAGCACTGCGCGCGCCTTTTGCTCCTCGCCCCACATCAGCGGGTCGGGTCCTGAGAGCGTCAGAAACAGCCGGTAATCGGCGCGGGCCTCGTCGCGCCTCCCTTGCTTCAGGGCCTCCTCGCCGCGCAGGTAGTAGAGGCGCGGGAACGAGAAGCTGAGCAGCGCGTCGGCGCCGTTCAGCGAGGGCGCCGGAATGCTCTTTAGCAGCGGCATTGCGTCGGCCGCGCGCCCGGTCTCCAGGTAGGTCCAGGCCACCAGCACCGGCGCGGTGGCATCGGGCTCCGGCGGACCGGCCTCAAGCACTTGCTGCAGGGCCGTCGCCGCCGCTTCATACTGCCGTCCAAACAACAGCGCCGCGGTCAGTGCCACATTGCGGATGGCCCGCTGCTGCGGGTTGGGGAAGGCCTGGTCGGCGCGCGCCACCCATTCCGCGCCGCTGGCCTCGGGCTCTACCACGAAGCGGGTCACCGCCGCACCACCGCTATTCGCGCCGCCGGTGCGCGCCGTCTCGTCCGCCGCCGCCTGGGCCGCCGCCCGGTCGCCCAGCATCATCTCCCAGATGGTCAGTTCTGTCCACGCCCGCGGCGCCACATCGTTCAGCGACCTCCGGGCGAACGCCTCCATTTCCCGGCAGGCATCCTTACGCCGGCCGGAGAGCCACCGCCATTGCACCCTGCGAAACTCCACCAGCGGATCGTGCGCCGCCGCCCGCGCCTGGTGATAGCGCTCCGCCAGCGCGTCGGCCCCGGCCACGTCACCGGTCCAGAGTCGCGCCATGGCCGCTTTGAAGTACTCGCCGTTATTGCGGTAGTTGGGGTCTTTGGCGGCCGCCTGCAGGTAGGCCTGCTCGGCCTCGCGGAAGTGCCCGCACAACAGGTTCACATCGCCCAGGGAATCGATCGGATTCACGTCGGTGGTCCGCAGCATGGCGTAGCGCTGCATGGCGCCGCGCGCGGTATTCAGATCGCCCTGATACGCGGCGGAGTAGCCCAACTCGTTCCAGGCGTTGAAATCCTCCGGCTCGCGCTCCACCAGCTTGCGGAAAGCCTCCTCGGCCTGCGCGAACTGCCGCCGGCTGAGGGCCAGGGTGCCCAGCGATTGCCAGGCTCCCGAGTCGTTGGGGTCGAGTTTCACCAGCGCGGCCAGGGCCCGCAACCGGAGTTGCGGCTCGTTTTGCAAACCGGCCAGGTCCGCCGCGATGCGGGCCCGCTCAATCCCCCCAAGCGGCGCGCCCCGCTCCAGTGCTTGCGTAAGTATGCTCACGGCGCCCGCGCGATCCTGCCGCAGCAACTCCCGCTGCGCCAGCAGGCGGTACGCCGGCCCGTAATTGGGGTCCGCGCCGATGGCCTGTTCCAGCAGTGGCGTGGATTGGGCAAGGTCGGTCGATTCCATGGCCAGGGAGTAGTCGCGCAGGGCTTCCTGGCTCCCGGTGGGGAAGGGCACAGTCTGGCTGGAAATCGCGGCCGCCAGCGCCCGGCCGGTCGCCACCACGTCGCCGGCGCCGCCCGAAGCGGAAATCACCATCACCGTCTTACCGGTGCCGACATCTTCGATGGTCAGATCCGCGTGCAGCCGTCCGGCCGCGACGCGGTAGGTTCCGTACCCCAGGCGGTTGGCTCCCACGGCCAACGCGCCCTGCCGTTCCGCGGAAATTCCAGGGGCGGAAATCGGCCGCGGCCCCAAGAGGCCATCCGCGCTATGCAGGCGGGCCGCCGGAATGATGGCCACATCGCGCGCCCGGGAAAGGTCCGTGGCCACCACTTCGGCCAGCGCGCGCCCCATCCAGTCCTGGGAAGGGTCCGCGCCCAGGTTTTCAAAGCGCAGAATCGCCAGCCGGGGGGGCCGCGACCCCTCCAGGCCGCGCCGCGCGCAGGAAGCGCCGGCCAAGACCACCAGCAACAGTGCCCAGCAAAGCCTGCCGGTCCTACAAAACACGCTGCTCCGTCGCCATCAACTGTTTGAATTCAGGGGTGTTCCGCAGCTTGGCGAATTCCGGCTCCTGGTCCAGTTTTTTCTTTTCCTTGATGCCTTCTTCCAGGGCTTTCCGCAGGTATTGCAGGGCCAGTTCATTGCGCCCGTCCTTGGCGTAGAGTTTCGCCAGGTAGAGATGATACCGGGCGCGCTCCTCCACGGTGCGCTCTTCGAGCATCACGCCGAAGTTGCCGTGACGCTCGAAAACATCCGGGTCCAGCGCCAGAGCGTGCTCGTAAGCCTTGGTGGTCTCCGGGTACTTCTTGCGCGCGAACCACGCGGTCCCCAGGTTCATGTAGATGGGCGCGGATTTGACCTGTTCGGGAGCCAGTTTCAGAGCCTTGTTATACCAGGAGATCGCCCGGCGGTAACTCTTCTTGGCATAGTAGACCGTACCCAGGTTATTCATCGCCTCCACGTAAGTCGGGTTCAGGCGCAGAGCCCGTTCGTAGGCTTTACGCGCATCGTCCAGCCGGGAAAGCTGGTGGTAGGCGATGCCGATTTTGTTCTGCAGTACGGCGCTGGTGGGAGAACCCAACCGGAACGTCTCGATGGCCTCCCGGTACATCTTTCGCGCCATGTAGATGTCGCCGCGGTTTTCCGGAGTAAGCTGCGGCGTCACTGGCACATGTTTGGTGCCATCCACCAGACTGTTGGATTGTGCAAACGCTCCACCCAGGACGAGCGAAGCGCTAAAAACGATGGCGGGAATTCGGAAGTGCATAACTGCTCACCCCCCTTGGACCTATTTAAACACACCTATTAGACGCCGCAATAACCCTTTCTTCTCGGGCTTTTTGGCCTGTTGTTGGGCCGACGTGGCCGGCGCAGGTGTCTGGGAGGACGAATCGGCGCCCTCCTGTCGAGCCGCGCGCCGGGCCAGGTCGGCGCCGTTCACCGTGGAACCGGCTTCCGCCCCGGTAACCCGTAGCGAGGTATCGGCCGGTGCCGGCGCCGGGGACTTGGCGGCTGCCGGAGTGGAGGACGACGTATCCCAACCCGTCACCGTGGTGATCCCCGGCTTGCCGCCGTGGAGCGGGCAAGCCCCTACAGGCTCGGTCCCCGCAATATAGACTTCCGTGCGCCGGGTGGGGCAGGCGGGCGTGGCCGGGTACCCCGATGCCGGGTCGATCTCGATGGAAACAATCCCCTCGGGCGCGCGGAACGGCTTGGTGTCGCGATATTCGCGGTAATCCAAGGCCCGCTTCATGAACTCCGCCCAGATCGGCGCCGCCGAACGGGCGCCTTCAATCTCCAGGTCGCGATGGTCGTCGAACCCCACCCAGACCACGCACAGCAGCTCGGAGGTGTAGCCGGCGAACCAGCCGTCGCGCGAGGTGCCGGTTTTTCCGGCAGCCGGAGCGTAGAACTTATAAACGCTGCGCACCCCCGCGCCGGTACCGCTGCGCAGCACCTCCTCCAGGAGGTTGGTCATCAGGTAGGCCACCCGCGGGTCCAGCACCTGCTTGTGCTCGGTGCCGTTCTTGTACATCGTCTGGCCCTTGTCCGAACGCACCAGCCGCACAAAGCTGGGCTTCACCCAGTCGCCCCCGTTGGCGAACATGGTGTAAGCCCCGGCCGCCTCCAGGGGGGTAATGTCGTAGGCCCCCAGGGCCACGGCCGGCGTCGGCCGGATCTTGTAATTCAAACCCGCGCGGTTGGCCATATTGACCACCGCATCGTACCCCACCGTCTCCGCCACTTTCACGGTGGCCACGTTCAGGGAGTGCGCCAGGGCATCGCGCAGGGTCACCTCGCCCAGGTATTCATTCTCGAAATTGTGCGGCTCGTAGGGGTTGCCGTCGAACCAGAAGGTGGTCGGCTCGTCCAGCACCATGCTGCTGGGAGTCAGGACGTGCGGCCCGCCCTCCACCGCCGTATTCATAGCCGCGGCATACACGAACGGCTTGAAAATCGAACCGGGCTCGCGCTGCGCGAGGGCGTGGTTGAGCTGGCTGACCCCGTAGCTGCGCCCGCCCGCCAGGGCCTTGATTTCGCCGGTATGCGGATTGAGCGCAATCAGCGCCACCTGCGGCTCGGGGGGAATCTGGCCCTTGAACCGCCGCTGCTTGCGAACCTGCTCATCCACGTTCTGGATGCCGATGCGGATGGCTTCGGCGGCCGCCCGCTGCAGGCGCAGGTCCAGGGTGGAATAGACCCGGAAGGCGTTGGACTGGAAATCGGTGTCCTGGAACTTGGTCTGCAGCGTATCGTTGACCATGTCCACGAAATACGGCGCCTCCACCGATTGCGCCGCTCCTTTGGCCACCGTCAGCGGCGCCTGGGTAGCCAACTCGTAATCGTGCTCGTTGATGTCGCCGTTCTGGCGCATCAAAGCCAGCACCGCGTTGCGGCGGTCGTGCAGGTGGTCCGGATGGCGGAAGGGATCGAAATAGGCCGGCCAGCGGGGCAGGCTGGCCAGTTCGGCGGCCTCCGGTAAGTTGATCTGGCTCAGATCTTTACCCAGAAACGACTCGGCCGCCTCGCCGAAGCCGTGAATCCGGAAAGTTCCGCGGGATCCCAGGTAAATCTGGTTACAATAGTCCTCGAAAATCTCCTCCTTGGACAGCTTTTGCTCCAGCTGCAAGGTAATGATCATCTCGGCCAGCTTGCGAGTCCAGCGCTTTTCCCGGTCCAGGAAAAACTCGCGGGCAAGCTGCATGCTAAGAGTCGAGGCGCCCTGGTCTTTGCGCCCCTCCTTCAGATCTACCCAGGCGGCCCGCGCCATGCCGATGGGGTCGAACCCGGCGTGGGTGAAGAAGCGCTTATCCTCCGCCGAGGTGACCGCCTCGACCAGCACCTGCGGGATATCCCGGAACCGCACCATGCGCCGCTTTTCGCGGTTGGCGCTGGCCACGTTGGTGATGAGCTGCGGCTCCAACTGGTACTGGTTACGCTCGGTGTTGTCTTCGAGCGAAACGATCTGCGAAATTTTGCCGCCCGAAAAGCGGATGACCCCGGCCTCCTGGTCGAAATACGACTCCGGCCCCGGGAAGATCTCGATCGCGTTGGGCTGCATCGAGTAGTAACCAATTGGGTTACCGCGCGATTCGTTATATTCGCTGCGGCGCAATTCGGCGGCGATATCGGCCGGGCTGGTGGTGTCTCCCACGGCCACCGACTCGGGGGCGGCGAAGATTTTGGCGGTATTGGCGAAAGGCCCCTCGCGCAGTTTCTGGTCGATGACATGCGAGTAGCGCCAGTAGAAATAAGTAAAGGTTGCGCACGCCAGAACGGTGCATCCCAAGCACCCGAGGATGAGGGCCCGTCCGGCGGTTCCCAAAAAAAAGCGGGCGAGAAATGCGTTGCTCGGGACGCGAACCCGCATTTCCCGTTTTGGGGCGTTTTTGACCACCAAGTTTGATTTTCGCACGAACCGCGGGTCGGACGCCGGAACACCGGTAACAGAGGGGCTACGGAGAAGCACCGCGGGCGCCACCGGTCGCCGGTCCCGGTCCCGCCGCGCCGCCGGGTTCACGGCTCCACGGCCGCCCGGTCCACCCGCCCGGACGGTTTCCACGGCACTTCCGGTCCCACCGCCCCGCCAACACCCGCCCGGGTTCCTTCCCGCTGAAAATTCGACCCGCTTGCCGGGTCCGCGTCGCCAGTTCCACGCCAGTTCCACGGCGCTTCCGGTCCCCACCGCTCCGTCCAACTTTGATATCCTCTCGGCTGTGAAACTTTGGATCGGACCTGCGGTTCTCCTGACCCTGGCGCTGGCCGTCTGCGCCCAGCGGAGGGGCGCGCCGCGCATTCAACCTAAGCCCGAAGAGTTGGCGCAAATCCGCCAGAAGAGCGAGCGCATCGAGGCCCTGGTGCAGGAACTCAAATCCCACCATGCCGATCCCGAACTCGTGGGGGACGTCGAGGTGTACGCCAAAGCCGGCCGCTTCCTCCTGGAATTCCCCGAGCTCATCACCACCCAGGCCGCCATCGATCACGCCATGGTGGTGCTCGACCAGGGTATTGACCGCGGCCGCCAGTTGAGCGCCGGCCAAGCCCCCTGGACTCAGGGCAAGAAGCAGATTCATGCCTATTACTCGGCCATGGATGGCTCCGTTCAGCCGTACGCCGTCACCCTGCCCGAAGGGTACGACCCCGCCAGGCCCACGCGGCTCTACGTCTGGATGCACGGCCGCTCGAACAACACCACCGAATCGGAATTCATCTATAGCCAGCAGACCTTCCGCCCCGGCAATCCGCCGGTTGCCGACCAGGGGCAGATCCAGCTCGACCTGTTCGGCCGCATCAACAGCGCCGGCTGGCACTGGGCCGGCGAAGCGGACGTTTTCGAAGGCATCCAGGCCGTCGAAAAGCGCTTCAAAATCGACCAGCACCGCATTCTGCTGCGCGGCTTTTCGATGGGCGGCGAAGGCGCCTGGCACATCGCCCTTCACTATCCCGACCGCTTCGCCGCCGCCGAAATCGGGGCCGGCACCTGGTCGCGGCGTTCCCAGATGCCCGGCTTGCAGCCGTATCAGTACGCCACGCTCAAAATCTGGGAAAACATGGAGGAGTGGGCGCTCAACGGCTTCAATCTCCCGCTCGCCGCCCACGATGGCGATAGCGACACCCAGATCGCCTCGCTGCCCGGGCCGCCGCCGGGCGCCGAAACTCATGGGCAGTTGGAATCTTCGCTGCGGGCGCGCGCGCAACTGATGAAAGAAGGGTTCACCGCCACAGGCGATCCCGACTTCCTCCACATCGAGGGAATGCCCGATATCTTCCTGATCTCGCAGAAGACTGGACACGGCACCAGCCCGCTGGTCCGCCAGCGCCTGGACGCCTTCCTGAAGGAGTGGGGCGACCGGGGCCAAGTCTCGCCGGACCATGTCCGGTTCGTCACCTACACCACCCGCTACAACCGCGATTACTGGGTAAGTATCGATGGTCTCGGCAAGCACTACGAGCGTGCCGATATCGACGCCCAGCGCACCGCGGGCGGCGCGAAGTATGAGATTCAGACCCACAACATCTCACGCCTGGTCCTGAGCGAAACCGGGCACGCCGGCCGGATCCGCATCGACGGCCAGGATTTGAAGGTCAAGCCCGAAGCCCAGATCACCCTGCAAAAAACCGGCGCCACCTGGAAAGTGGCGGGCGCGCGCCTGGCGGACCTGCACAAGACCCACGCCCTGCAAGGCCCCATTGACGACGCCTTCCTCGATCCGTTTCTCCTGGTGCGTCCCACCGGCACGGCCTGGAACGACGCCGTGAACCAGCAGGCCCTCCGCACCCTGGCGCGCTTCGACCGCCTGTGGGCCAAGTATTTCCGCGGCCACCCCTTCGTCAAGGACGACAAGGACGTCACCGAAGCTGACATGGCTCGCTACCACCTGGTGCTGTTCGGCGACCCCGGTAGCAACCGCCTGATCGCCAAGGTGCTGCCGAAACTGCCCGTGCGCTGGACCCGCGAGACGGTCTCGATGGGCGGCCAGAGCCTCCCGGCCACCGAAAATTACCCCGCGCTAATCTACCCGAACCCGTTGCACCCCGCCAAGTACGTGGTCTTGAACACCGGCCTGACCATCGTGGATCGCGAATACAACGGCGATTACGGTATGCCGCAGTGGGGCGATTACGCCCTGGTGAAGGTGAATCCTGGCGAGGATGTGCCTGACTTAGTCACTGCCGGCCTGTTCGACGAAGATTGGCGCCTGCCACGGCTTTAAGGGCGGCCTGGTCTCGCGGGGGCTCGCCGATGGACGCGGAGACGCCACCGGAACCGGCCGCCGCATGAGAATCGCTGTGGGGAAAATCGTCAGCCCAGGCGCCGCGCCACGTCCGCGCGGAATTGGTCCACCAATCCGAGCACGTAATCCGCCAGCTTGAGAGACGGGTCGTCCACCAGAGAAGTGAGGTCCATGGCGAAGCTGAGGGCGCTTTCCTGGTCGGTGCCGTGGCTGGCGTAGTAGGTAGCGTGGGCCAGGCGGCGGCCGGCGGTGGCAAGGTCATAGCGTTTGCCGCCGCTCACCTGCGAATCGAACACACCCACCAGCGCGGCGGCGATGTTGGAGCGCGCCGAAACCGGCAGGGCCTGCTTGCTGTCATCGGGGAGCCAATCCAGGTCGCGCCAGACTTCGCAGCCGTAGACCTTCTTGGGACGCGTTTCATCGCGCACGGCGCGTAAGGCCGCCAGGCAGCGCAGCATCACGGCCACGTGGGTATCGTGCTTGTCGGCGGGGTTGTGGAGATAGACCACTTCCGGGCGGGTAGCGCGCAAGATCTGCGCGAGGTCTTCGACGACCTCGGTGTTGGCAGGGTTCTTCACTTCGGCGCTGCTAAAGCCGAGCTGCACCTGTGCGGCGTAGTCGCCCACGAAGGCGGCTTTACGCTGCTCGATCAACCGCACCTTCTGCATCTCGTCATCGGTGTAGTCGCCGTAGATGCCGTTGCGGGGGCTGCCCGCGCCATTGGTCACCACTACGCCGGTGAACCAGCGGTCCTTCCGGCCAAAGCATTCGGCGATGCCGTGGTAGGCCATGATTTCAATATCGTCCTGGTGCGCGGAGATGCACAGGTGGGTGGTGAGGGCCAGCGCCGCTTCGGGCGCCGTACCGTTGGGGACGAACAGGTCCGCGGTGGTTTTATGAAATTGCATGAGTCTCCTGATTGCGGAGCGCGGGCAGACTGGCCGCGGCGATAGCCTGGCCGTGCCGCTTCTCCTTCTCGTCTGGAATATGAAATCGAATGCGCCCGGCCAACTCCGGGAACTCGGCGGCCAGCACGCGGCGGGCTTGCGCCAGGATCAGGTCGCCGCCCTCGCCGGTCATCACGCGGCCGAGCACCAGCAGGTTGCGGAAATCGTAGAAATCGGCGTAGGTGGCGATGGCATAGCCGAAGTAGACGCCGATGGTTTCGTAGATGCGGCGGGCGCGCGGGTCGCCCGCGGCCATCAGTTTCTGCACCTGCTCCAGCTTAACTGGTAGCGGCATGTCGCGGGGCAAGTCGATTCCGGCGGGCGCAAGGAGGCGGCTCACGGCCTGTTGCGAGAAGTATTGCGCGCCCACGCCGCCATCGCCGGACCATTCGTCCAATGGGGCGTTGACGCGGTAATCCACCGGCACGAAGGCCAATTCGTTGAGCCATGTAGTGATGTTGCCCTGCGGGGTGACGAATCCGGCGGCCAGGCTGCTGCCCATGGCCACGCCGAGCACGGCTGAATCGCGGAGGGCCATGGACCCCGCCAGCGCGGTGACTTCGCCATCGTTCACCACGTCGAAGGGGACGCCGCCCCAGGCGGTTTGCAAGTCGAAGAAGAGGCGGCGGATGCGGCGGTCGAACAGGTCGGGCGGGACGGCGCGGTAGAGCGAGCCGACGCGCACCTCATTGGCCACGTAGACGCCCGCAGCGCTGCCGCCGATGGCATCCACGCGGGGCAGGTGGGCGGCGGCGCGGCGAAGCGAATCGTGGATGCCATCGAAATGGTACTGCGGATCGGATTGCGCGCCCGGCGCCCAGGGGGTTTCGTCGCTGAAGACCACCTGGCCGTCGACGACGGCGGCGCATTTGCGGTCGCTCGCGCCCAGATCGAAACCGATGCGGCAGCCTTCCAGGTGGCGGCCGAGGGGAGCGGCGGCTTCCTGCTCCGCGGGGAGCGCGTCGAGAGAGGTATGGGCGATCTGCATGGGGCGGCCGTAGACACGCTCGCCCATGAATTGGAAGTCAAAAGCGCGGGCGCCCGCGGGCGCGTAGACACGGCGCAGGTAATCCGCCAATGCCGGTTCGCCGGCTACGGTGACGCGGTAACCGCCTTTCTGCCACAGCAGGAATTTGAGTAGCCGCTCGACGTAGCGCAGGTTGATTTCGACGGCGGCGCCTTGGTGGGTGAGCGTGGCGGTGCGGAACACCGAGACCGAACCATCGCTGCGTTCGAGGGCGAGGGCCAGCGGCAGGCCGCCGCCACCCTCCTGGACAAGCGTACGGTAGGCGCGGTTCCACAGGGCGGCGGAGACGAATTCCGGGTCCAGAACGGGACGGAACTCGGGATGAACCTCGATCGGGTCTGCCATGGACGTAACCTTTATATAGTCCGATTTTGGGAGGGTTGTGTCCAGTTCCCAACGGTTGTGGGGTGTTGCGAACTGGGGGCCCCGTTTTCACCGCGGAGCCGCGGAGCTGGCAGAGCGCGCCGGGCGGCGGACTGCGCTATTCACTGTGCAAGGCGTCGATGGGGGAGATCGAGCTGGCGCGGACCGCGGGAATCAGGGACGCGAAGAGGGCGGAGAGGCCGAGCACGGCAACCGCGAGGGAGGTCACGGTGAGGTCGTTCGGATTTACGCCGTAAAGCTGGCTCCCCAGGAAACGGGCGACGGCGAACGTCAAAGGGAGGCCCAGGAGGAGTCCGAGGAGGATCAGCCGGGCGGCGCCGCTAAGGACCAGCGCGATGACCGGGCCGCGGCCGGCGCCAAGCGCCATGCGCACACCGATCTCGCCAGTGCGGCATCCGGCGTTGTAGGCGGTGACTCCGTAGAGGCCGATGGATGCCAGGATGAGCGAGAGAAACCCGAAGAACGAGGTGAGGCGTGCGATCAGACGCTGTTGGCGGAACTGGGCGGCCACCTGCTCACGCAGAGGGCGTACGGAAATGACCGGCAGATCGGGAGCCGCGGCGGCCATGGCCTGGCGCACCTGCGCCACCGAGAGGTTCGCTCCTGGCCTGAGTTGCAGGATGGCGTCGTGCAGGAAATGCGCCCCCGGGTCGGCTTCCTTGCGGTCGGCGTCGGGAGAGAAGTCGTGCTGGGATTGGGGGAGGAAGAAGAGCGGGACTGGGGGTTGGCCCAAGCCGGTGGCCGCGTAGCGGGCGTCTTTGGCGATGCCCACGATTTCATAGAGGCGGGGCGAGAAGCCAGCCCGTCCGAAATGCTTGCCGATGGGATCCTGGTGTGGGAAGAACTTGCGCGCGAATGCCTCGCTCACCACCGCTACGTGGCGGGAGGTGGCGGTGTCCTGCTCGGAGATATCGCGTCCCCGGAGCAAGGTATTTCCGGTGACCGCCAGGTAGCCGGCGCTGACCCGGTCGTAGATGGCGAAGAAATCCTCTCGGGGACCTGGGGCAGGGCGCCCATCCACCCAGACGCTATAACCCCAGATGCCTCCGGATAGGGGTGCGTAGGTACAAAGAGCCACCGCCGAAACGCCCGGAAGGCTCGCCAGGGAATCCCGGATGTTCTGATAGAGCGGGGCAAGCTGCGCGGGGCGAAAGCCGCCCTGGCGTGGGTCCATGTTCACGGCGATGCGTCCGTTCGGGTCGAAACCGAAATCCTGGTTTTCCAGTTTGTGCAGAGCTGCGGTGAGGAGCCCCGAAGCGGATAGCAGAACGAGTGAGAGGGCGGCCTGGAACACGACCAGGGTCTTGCGGGGGAGCGAGCCGGTCCGGGCAGTCGAGCGGCTGGCGCCGCGCAGGGCCTCGATGGGATCGACGCGGGTGGCTATCCACGCGGGCGCAATGCCGAAGCCAATCCCGGTGGCAAGCGAAATGAAGAAAGCGAACAGCAGCACCGGCAGGGAAGGCGACGCATCGATGGGAATGCCGGCCATACCGCCGGCCGGCGGAAACGCGAAATGCAGAATCAGCCGCGTGACCACAAAAGCGATCCCAAGGCCCGCCGCGCCTCCCGCGAGCGAGAGCACCAGGCTTTCGGTGAGGGCCTGCCGCACCAGCCGCCGTGGTTGCGCTCCCAGCGCCATGCTCAAGGAAGTTTGCCGGCGGCGCTCCATACCGCGGACGAGCAGAAGGTTGGCCACGTTAGCGCAGACGATCAGCAGGACAAATCCGGAAACCAGCATCAGGATCTGCAACCAGTGTTCGTATTCCTCGCGCATGCTGGTGATGCCGGCGCCTCCAGGGGCCAGGAACAGGGTCTGCTCGGGAAAAACCGCGCGATCGTTGGGACTCATCTCGCCCCAGTGCGAGAGCAGCCATTGCTTCAGTTCCACGCGCATTCCCGCCTCGATGGAAGCTGGCCTGGCGCCCGGCCGCATACGGCCGATCAATTCCAGCCAGTTCAGGCTGGGCTTGTTCAGATCGGCGTCGGCTTCCACCAAAGGTTCCGCGTTCAAGGGTAGAAAGAAGTCCGGCGGGGCGCTGCGCAGGGTGTCGCCGAAGAAGGCCGGCGGGGCGATGCCCACAACCGTAAACGGCCGCTCATCGATATTGAAGACGCTGCCGACCACCGATGGATCGGATCCGTAACCTTGCTGCCATAACCGATAGCTCATTACCGCGACTGGCTGAGCGCCCGGGCGGTCGTCGCCGGCGGCAAACATTCGTCCGGCATACGGCCGGATGCCAAACATGGCGAAGTAATTGCCCGACACAAACTCGCCCGGATAGCTTTGAGCGGCCTCCGGGCGGCCGGTGCGCCGGACACCGAATAGCGGCTCGAATGCCTGGAAAGCCGCCAGTTCCGCGAAACCCCTGGTGTTGTCCCGGAAGTAACGATACAGCTCATAAGAGACCAGAGAATATTCCTTTTCCTGGCTGTACGCGCCCTGGTAGCAGCAGCGGGGTTGCTTGCCCAGGCGAAGCAATTCGGCAGGATTCGCCACGGCCAGCGATTCCAATAAGACCGCGTGCGCCAGAGTGAAGATCGACGTGATAGCGCCGATGCCCAGGGCCAGCGTCAGCACCGTGGCGATGGTGAATACCGGCGCCATGCGCAGCCTGCGTAGCGCGTAGCGGGTGTCCTGGATGAGTGTTTCGAGGAACGGCAATCCCTTCCGGTCGCGATACTCCTCCTTGATGGCTTCCACCGCTCCGAACTTCAGTACGGCCTGGCGGCGCGCCTCGGTCGGCGGGAGACCGGACCGGAGATTGTCGGCCGTCTGCATGGCGAGATGCTCTTCAATCTCTGCCCGCAGGCGCTCTTCGTCCTGGCGGGCATGGGCCCACCAGACCAGACGTTGGAGGAACCTCCGTAGCGTTCTCATTTCAGGTCTCCCGCTTTCACCGCGAAGAAGCGGGAGATGATGGCCGCCGTCTGCTCCCAACCGCGGCTCTCGGCCTGCAATTGCTTGTGGCCGGCGCGGGTCAGCCGGTAGAAACGCGCCTTGCGGTTGTGCTCCGAGACCCCCCATTCCGAAGCGATGGAACCCTCCTGCTCCAGTTTCAGCAGGACGGGATAGAGCGTGCCCTGATTCACCGAGAGCAGGTCGCCGCTGATCTGCTCGATGCGGCGGGCGATGCCGTAGCCGTGGAGCGGGCCGAGAACGTCCAGGGTCTTCAGGACCATCAGCGCCAGGGTGCCTTGCAGAACGTCGGCTTTCTTTTTCATACGCTATTTTGGTTTCCCACAGGAAGCATAGCGCAATTCCATTGGGAAAACAACAGGGCCGCCGCGGCCGCATCGCTGAGTAGGCGTGAAGAAATCGAAGCAGGGCAAGCTAAAAATGCCGTACGCAGTGGTGGCGCGTGCTTTAGCTTGTGCCTTCGAGTTTCTCGGCTGCCCGACGACGCACGCGGGCCCATACCGTCAGGTTATGGCGCGCTGGTCCAGCCAGGACAAGATAACAGGCGATGCTGAGGCCCGCGTCGAAACAGGCTTGCGTCCCGGCGGCGCCAACTAATATAATCGCTCCCGGGGTGCATGCTGAATGTGGAGGATAACGAACATTAAGATATGGGCCGAACAATCCGCCAGCACTTTGCTTCTTGAAGCGAACGAAGGGTCGTACGACGAAACGAGAGACGATCTGCAGATCCGGCGCCCCACTTTCAAGGCATTACAACAGAAGGGCCTTGCGGCTCATTCCGATGGCCTGATCGTTTATGTGGACGGACAGACCCATAGCCTGGCCCCACCGGCCGTGGCGCACCCCACGCCAACTCACCTTCCTCATGCGCCTCAATTTAGGGAACGCAAGATGAGAATCAAGGCAGGCTATTCCGAAGGAGTGGTGTTGAAAAGCGCTACGTGACGACCCGGCCGGTCGCATGATGGCCGGGGCCGAGGCTTGTACTACGTCAACGGGTGTCAGACTATGTCCGCCATCAGTCTTACGCCGGGTTGGTCCGGCTTCGCGTTGATGCCGCCGGAATGAAGGGTGCGCGAGCGCAGGGCGAGCCTTGCTACCATGGGAATTCAGCCCCCATTTTCTAAAGGTTATGCCCGAAAAGCCGTACGACCATACGCAGATCGAATTAAAGTGGCACGAGCGCTGGCGGGAGGCCACTTTTTACAAAGCCGAGGAGCATTCGGCCAAGCCGAAATACTACGTGCTGGAGATGCTGCCTTACCCCAGCGGCACCCTGCACATCGGCCACATCCGCAACTATTCGATCGGCGACGCGCTGGCGCGCTATAAGTGGATGCGCGGCTTCAACGTGCTGCACCCCATGGGATGGGACGCCTTCGGGTTACCCGCGGAAAATGCCGCCATCGCCAACCATCGGCCGCCGCGCGAGTGGACCCTGCAGAACATCGCGGCCATGAAGAAGACCCACCGGCGGTTCGCCTTCAGCTACGATTGGGACCGCGAGGTGGCCACCTGCGATCCGGAATACTACCGCTGGAACCAGTGGTTCTTCCTCCAGATGCTGAGCCGCGGCCTGGCCTACCGCAAGAAAGCGCTGCTCAACTGGTGTCCTAAGTGCGCCACCGTGCTGGCCAATGAGCAGGTCGTGGAGGGCTGCTGCTGGCGCCATGAGGATACTCCCGTGGAACAGCGCGCCCTGGAGCAGTGGTTCCTGAAGATCACCGCTTACGCCGACCAGTTGCTGGACGACATGCGACAGCTTGAGGGCGGCTGGCCCGAGCGCGTGCTCATCATGCAGCGCAACTGGATTGGCCGTTCGGAAGGCGCGGAAGTGGATTTCCACCTGGCCGAAACGGGCGAGGCTATTCGCGTTTTTACCACCCGCGTGGACACCATTTACGGCGCTACGTGCGTGATCCTGGCGCCGGAGCATCCGTTGAACCAGACGCTTCTGGACGACGCCGGCCGCGCCCGCGCCAAAGCCATGGTGGACGAACGCGCCAACCGCGACCCCGGCGATATCGAAAAGGAAGGCTTTTTCACCGGCCACTACGCCATCAACCCGTACAGCGGCGAGCAGATTCCCATCTGGGTGGGCAACTTTGTGTTGATGGGATACGGCACCGGCGCGATTATGGCGGTGCCCGCGCACGACGAGCGCGACTTCGAATTCTGCCGCAAATACGGCATCGCGGTACGGCCCGTGATTCGTCCGGTGGATGGCGCCCTGGCCGTGGAACCGGGGATGACGGAGGCATTCCTGGAATACGGCATCGTGGAAAATTCCGGGCCGTGGTCCGGCCTGCCAAGCGAAGAGGCGCGCCGCCGGATGGCCGCTTACGCCGAAGAGCACGGCTTCGGAAAGGCCGCGGTCACGTTTCGGATTAAAGACTGGGGCATCTCGCGCCAGCGCTATTGGGGCACGCCGATTCCGGTGATCTATTGCCCGCAATGCGGAATGGTGCCGGTGCCCGAGGACCAGCTTCCGGTGCTTCTGCCAGACCGCATCGAAATTACCGGCACGGGCCGTTCGCCTCTCGAAAACGTGCCCGAGTTTGTCAACGTGGCCTGCCCCCGCTGCGGCGGCCCGGCGCGCCGCGAGACCGACACCATGGACACGTTCATCGATTCGTCCTGGTATTTTTACCGCTACTGCGATCCGCACAACAGCCAGATGCCTTTCGACCCCGCCAAGATCGCCTACTGGTTCGAAATCGATCAGTACATCGGCGGCGTGGAGCATGCCATTCTGCACCTGATTTACTCGCGGTTCTTCACCAAGATGATGCGTGACATCGGCTTGATTTCGAACAGCGAACCGGTGCGCCGCATGTTCACGCAGGGGATGGTGATTGCCGAAGGCGCCAAGATGTCGAAGTCCAAAGGGAACGTGGTGGGCGCGGACATGCTGGCTGAGAAGTTCGGCGCCGATACCGCCCGCATGTTCGTGCTGTTTGCGGCGCCGCCCGAAAAGGAGGTGGACTGGCGCACCGAAGGCGCCGAGGGCATCTATCGCTTCCTGGGCCGCGTGTACCGCTTCGCCACCCGCAATGCCGGTGCGGAAGGAAGCCGCGAGGGAACCTCCGACAAAAAGGTGCTGCGCAAATTGCACCAGACGCTGCGCAAGATCACTGAGGATTTCGAGACCCGCTGGCACTTCAATACCTGCATCGCCGGAGTGATGGAGCTGATGAATGTGCTGATCGCCGAGGAGGCCGGCATTTCGGCGGCGGTGATGCCGGAGATTCTGGAGAAGCTGGCCCTGATGCTGGCGCCATTCGCCCCCTATGTCTCGCAGGAGATCTGGGAGGAACTGGGCCACCAGGGGCCGGTTTTCCGGCAATGCTGGCCGGCCTACGACGCCGAATTGGCCAAGGAGGAGTTGGCCGAAATTGTGGTGCAGGTGAACGGCAAACTGCGCGCGCGGGTGTACGCCGCGTTCGGCACGCCGGGCGGCGATTTGGAGCGCCTCGCCGTCGCCGACGACAAAGTGCGGCCGTTCCTGGAGGGCAAGACCGTGCGCAAAATCATCGTGGTGCCCGATAAGCTGGTGAACATCGTGGCCGCGTAGATGCTGAATTTCCGGCTGAAGGTGTTCCGCGCGGTCGCCAAGAACCTGAGCTTCCGGCGAGCCGCCGAAGAACTGTACCTCAGCCAGCCGGCCGTTTCGCTGCAAGTCAAAACGCTGGAGGAAGAGGTCGGGCTGCGTCTGTTCGAACGTAGCGGCAGCCAGATCGCGCTCACCCCGGCGGGAGAGACGCTGCTGGCCTACGTGGCGCGGCTGGAGGCGCTGGCGGCGGAGGCGGAAGGGTCGCTGGCCACCTTCCGCGGGCAGGCGCAGGGGCGGCTGGCCATCGGCGCATCGCTGACCATTGCACAATATGTGCTGCCGCGACTGCTGGGGCCGTTTCTGCAGCAGAATCCGCACCTGGAAGTGGCCGTGACCACTCACAATACCGAGCTGGTGATTGAGGACGTAGTGGAGCGGACCATTGCCATCGGGCTGATCGAGGGACCGGCGCGGCGGCGCGACGTGACCCTGGAGCCGGTGCTCGAAGACGAGCTGGTGGTAATCGCGCCGCCCGGGCACGCCTGGGGCGCGCAACCCGAGATTGACGTGGAGCAACTGCGGCCGGCGCCGCTGCTGCTGCGCGAGCAGGGGTCGGGAACGCGGCTGGTAGCCGAACTGGCGCTGCGCAAGCTGGGACTCCGCCCGCGCGATCTGCGCGTGCTGCTGGAATTCGATACCTCCGAGGCCATCAAATCGGGCGTGGAGGCGGGGCTGGGCATCGGCATTGTGTCGCGTTGGACCATCCGCAAGGAATTGGAATTGGGAACCCTGCGGACTGTGGCCGTGCGCGGCCTGCGCATGGAACGCAATTTCAGCGTGGTATATAAGGCCGGACCCGAGCCGCAAGGCGCGGCCGGCTCGTTTCTGAAATTCGTGCGCGGGGCGCGTGGGCTATTGCCTCCCGTCGCCTCCCGGGTGGCCGGCCGATAAGCGCCCGAAGCGCTCTGAAAACACCGGCTTATAGCCTATAAGAATTTCCACTTGGACAGCCGGCGCGAGCTTTCCCCAATATGGAAGGAACGGCTCGCGATGACTGCAAAAAACCTCTTCTTCCTGGGTATCATTCTGGCCGCCAGTGGAGTCCTCTCGCCGCCCATGGCGCTAATTGTAGGGATTGCGCTGGGGATGAGCGTGCAGCATCCCTATCCCGGGGATGCGCAAAAGCTGTCGCGGCTGCTGTTGCAGGCTTCCGTGGTGGCGCTGGGTTTCGGCATTCCGCTGGCGGAAGTGCTGCGCGTGGGCCGCTCGGGCATTCTGTACACCGCCGGCGGGATCACTGCGGCCATCATTCTCGGCCTCACGCTGGGGCGGCTGCTGCGCGTGAAAAGCTCGCCCGCTTACCTGATTACCATCGGCACGGCGGTGTGCGGCGGAAGCGCCATCGCCGCTGTGGGGCCGATCACGAGGGCCAGCGATGAGGATATGGCGGTCTCGCTGGGCACCGTTTTCCTGCTGAACTCGGTGGCCCTGATGATCTTTCCGCTGATCGGCCACGCCGCCGGGCTGAGCCAGGAGCAGTTCGGGCTGTGGGCCGCGCTGGCCATTCACGTCACCAGTTCGGTGGTGGGCGCCGCGGCCAAATACGGCGCGGTGGCGCTGGCCGTGGGCGCCACCGTCAAACTGGCCCGGGCGCTGTGGATCGTGCCGGTTTCGGTGGCCACCGCGGCCGCCAGCAAGAGCCGCGCGCGCATCAAGTGGCCCTGGTTCATCGGGCTGTTCTGCCTGGCCGCGCTGGCCAACACCTGTCTGCCGCAGTTTCACGACACGTTCGGTGACTTGAACCGGCTGGGCCGCCTGGGCCTGACGGTGACCCTGTTCCTCATCGGGACGGGAATCACCCGGCAGACTGTGCGCGAAGTCGGGATGCGGCCCTTTGCCCAGGGGCTGGTGCTGTGGTTCGTGGTGGCCACTGGTTCGCTGATGCTGATCCGCGCCGGCTGGGTACGGTTGTAAGCCGCTGACGGCTATCGGACGGCGCGCCGCTCGGCGATCATGGATTCGAACAGCGGCGTCTCCGTCTC
>DATJRE010000032.1:0-21093 GCA_035505095.1 Bryobacteraceae bacterium | reverse complement strand
TACCTGGAGAGGGTCTTCCGGGTGGGCTGCCGGTTTCAACCGTGCGGCCGGGAACTGCCGCTCACGGCATAGGGCGCGTCGACGGGCCGCGCGCGGCCCGCGCATCCCGCGATGATCCCCCGCAGCGATGGTGCAGCCCGCGCGTCCCGCGTGTCCGGTGCGGTCCCCCGCAGCGACGGTACAGCCCACACGGCCCGCGCGTCCCGTGCGGATCCCCGCAGCGATGGTGCAGCCCGCACGGCCCGCGCGTCCCGTGCGGATCCCCCGCAGCGATGGTGCAGCCCCGCGCAGCCCGCGTGGACCCCCGCGGCAACGGTGCAGCCCGCACCCCCCGCGCGGCTCCCCGCAGCGATGGTGGGTCCCGCACGGCCCGCGCGTCCCGTGTGGCCCCGCCCCGGAGTGATGTTGCAGCCG
Organism: Bryobacteraceae bacterium; assembly: GCA_035505095.1. GTDB lineage: Bacteria > Acidobacteriota > Terriglobia > Bryobacterales > Bryobacteraceae > JOPF133. The sequence goes on along the minus strand of DATJRE010000032.1, from coordinate 20,679 downwards.
GCGCAGCCCGCACGACCCGCGTGGACCCCCCCAGCAACGGTCCCTCCCGCACCCCCCGCGCGCAGCCGCCGTGAAGCCCCGGTCCTCTTGCGATATACTGGGCCAATCCACCTTTTTTCGCGAGGACACAGGACCGATGCTGCCCATTTTTCTAGCCACCTACGGAACCGTATTCATGGCCGAAATCGTTGGCGATAAGCTCCTCTATACCACTGGCGTACTGGCCGCCCGCTACCGCACTTTGCCGATCCTCTGCGGCATGGCGGTGGCCTTCATGGCCAAAATGGCCGTCGCGGTGACGGTGGCGAAATTGATTTCCACCCTGCCGCCGCTCCTGGTGGCGGCCATCACGGCTATCAATTTCTTCGCCATCGCGGTAGTGCTCTGGCGCAAGCCGGATAAGCGCGAGGTCAAGCAGTACCCGGCCTCGCAGGCCGTCGCGGTGTCGTTCGCCGCGATCTTCTTTTCCGAGTGGGGCGATGTAGGCCAAATCACCGCCGCGGCTATGGCGCTGAAGTTCCCGGCGGCGCCGCTGGTGGTGTGGCTGGGTGCGGTGGCCGCCATGGTCACCAAAGGTTCGCTGGCCGCTTCCCTCGGCGCCGGCATCCGCGGATGGATTCAGGCGCACTTTTCGCCGAAAACCCTCCGCTATGCCGCCGTGGGGTTGCTGCTGGTGCTGGGCATTCTTTCGGTGACTGAGATCCTCACCGAAACCCACGAAACCTCGCGCCTGCTCACCCACATCGTGAACGCGTGACCGTCACCAAACAGGAACGCGCGGCCGCCATGCGCTTCATCCTCTGCCTGGGGATCGTGAGCCTGTGCGCGGACATGACCTACGAGGGCGCCTATAGCATCATCGGCCCGTTCCTGAAGAATCTGGGCGCCACGGCCGCGCAGGTGGGGCTGATCTCGGGGTTGGGCGAAATGATCGGCGCCAGCCTGCGTTTTTTTTCTGGCCGCCTGGTGGACCGCACGCGTGCTTATTGGACCATCACGGTTTCCGGTTACGCCCTGAACCTGCTGGTGGTGCCCGCGCTGGCCTTCGCGGGTAACTGGCAGATGGCGGCCCTGCTGGTGGTGGCCGAGCGCACCGGCAAGGCCCTGCGCGGACCGGCGCGCGACGTGCTGCTCTCCGAATCCACCGGAATGGTGGGGCACGGCTTCGGTTTCGGCGTCCACACCGCCATGGACCAGACCGGCGCGGTGCTCGGTCCCGTGATGATGGCGATGGCGGTGGCCAAGGCCCATCATTTCGCACCGGCCTTCTTGCGCCTGGCGTTTCCGGCGGCCGGGGCGCTGCTGGCCCTGATTCTGGCGCGGGCCACGCAGCCGCGTCAAGCCTCCGCGCCAGTGAAAAAACCTCCGCAACAAAACCTCCCCAACGTGTTCTGGTGGTATGTGGCCGCGGCCGGAGTGCTGGCGTTCGGGTTCATCGATTTTCCGCTGCTGGCCTACCACTTTCAGGGCGCTGCAATCATGCAATCGCCGGTCATTCCGCTACTGTACGCAGGCGCCATGGGAGTGAACGGCCTGACGGCTCTGGTGCTGGGGCGGCTGTTCGACCGCTACGGGCTGCCGGTGCTCTCCGCGGCTATCGTGGTTTCGCTGGGAGCGCTGCCGCTGGGCTTCCTGGGCGGGTTCGGCGCGGCCATTGCCAGCGTGGTCTGCTGGGCCATCGGACTGGGCGCGCAGGATGCCTGCCTGCGCTCGGGCATCGCGCAAGTGGTCTCCATGAACAAGCGCGGCGGCGCGTTTGGCGCCTTCAACGGCGTCTTCGGTGTGATGTGGTTCGCCGGCAGCGTGATTATGGGACTCCTCTACGACCGCTCGATTCCCACACTGGTAATCTTCGGCGTGGTCGCGCAGTTGGCCGCCGCAGTCATGTTTTTCCGCCTCCGCCAACCGCTGGCGGATGCAGCGGCGGCGGCGCATTAGGGCAGTGGTTTGGCATTCAGGTTTGTCTTCAGACGTTGGTCCCGGGGGCAGCCGTCTCTGCTCGAACTCACCGCGGCACCGGCATCGCACACGTTCTTGCTATGCCAGTTCTGACGCCCACACTGAACTGGTATATTAAAGTTCGAGACAACCCTGTGCCAGATTGTTTCGTCCAGCAGTTCGATTGCTGACCGAATGATCACGACCGGCATTGAAAGCAGCGCCCATGAGCACCCGCTCTTTTCCTGAATGGTTTCCAGAAGATTGCCCACCGGATACTGCCATCAACGCCGCCGGAGAGGTGTACAGAATTGTAGCCGCTACAACGCTTTCGACTACTGATTTCTTAACTCATCATGAGATGGGTACGGCTCTCACGGCGCCCCCGTGCAGGCGATGTGGGATATCGGTCTTTAACTCATATGAAAACGCATTGCATAGACTTCGTCTGAGTCCGCATCTGGGAAGGGCAATAGCCACCGGTACCCTCGCATCGACAAGCGGTAAGGTAGAGATCCCGAACTCCACCGGTCACCTGGCATGGTGGGCATATGCGGATGTTGACCGGCCGGCATTGTTTAAAGAGGTGAAACAATGCACCTGAAGATCCCGGACCGGGAACAACTGCCGGCCGGCCTCGTGGAACGGCATTTGCCGGTACATCAGGTTCTGTACGAGGCCGAAATGCCTGTTATCTATGTGACGAACACTGCTCAGGGACAGTTACTTCTCGCATATGTTGCGGACGACAGCGCCGACGGTACCTTTACGTTCCTCGCACCGGTAACGACCGACATCATTGCGCAGATAGAACTCGGTTCCACGCCCGTTCGCGAAGCACTCACAGCCTCTTGGCTTTGGTTACATATCAATGGGGGCAGCCAGTTCGGACTCTGGACGGTCGATAGCAAGGACGTGCCAAGTGACTTCCTGCCACTTCCGGGCGTTCTGCTTCGGGCGGAAATGGAACCCGTTCTTCGCGCTCGCGCCGTCGGCCATCAAGTGGTGCTCGGCCGAATACCGGCGAGCGTCGTTTCCTTTCTTGCTGATGGGACCAGGAAAGCCATGAAGGCGCTGCTTGATCACATATTCGCCACGCCTATCGAGGGTCGGCCACGGCAAGAGCATCGCGCGCTTTACGACCTTCCCATTCAGAGGTTCGCCTTCTCGAGCCTTGAGCTTAGCTTTGGTGCTCCGGAAGAAGGCCTCGTCGCAGGTGATCAAGTTCGAGAAGCCGCTCAAAAACTGGAAACAGGTTTGACCTGGGCGAGCACCTCCACACCAGAGCCGTGGGGCGAAGTGTCCGAAGAGGAGCGCGAAACTATTCTGAGAGCTGCGTTGTTCTTGACGCCTCCCGCGGCCGGCCCGATCTCCGAAATCCACGTCTCCGGCCGATGGATGCACAACCGGAGGTTGCGACTCACCCGCGAGTCCAGAAGACGTGTTCGCCAAGAGCTTCGGCGCGTCGACTCCGAACGAATTGTCAGATACGAAGGCAGAATCGGCGAACTTGACGTCGATAATCTTAGCTTCACGCTACGAGATACGTTGGACGGTCAGGATCGACGCGGCTTCTTTACTGACGACCTCCTGGACGACATGGTGGCGCTCCTTTCTGACGTTCACCGGGTAGCGGTCGCAGGTGTCGAGAGACCTGGACGATTGCTGGTCTCAGCAGTCGGGCCCCTTGAAAATCCTGGTGCTCCTGAGCCATTGCCGGGTTCGGAATAACTGAGTCAACTGAGCAACCATCTAACCGCTTCGCGCCACTCCGCCCTCCCTCCCCCTATGCCATAATAAACCTGCATTCCAGGCACTCACCAGGGGGGAAATCTTCATGGCTTCAGGACATCCAGTCGTCACACCGGCCGTCACGCCCGAGCGGATTTCAGCGCTCGCTTGGGGCTACACGGCTCCGCTGATTATGGAAGCGGCGGTGCATCAGGGCATCTTCGATCTGCTGGATAGCGGTCCCAAGACCATCCCGGAACTGGCCGCGCTCTCGGGCGCTTCGCCGCGCGGATTGCGCGCCATCCTCTACGCCTTGGCGGGGCTGAACCTGCTGGCGCTCCAGGACGATGGCAAGTTCGCGCTCACCCCCGAAAGCGCCGCGTTTCTGGTCAGCAACCGGCCGGGCTATCTGGGCGGCCTGATCCGCCACACCAGCACGCAGCTCATCCCCCTGTGGCTGAAGCTGAACGATGTGGTGCGCACCGGCAAGCCGTCGGCCGCGGTCAACCAGCAGGGGCCCGGATCGGAATTCTTCCATGAGTTCGTGATGGACATTTTTCCGATGAGCTATCCCACCGCGCAGTCGCTGGCGGCGCATCTGGCGGCTTCCACGACGCCGGCCCGCGCGCTCGATCTGGCGGCTGGCTCGGGCGTCTGGGGCATCGCGCTGGCGCAGGCCTTTCCCGATCTGCGCGTCACCGCCGTGGATTGGCCCCGCGTGCTGGAGGTCACCCGCCAAAGCGTCGAACGCTTCGGTGTGGCCGACCGCTTTTCGCTGCTGCCGGGCGATCTGCTCGAAGCCGACTTCGGCTCGGGATACGACCTCGCGACGCTGGGCCACATTCTGCACAGCGAGGGCGAGCGGCGCAGCCGCCTGTTGTTGCGCAAAACCTTCGAAGCCCTCGCGCCCGGCGGCACCATTGCCATTGCCGAGTTCCTGGTGAACCAAGACCGCAGCGGTCCGCCCAATGGACTGCTCTTCGCGGTGAATATGCTGGTGGCCACCGATGAGGGAGACACGTGGTCGTTTCCCGAAATCGCCGGCTGGCTGGCGGAGGCTGGGTTCGTCAATGCCCGCACGCTGCCGGGGCTGGGGCCTTCCCCGCTGATTCTGGCGAATCGGCCGGCCTGACGCCATCGGCCCGCGGGTGGCTCTCCGTGAGCCTCGCCCAAGCGCCCCCGAGTGGCCCTTTTGAGCCTCACCCCAAGTGCGCCCCGCAACGGGAACTTTAGTGTATAATCAGACACCGTTACAACAGGGGCCAGTGAACCAGTATTGCGTGAGAGCATCCCATGGGGAAGGCCGAACGCCGCCCGGCGGTTGTGTGCCGGCTACTCCTCATCCGTATCGCTCCGGTGCCTGGACCGTCCGGAATGGCGACTCCGCTGTTTTCGCGACGGCCTTGCAGGCCAGGATGCTTGCTCTCCCTTTATTGCGCTCCACGGGCGATTTTAGTTTGACCGATCCCATCGCGCGAAAGCAGCTTATGCCGGCGCATGGCATGGGTCGTTTTTAGAGGAGTTAGCGTAAGGCCAGGGAGGGTCTTCACATGAGGGGTACACGTTTTCTGAGCCGTTTCCTGCCGGCAGTGGCCGGCATTTCGATTCTGCTGTTCGGGGCTGGCGCGCCTGCCGCTTTTAGCCAGACCATGACCACCGGTGACATTGTCGGCACGGTAACCGACGCCAGCGGGGCGGTCATCCCCAACGCCAAGATTACAGTGACATTCACCGACACCAACGAATCTCACACCACGGTTAGCAACCAGAGCGGACAATACCGCTTCTCGCTGCTGCAACCGGGCAATTACACCGTGACGGCCGAAGCCACCGGCCTGAAATCCAAAACCGCCCAATTCACCCTCCTGGTAGGCCAGGAGAGCGCCATCAACCTCAAACTGGAAGTACAAGGCACGCGCGAGGTGGTCGAGGTACAGGCCGAGGCCAGCATTCTGCAAACTGAAAACGCCAACCAGGCCAGCGGTTTCAATACCTCGCAAGTGGTGGTTCTGCCGGCCAACGGCGGCGATATCACCACCATCGCTTACACCGTTCCCGGGGTCATCCAGGGCAAAGGTTCCGACACCTTCGCCACCAACGGCATTCCCGGCGCCGCCAACCTCTTCACGCTCAATGGCGCCGACGACATGGATCCCTATCTCAACATCAACAATTCCGGGGCCAGCAACAACCTTCTCGGCGCTAATGAAGTCGCCGAAGCCTCCGTCGTCCTGAACGCTTATAGCGCCGATTACGGCCGCATGTCTGGTGCGCAGGTGAACTACGTGGGCAAGACCGGCACCAACAGCTTCCACGGCAACCTTTTCCACAACTTCAACGACAAAATTCTCAACGCCAACACCTTCTTCAACAACCAGGCCAGCCTGCAGGAGCCGCGCGCCGATTCGCACAACTTCGGCGGTTCGTTCGGTGGCCCCATCAAGAAGAACAAGCTGTTCTTCTTCTTCAACTACGAGAGTCTCCAATACTCCTTGCCCACCTCCGGCGTGGTGGATATTCCCTCTCCCCAGATGGAGACCTACACTCTGGGAACCATCCCCGCCGAAGCCAAGCCGCTCTACCAGGATGCCTTCGCGCTCTGGAACGGCGCACCGGGAGCCAAGAACGCCGTCCCCGTTACCAACGGCAACGGCCCCTTGCAGGACGGCCACGACCACCTCGGCTGCGGCATCGGCACCTTCTGGAACGCCGGTATTCAAGCCCCCGGCGGCGGCGTCTTCGGCACCACCGTGCCCTGCTCCGATGCCTTCGCCGAGAACGCCAGCGAGATCAACAAGGAGAGCCTGGTCACCGTCCGCGGCGACTACAACATCAACGATAAGCAGAAGCTCAGCGCCCGCTATAACTACGACTGGGGCATACAGGCCACCGGTCCCAGCTTCATCAATTCGGCCTTCAATTCGCTCAGCAACCAGCCCTCCGATCAGGGCCAGTTGACCTACACCTATGTCATCTCCCCGAGCGTGGTGAATAACTTCATCGGGTCCGGCTCCTGGTACACCGCCATCTTCGGCGTGGCCAACTTCGCCGCCACCTCGGCTTTAATGCCCGAGCGGATCAACGTCAGCGACACCGGCTGGGCCGCCCTGGGCGCCGGCATTCCCGATGGCCGCAACGTGGGCCAGGTTCAGTTGGTGGACGATCTGACCTGGGTGCACGGCAACCACACCTTCAAGACCGGCATCAATTACCGTTTCGATAAAATCACCGATACCAGTATCTCCAGCGGTTCCCAGATCGGCTCGTATACTTTCGCCGATCTGACCGACTTCACCACCGGCCAGGTCAACGCCACCGGCTTGGGAGATACGTTCACCCAGAGCTACCCGGATATTTTCGCCGCTCATATCCGTATGAGCTCCCTCGGCGCGTATGCCCAGGATGAATGGAAGGTGCGCCGCAACCTCACCCTTACGCTGGGTTTCCGCGTGGAACACGATGGCAACCCGGCCTGCCTGGATAATTGCTTCGCCCGCATGGACACCCAGTTCGGCTTGCCCGGCTACGTCGGCGGAGCCAATGTCTCGTACAACCAGACCATCCAGACCGGACTGCACAACGAGTACCAGAACCTCGAAACGGCCATTCCCGAACCGCGTTTCGGCTTCGCCTGGAGCCCCGACTCGAAAACCGTCGTGCGCGGCGGAATCGGCCTCTTCGCCACCCTGTTTTCAGGCAGCAGCGCCGCCAACATATTCGATAACGCTCCCAGCAAATTCTCACCCACCGTCACCTTCGGGGAGATCGGCCTGCCCAGCGATCCCAACAGCTCCGCGTACGCCGCCCTGGCTGCCTACAACGTATTTACTTCCGGCTTCAAGGCCGGCGACACGCTTACCCAACTGCAAGCCTCTCTCGGCAAGATTCCGTTCAGCGCCCCCAGCTACTACTCCTACCCGAACAACTTCGTGGCCCCCAAGACCACCGAGTGGAGCGTCGAAATCGAGCGTTCGCTGACGTCCCACGACGTGCTTGCGTTAACCTACACCGGCAATCACGGCTACGATCAGGCCGTTACCAACGGTTGGTCCAATGCCTTCCTGCTGCTCGCCAGCAACGGCCTGAACAAGTATTACGGCACCAGCTTCGCCGGTCTCCCCACCTCCGCTCCCGATCCGCGCTTCCTGACCGTCTATCAAGTGCTGACGCAGGGCTATTCCAACTACGACGCCATGACCCTCCAACTCCGCCACTCGCTGAAGTGGGGTTTCCAGGGCCAGGTCGGCTGGGTGTGGTCGCACGCGCTCGGCCTCTCCACCATTTCCAACCCCTACGACATGCCCTTCAACTATGGCAACCAGAGTTTTGACGCGCGCAATACCGTCGTCAGCGATCTCATCTGGACGGTGCCGTTCCATTTTGGGAACCGCTTCGCCAAGGCGGCGCTGGGCGGCTGGAACTTCGGCATGAAGTTCTATTTCTATACCGGCTTCCCCTTCTCCTCCTCGGATAGCAAGATCAACGCGCAGGTCAATTCCGGAGGCGGTTTCAGCGGCACCTTCCTGGCCACCGATATCGCACCGCAGTTGCCCTCCAATTGCACGGCGGTCCACGGCACCAGCACGCCGCCCTGCTTTACCACCGCCGATTTCGAAACGTACAACTCCACTTCGGGCGTGGCCACGCCGGTACAGAATAACTTCGGCGAAACCGGTCCCGGCGTCTTCCGCGGCCCCGATTTCTTCGATATCGATACCCAGCTCACCAAGAAGTTCTTCGTCAAGGAAAAGTATGCCTTCGAGTTCGGAGCGCAGGCCTTTAACACCCTGAACCATCCGAACTTCGGCAACCCCACGGCTTCCATCACCTCAGGCACCCTGGGCACCACCACCAGCATTGTCGGCCCCACCACCAGCCCCTATGGTTCGTTCCAATCGTCCACCATCGTGGGAGGCCGGCTCATCGTAGTCACGGCAAGGTTCAGCTTCTAGCTGTCGTGCCCCCTCGCGGTCGCGGCTCCGGGCATCGGTTCCGGAGCCTCGCCGCCGGGCACTGTGTCTCCCAAGACCGAGGCCTTGCCCATCGGCAACCGGGCGCCAGCCTATAACCAATGTGGCGCGGGAAGCCTTCCCACCCGCCATGGTTGCCGCAGCCGCTAAGCCGCATCATCCATCCCCTGGGCCCCCCGCAAGGAACTCCCGCCGTGTCCGCCAATCTTACTCCAACCGCTGTTTGCGCCGCTTGATCCGTTTCCGTCCGCTGGGGTGAACCCATCGCGGGCGGCATTCTTCCGCATTACCCTGGCGGCCGAATCCCCCTTCCTCCTTATGCGCGACATAAGTTTTTTTGTTGGCCGGCCCTGCCCGCGCGTATTGTATAATCGCGTCTATCTGATCGCAGGGGTTGCTCAAGTTGATTGCGTGAAGGCTTAGCCCGCCCGGATTGGGCGCTGCCCGTCCTTCCCCGGTTTGCCTTCTGTTTGGCTCTGCGCGCGGATGGGTTCTGTGCTGCCCGGCTTTCCCGGCGGTAGCCCGTTGGCGGAAGCCCTGCCGCTCCCGCTGCTTGCTCAAGCTGAGTTAGCTTGTTTCACCGGCTTGCATTCACACGGCAACTTGGTTATAACTGTTCCCATAGTTGCCAGCCCACTGTTGCCTTGCCCGCACCGCATTGGCAATTTCGAATCGGAGTTAGGTCGTAACACCAGGAGGTACATCGTGAGGGATACAAGAAGCCTCGCTATTTCCAGGCTGGCCGTGGCCGGCCTGTCCATTTTGCTGCTGATCGCGGCAATCCCGGCCGCATTCGGCCAGACACTGACCACCGGCGACGTCGCAGGTGTAGTAAAGGACACCAGCGGCGCCATCGTACCAGCCGCCACCGTGACGCTCAAAAGCACCGAGACCAACGAGGTTCGAACGGTCGTCACTAACTCGTCCGGCGAGTACCGTTTTTCATTGCTGAAGCCCGGCGATTACCAACTTTCGGCCCAATCCCCTGGCCTCAAATCCAAGATCGCCAAATTCACCGCGCTGGTCGGCCAGGTTTCCGAAATGAACATCACGCTCGACGTCACCGGAACTCAGGAGGTGGTCACCGTCGAGGCGCAGTCGGCCCTGTTGCAAACCGAAAATGCCAACCTCGAAACCGGCTACACCACCACCCAGGTGGCGGACCTGCCCATGCCGGGCGGCGATCTGACCACCCTCGCGATGACCGTTCCCGGCGTGCGCGTCTCGGTGGTGGGCGGCAGCGGCAACATGAACGCCAACGGCATTCCCGGATCCTCCGTTTTGTTTACTCTCAACGGCAGCGATGAAATGGATCCGTATAACAACCTCAACAACTCCGGCGCCAGCAACAACCTGCTGGGCGCCAACGAGGTGGCCGAAGCCGCCGTCGTCTTGAATGCTTATAGCGCGCAATACGGGCGCATGGCCGGCGGTCAGGTCAATCTGGTGGGCAAATCCGGCACCAACAGTTTCCACGGCAACGCCTTCTATAACTACAACGGCGAGTTTCTGAACGCCAACGACTTCTTCAACAACCTTGAAGGCGTTCACCGCGGACGTTCGGTTTCCCAGCAGTTTGGCGCCTCGTTCGGCGGCCCGGTCATCAAGAACAAGCTCTTCTTCTTCGCCGATTACGAGGCCTTGCGCTACGTGCTTCCGGCGGCCGGCGTCATCTCGGTTCCTTCGCCGGCCCTGCAAAGTTACACGCTCGCCCACGTGCCGTCTACCTCGCTCCCTCTCTACCAGGATTATTTCTCGCTGATTAATGCCGCTCCCGGCATCAGCCGCGCGATTCCCGTGACCAATGGCTCCGGCCCCTTGCAGGACGGCAACGGCCATCTGGGCTGCGGCACCGGCACCTTCACCGGCACGCCCACCGGAACCGGCGGAACCTTCGGTGTCAATACCTCCTGCGCCCTCGCCTTCGGCATCAACGACACCGAACTCAATACCGAAGGGCTGGTGACCAGCCGCGTGGATTACAACATCAACGATAAGCAGAAGCTCTTCTTCCGCTACAACTACGACTTCGGCTTGCAGGCCACCGGCACCAGCCCCATCTCTCCGACCTTCAACTCGGTCAGCAACCAGCCGCAGGACACCGGTTCCGTCAATTGGACCTACGTCATCACGCCCACCCTGGTGAATAACTTCGTGGGGTCGGCGTTCTGGTACAGCGCCATTTTCGGCGTGGCCAATTTCAGCAAAACCACGGCTCTGATGCCGGAAGAAATCGCGGTGGCCGATGGCGGCGCCAACGGCGGTGGATTTGCCACCGTCGGCGCCTCGTTCCCGGACGGCCGCAACGTGGGCCACGGCCAGGCCATCGACGACCTATCCTGGAGCAAGGGAACTCACACCCTCAAAGCCGGCGCCAGCATCCGCTACGACAAAGTCACCTACACCAATATCGCCGGCGGCGCCTTCGTCGGGGAATATACGCTTGACGACCTCGCGGATTTTGCCAATGGCACCTTGAACTTCAGCGGCACCGGTTTGGGCAGCAGCTTCGTCCAATCCTTCCCCAAGTGGACCGCCGTCCACTTCCGCCTTCCTTCCGAAGACTTCTACGTGCAGGATGAATGGGCAGCCACCAGGAATCTGAAGCTGACCCTCGGCATGCGTTTTGAGATGGACCCCAACCCGAGTTGCACCGATCACTGCTTCGCCACTCTCAATACGCCTTTCAATTCGCCCAGTTATCAGGGCGGCGCCAACATCCCTTATAACCAGACCATCGACACCGGCCTGAACAAAGCTTTCTACAACATCCAGACAGTCGTTCCGGAACCCCGCATCGGCATCGCGTGGTCGCCGTTCGGCAATAGCAAGACCGTCGTCCGCGGCGGTTTCGGCATCTTCTCCACCGTCTATGCGGCCAGCCTGGCGGGCACCTTCGCCGCCCAGTCGCCCAACGTGTTCAAGCCCTCGGTCACCTTCGGTACGGTCGGCCTCTCCACCGATGCGAACAGTGCGGTCTACTCCGCCATCGCCTCCAATGCCGCCTTCCAGTCGGGCTTTACCGCCGGCGACACCCTCGCCCAGATCAAGGCCGCCCTGGGCAAAATCGCCTTCTCCCTGCCCAGCTTCAATTCCGCGCCCGAGAACTACTCCGCCCCCAAAGACTACGAGTGGAACATCGAAATCGAGCGCCAGGTCACTCCGCACAACGTCCTGGTCCTCACCTATGTGGGCAACCACGGCTACGACATCCAGGAATCCTACAACCTGGATGCCTACACCGGAGCCAGCGGCGTCAGCCGTTACGGCGGCGGCTATGGCGGCCTTCCCACGGTCGCTCCCGATCCCCGCTTCCTGAGCGTGGCGCAGTACGAAAACAACGGCATTTCCAACTATGAAGCCGGCACCATCCAGTTCAAGCACAGTTTCGCCGGCGGACTCACCGGCCAGATCCACTACACCTGGAGCCATGCCCTCGGCACCGTGGGCTGGTATAACCCCTATAGCATCGCCACTGGCTACGGTGACCTGAACTTCGACAACCGCAGCCAGATGTCCGCCGACTTCGTCTGGAACCAGCCCCACAGGTTCCAGAGCAGACCCCTGAATTCCCTCCTGGGCGGCTGGATGTTGAGCAGCAAAGTGTATGCCTACAGCGGCCCGCCGTTCAGCGTCACCGATAGCAAGATTCCCTCCCAAATCAACTCGGCAGGCGGCATCGGCACCATCCTCTCCGACCTCGTGACCCCCAGCGCCGCCTTCATCACTTGCGGTACCGCCGCCATCAACACGCCCTGCATGCCCAAGACCGACTTCGCCACCTATTCCAGCACGTCGGGAGTCGCCGCCCCCGTCCAGACCGATTGGGGCAACATCGCCCCCGACAGCTTCCGCGGTCCCGGCTACTTCGATATCGACACGCAGCTCGCGCGTACCTTCAAAATCAAAGAGCGGGCCTCCCTGCTGCTCGGTTTGAACGCCTACAATCTCCTCAACCATCCCAACTTCAAGACCCCTTCGGGCAGCATTTCTTCGGGATCGTTCGGCGAGATCACCACCGACGTGGCCCCCCCGACCAGCGCCTACGGCTCTTTCCAGGGCGCCGCCGTTTCCGGACGCGTGGTCGTGCTGACCGGCAAATTCATCTTCTAGGGTGCCGTCCCCTTTACCCCTGGCCCTAAGCGCGGCTCCGAAACCACCCCCCGGAGCCGCGCCTCCGCAACCAACCCCGAGCCGTCAAACCAACCCGGCTCCGCAACCATGCCCGCGAGCCGTGAAACCAAGCTCCCGGAGCCGCAACTCCGCCAACCCAATGCCGCAAGCCGCGCCCCCGCAACCAGCCCCCGAGCCGCCTAACCAATGCCCGGGGCCGAGCGCCCGGGCCCCTGCGGGCCACCAAAGGCGCCCACCGGGCGGTTGTCAATGCATGGCTCGGCTATCACCCTACGGCTCCGCCGCCCCTATCCTCTTCAGCCCGCTCCGCCTTGCTCTTTCGCGGTGGGGCAGGCTTTCCGCTTTTCTGGGACCTTTTTCTCAGGATCTCCCTCCATCTTGCCGTCCCGCCGGTCTTCCACGCACCCCTTCGCCCGCCCCGCGCATCCATAGCATCAGTAGAGATAAGTGCTTTGAAATGCGCTATCCTGTTATAATTTGAACAACTCAACACTATGCCTCTTAAGCCTTTCGCACCAGGATGCGGCGCGGAGAAAAAGATCTTTTTGCTCAAACCGCGTGGTTTTTGCGCCGGCGTGGTTCGCGCGATCGATGTGGTCAAGATCGCGCTCGATCTCTACGGCCCTCCGGTCTACGTGCGCAAGGAAATCGTCCACAACAAACACGTGGTGGATGAGTTGCGCGAAGCCGGGGCCGTCTTCGTTGAGGAACTGGATGAGGTTCCCGCCGGCGCCCGCGCCATTTTCAGCGCCCACGGCGTGGCTCCCTCCGTCCGCCGCGAGGCCCGCGAGCGCCGCCTGGACGTGATCGACGCTACCTGCCCCCTGGTCACCAAAGTGCACCTGGAAGCCGTGCGTTTCGCCCGCGACGGGTTCAGTATCGTACTCATCGGCCATAAGGACCACGACGAGGTCATCGGCACCCTCGGCGAAGTGCCCGAGCGTACCTACCTGGTGGAAACCGTCGAGGATGTCGACCGGCTGGAATTGCCCGATCCCACGCGCGTCCGCTATCTCACCCAGACTACCCTGAGCCTGGATGAAACCCGCGAGATCGTCAACCGCCTGAAGCAGCGCTTTCCGCTGGTGCAGGGGCCTCCCGCCCAGGATATCTGCTACGCCACCGAGAATCGCCAGATGGCCGTTAAGGCGGTCTCCGAGTTTTGCGACCTGCTGCTGGTGGTCGGGTCGCAGAACAGTTCCAATTCCAAGCGGCTCGTCGAGGTGGGCGACAATTTCGGCGTGCGTTCGTACCTGGTCAACGACCGTACCGATATCGACACCCTCTGGCTGGAGGGCGTCCGCAATGTGGCCGTCACCGCGGGTGCTTCGGCGCCCGAACACCTGGTGCAGGAATTGATCGAGTTCCTTAGGGAACGGGGCTTTCATGACATGGAGGAACTGGAGTTGGTGGAGGAGGACGTGCGGTTTTCCCTGCCGGGCGAACTCATGATTTCGATCCAATGAGCGCGTCGGTACAAGTCGGTAGCACGCTGGAAGCGGCGGCGCGGCACGCCGCCCGCAGGGCCTCGGCTTTCCTGGCCCAGTTGCAGAAGCCCGATGGCCACTGGTGCGCGGAGCTTACCGCCGACACCACCCTCGAGTCTGACTACATCCTGTTTCAACTGTGGCTTTACCCGCCCGAAAAAGGCCGCTGGAATCCGCAGACACGCCGCCTCATCGATAAAGCCGCGCGGTCCATCCTCGATCGCCAGTTGCCCGATGGCGGCTTCAACATCTATGTGGGCGGGCCCTCCGAAGTCAGCGCCTCGGTGAAGGCCTACTTCTCGCTGAAACTCGCCGGCCTCGATGTGGACGATCCGCGCATGACCCGCCTGCGCCGGCGCATTCTGGAGTTGGGCGGCATTCAGGCGGCCAACAGCTACGTAAAAGTTAACCTCAGCCTCTTCGATCTCTACCCGCGGCAATATTGTCCCAGCATTCCGCCAGAAGTCGTCCTGCTGCCGTTCCATTTTCTCTACCAGATGTCTTCGTGGACTCGCGCCATCGTCGTCTCGCTGTCGATTGTCCACTCCTCCAATCCGCGGCGTGCCGCGCCCGCCGGCTTCACCCTGGATGAGATCTGGCTGCCGGGCGCCAGCCCCGAATTCCAGCGGGATCCCAATTGGTTCACCTGGCACAACCTCTTCCTGGCCGCCGACGGTTTTCTGAAATGGTGGGAGCGCCACGGCAGCCAGTCCTTGCGCCGCAAGGCCATCGCCATTGCGCGCGAGTGGATGATCGAGCGTATGCGCCACTCCGATGGTCTCGGCGCCATCTACCCGCCCATGATGTATTCGGTGATGGCGCTGGATTGCCTGGGCTACGCCAAAGACGACCCGCTCCGCCTGGAGGCCCTCCGCCAGTTCAACAAGCTCATGGTGGACGATGGCAAGCGCTTCTTCATCATGCCCTGCTTTTCGCCGGTGTGGGACACCGCCATCGGCGCGTTTGCTCTCAGCCAGGCCGACCCCGAACACCCTGCCCTGCGCGCGGCCGCCGACTGGCTGCTGGCCCGCGAAGTGCGCCGCAAAGCCGATTGGTCGGTGAAGCGGCCGCATACCGAACCCTCCGGCTGGGCCTTCTTCTATCAGAACGAGCACTATCCCGATGTGGACGATTCGGCCATGGTCATGCTCGCTCTGGGCCATTCCGCCGGATCGAATCCCGCGGCCCAGTTGGCCTGTCACCGGCGCGGTGTGGATTGGATGCTGGCCATGCAATCCGGCGATGGCGGCTGGGCGGCCTTCGACGCCGATAATAACTGGGAATTCCTCAACGGCGTTCCCTTCGCCGATCACAATGCCATGCTCGACCCCACCTGCGCGGATATCACCGGCCGCGTGTTGGAGGCCCTCGCGGCGCACGGCGTCGAACGCAGCCATCCGGGCGTGCGCCGTGGCGTGGAGTGGCTGGTGCGCCACCAGGAGGCCGATGGAAGCTGGTACGGCCGCTGGGGTGTGGCCTACATTTACGGCACCTGTTTTGCGCTGCGCGGCCTGGCTGCCTCCGGCGAAAGCGATCGCGAAGCCCACGTGCTCCGCGCCGGCGAGTGGCTGCGCTCCATCCAGAATGCCGATGGCGGCTGGGGCGAAAGCTGCGCCAGCTACGAGAACCACGTCTTCACCCCCGCTCCCAGCACCCCCTCGCAAACCGCCTGGGCCCTCATGGGCCTGATTGCCGGCGGAGATGCCGCGAGCCTCAGCGTGCAGCACGGCATCGAATATTTATTGGAGACGCAGCGCGAAGACGGAAGCTGGGCCGAGACCCTCGCCACCGGCACCGGATTCCCGCGCGTGTTCTACCTCAACTATCATCTCTACAAAGACTATTTCCCCTTGCTGGCGTTGGCTTCTTTCGTCAAGACCCGCTCAAGCTCGCACGGTTCCAACTCGCATGGTTCCAACTCCCGTGGTTAAAGCTATGAAAGTTACGCTATGAAATTTCCCATCTCGATGACCGCCGGCCTGGCCCGATACATTTTCAAGAACAAAATGCATCCGCGCCCGGAGTGGCAGAAGACCGCGGCGGGGGCCCCGGATGCCGCCAATCCGTTCCGCATCCTGTCCTCCAAAACCGGCGCTAAGAGCCAGCCGCACCCCATGATCCACAAGCGCTTTCCGATCGTCCTGATGCTTGAGCCGCTGCACGCCTGCAACCTCACGTGTACCGGCTGCGGCCGCATCCGCGAGTACGAAAGCACCATCACCGAGCGCGTCCCGCTGGAAGAGTGCCTCTCGGTGGTCGACGAGTGCGGCACGCCCATCGTATCGATCTGCGGCGGCGAGCCCATGATGTACCCGCAGATCGGCGAGCTGGTAGCCGGCATCCTGCAGCGCAACCGCCACATCCTGCTGTGCACCAACGGCATGTTCATCAAGAAGCGCCTCCATGAGTTCACTCCCGATCCGCGCTTTTACTTCAACGTCCACCTCGACGGCATGGAGAAGAATCACGACCTCGCCGTGGAGCGCGAAGGCGTCTTCCGCGAAGCCATCGAAGGCATCCGCGTGGCCAAGGCCGCCGGCTTCAAAGTCTGCACCAACACCACGGTCTATAAAGAGACCGACATGCGCGAAATCGAGGAGCTGTTCGAGTACCTCAAGCAGTTCAACCTCGATGGCCACCAGATCGCTCCGGCCTACGGATATTCCGCCGTCAACGACCGCGAAATTTTCATGACCCGCGACGACGTGCACGAAAAATTCCGCGAATTCGACCGCATCGCCAAAAAGTACAATGTCCGCCAGACCCCCGTGTACATGGAATTCCTCCGCGGCGAGCGCGAGTTGCCTTGTACCGCCTGGGGCAATCCCACTTACAACGTGAAGGGCTGGAAGGGTCCCTGCTATCTGATCACCGACGGCCACTACAAGACCTTCGAAGATCTGATGACCCAGACCCCCTGGGAAAGCTATGGCCCCGGCAACGACCCGCGCTGCGAGCACTGCATGATGCACTGCGGTTTCGAACCCTCCGCCGCCCTCGGTATCAACGCCAAATTCAGCGATAACTTCAAGATGCTGAGCTGGATGCTGCGCTAAGCGGCCCGCAAGGCCGGCCGTGCTACCTTGGTCTTTATGATCACCGTGCAAGAGGCTTCCGCGCGCGCCATGGAGTACGCCCGCGAAGTGCTCGGCGATTTCGACTACACCCTGGAAGAAGTCGAGATGCAACCGTACAAGGACCGCCCGGTCTGGTTTATTACGCTGGGTTTTCCCAAGCGCCGCCCTGCCGCGCCGGAATTGACCCGTCTGCTGGGCGCCTCCCTACCCCTGGAATATAAGACTTTTCTGGTGGACGCCATGACCGGCGATCCGGTAGCGATGAAGCTGGCTAGTTGATGGCCGATCTTACGCACTTCCTCCGGAACGTCCGTTCCAGGGGAGTCTTGATCGACGCCAACCTGGTAGTGTTGTTGGTCGTCGGATATGTGGATCAAAATCGGATTCCATTATTCAAGCGCACCAGCCATTACACTGCCCAGGATTGGGAGGCTCTCACGGCGATTTTGGAATACACCCCGCGCCGTTACTCGACGGCTCACGTTCTTTCGGAAGCCAGTAATCTGACCGACATGAAAGGTCCACAACTCGACGAGGCCAGAGCGATGCTGCATCGGGCCATCTCTCAATGGGAAGAGCTTCCCATCGCCAGCCTGGATGCGTGCCGGTCACCCTACTATCGGCGTCTGGGCCTGACTGATGCGGCCATCATCCTGACCGCCCAACAGCGCGGTTGTTCGGTGGTCACGAGCGACTTCGGCTTATACCTCGCCCTACTGGAGCAGGGTGCCTCTGTCCTGAACTTCGATGACCTGCGAAAACTGCTCTAACATCGCCCCGCGCCACCAGCGCCCGCGAAACTCCGCCGTCGCGGCAAAGAGCCGCGCAGCAGACATTCCCTTCTCTCCGCGTCTCCGCGGTGAAAACGTGCTCCCTCAGCCCTCATGAAACCCGCCCTCGTCACCGGCGCCTCCGGCTTCCTCGGCTGGCACGTCGCCCGCGTGCTCCTCGAACGCGGCTACCCCGTGCGCGCCCTCGTCCGCCCCGGCAGCCGCGTGCCCGATCTCGACGTCGAAACCGCCACCGGCGACCTCCGCGACCGCGCCTCTCTCGACCGCGCCGTGGCCGGCTGCGAACTGCTCTTCCACGCGGCCGCCGATTACCGCCTGTGGGCGCGCCACCCCGAAGAATTCTACCGCTCCAATGTAGACGGCACCCGCAACCTCTTCACAGCCGCCCGCGCCGCCGGCATCCAGCGCGCCGTCTACACCAGCACCGTCGGATGCATCGGCATTCCCCACGGCGGCCTCGGCGACGAAGATACCCCCGTCACCCTGGCGGACATGGCCGGCCCCTACAAGCGCTCCAAGTTTCAAGCCGAACAGGTGGCCCTGCAATTCGCCCGCGATGGCTTCCCCGTGGTCATCGTCAACCCCACCGCGCCCATCGGCGATCACGACGTCAAGCCCACCCCCACCGGCAAAATCGTAGCCGACTTCCTGGGCGGCGCCATGCCCGCCTTCATCGACACCGGCCTCAACGTCGTGGATGCCCGCGACACCGCCGAAGGCCACTGGCTGGCCTGCCAGCACGGCCGCGTGGGCCAGCGCTACATCCTCGGATCGGAGAACCTCACCCTCGCGGAAATCCTGCGCAAGCTCGCCCGCATCACCGGCCGTAAAGCCCCCACTGTGCGCCTGCCCTACGCGGTTGCCTGGTGCGCGGGCGCCTGCAGCACCGCGTGGGCGCAAATCACCGGCATCGCCCCGCGCGTCCCCCTCGACGCCGTCCGCATGGCGCGTAAAAAAATGTGGGTGAGCCACGCAAAAGCCGCCCGCGATCTCGGCTTTCATCCCGGCCCGGCGGATGTCGCCCTCGCCCGCGCCGTCGCCTGGTTCGAGCGCCGCGCCCAGGCCCCCGCCGCGTAGGACGCCAATCCATGCGTATCCTGCTGGTGGCCGCCGATCCCCGCGAGTTCTCAGGCATGCTTTCGCTCTCCTCCGACCATGGCCCTGTCCCCCTGGGCATCGACTGGGGCCGCTGCGCCCGCCTCGGCGACCACGATGCCCTGCTCATCGCCAACGGGGCCGGACGCGCCCGCGCCGCCGCCGCCGTGGATGCCGCCCAGGAGTTCGGCCCCGATGCCGTGGTCAGCACCGGCTTCTGCGGCGCCCTCGACGAACGCCTCGATGTCGCCGATGTCGTGCTGGCAACCTCTATTGACGATGGGCAGCGGCGCTTTTCCGCACTGCCCGCCGAAGGACCGGGTGAAACCTTTATCGGCCCCATCCGATCTATTGAACGAGTAGTGTCGACAGCCGAAGAGAAGGATCTGCTGCGGAATTCGGGGGCTTGCGCCGTGGAAATGGAGGCCGCCGGAGTGGCCGCCCGCGCCCTGGAACTGGGCTTGCCGTTTTATTGTGTGCGCGCTGTCACCGATTTGGCGGAGGAATCGCTGGTAAATGATTTTAATGGGGCCCTGCGTCCGGACGGTCATTTCGATACAATGAGTATTCTATTAGGGGCCTTGCGTGATCCGGCCGTCCGCCTGCCGGAGTTGCTTCGTTTACGGAAGCGATCGATCCAGGCGGCACGCGCACTGGGGGAGTTTTTTGCCAATTGCCGATTGTGACCTGAGCGATATTCCCGAAACCATGCACGCGGCGGTCTATCGCGGCCAGAGTGTCGTCAGCGTCGAGCAGATCCCTACGCCCGCCATCGGCCCCGGCGAAATCCTGATTCGCGTGGAGGCTTGCGGCATTTGCCACACCGATCTTAAGAAAATCGAACATAACTTACTGGCCCCGCCGCGCGTTTATGGCCATGAAACCGCCGGCATCGTTGCCGCCGTCGGCCCCGGTGTTGAAAAGTTCCACCCCGGTGACCGTGTGGTCGCCTTTCACCATATTCCTTGCCTCGAATGCTTTTACTGCCGCCGTAAGTTCTACGCCCAGTGCCCGGTTTACAAGCGCGTGGGAATTACCGCGGGCTTCGAACCCGCCGGCGGCGGTTTCGCCCAGTACGTGCGCGTCATGGATTGGATTGTGCAGCGCGGTGTGGAGCGCATCCCCGCCGGCATTTCCTTCGAACGCGCCACGTTGGTCGAGCCCCTGAATACCTGCCTCAAAGCCGTGGTGCAGTGCGATCCGCAGCCCCAGGATACCGTCCTCGTCATGGGCCAGGGTCCCATTGGCTTGATGTTCACCATGCTCGTCGCCCGTACCGGCGCGCGCGTGGCCGCCACCGATACCATCGCCGAGCGGCGGACCCTCTCCTCGCGCTGCGGCGCCGCCTTTACCTGGGACCCGCGCACCGCCGACATCCCCTCCGAATTGCGCCGGCTCACCGGCGGCCGCGGCGCCGACCTCGTGATTGTGGCCGTTTCCACACCCGCCATCGTCG
>DATJRE010000031.1:0-8804 GCA_035505095.1 Bryobacteraceae bacterium | reverse complement strand
CGCGGTCCAGCACGCCTACTTCAACAGTTGCTCGAACGGCGGGCGGCAGGCGCTCATGGAGGCGCAGCGGTACCCCGAAGATTACGATGGCATCGTGGCCGGGGCGCCCGCCAATTATTGGACCCACCTGCTGACGGAAGCCATGTGGGACGTGCAGGCCCTCTCCCAGCCCGGCAGCTACATTCCCGCCGCCAAACTGCCGGCCATCGCGGATGCCGTGCTGGCGGCCTGCGACGCGCTCGATGGAATCAAGGACGGAGTGATCGACGACCCTTCCCGGTGCCACTTCGACGTTTCCACTTTGCTCTGCAAAGGCGCCGAGTCGGACGCCTGCCTGACCGGCCCGCAAGTGGAGGCCCTGCGCAAGCTGTATGCCGGACCGGGCCCCCGCATTTTCCCCGGACACGCCATGGGCGGCGAAAGCGGGCCAGGCGGATGGGCCGCCTGGGTGACCGGTCCGGCGCCCGGAAAAAGCCTGGGTTTCGAATTCGGCACGCAGTTCTTCAAAAACATGGTGTTTCAGGATGCGGCCTGGGATTATCACACCTTCGATCTGCAGCGCGACGTGAAAAAAGCCGATGAAAAAATGGCCCACGACCTGAATGCCGATGACGCCGACCTCAAACCCTTCGCCCACCGCGGCGGTAAGTTGATCCTGTATCACGGCTGGAGTGACCCGGCAATCTCGCCGTACAACACCATCGACTATTACAACCGTGTGGCGGCCAGGCTCAAGGCCAAAGAGACGGCCAGTTTCGTGAGGCTCTACATGGCGCCGGGCATGCAGCATTGCGGCGGCGGCCCGGGGCCAAACACCTTCGACATGAATCAGCCGATCGAGACCTGGGTGGAACAGGGCGTGCCGCCGGGGCCGATCGTCGCCACGCGGCCGGGCCGCAGCCGCCCGTTATGTCCGTATCCGGAAGTGGCGCGTTGGAAAGGCAGCGGCAGCACCGACGAAGCCGCCAATTTCTCCTGCGTGCTGCCGGAAAGCGAGGGCCAGAAGCCGCGTCGCAAGTAAGGCGGCGGTTGGCGCGCGCCGCCGTCACGCCTGGGCGGCGGGCCGCTCCAGCGCCTCGCGTACCTTCTCGCTCAAGGCCGAGGCGGTGAACGGCTTCTGCAGGAATGGAATGCCCGGCTCGATCACCCACCCGCGGCTGATCTGCGTATCGGTATAGCCGGACATGTAGAGCGTCTTGATCTCCGGCCGCAGCTCGCGGACCTTCAGCGCCAGGTCGAAGCCATTCATGCCGGGCATCACAATGTCGGTCAACAATAAGTCAATGGCGCCGCGGCTGCCGGCGATCTGCAAGGCCTCCTCCGGCGACTCGCTTTCCAGCACGCGATATCCCAGCTTGCCCAGCATGGTGGCCACCAGCTTGCGAATCCACGGCTCGTCTTCGCACAGCAGCACGGTTTCGGTGCCGGGGCGCTCGATGGCGGCCTGTCCCTGGGCTGCGAAATCGGCCGGCACTTCCACCATCGGCAGGTAGATTTTGAAGGTGGTGCCGTGGCCCAGCTCGCTGTAGACGCCGATCTCGCCGCCGTTCTGTTTCACGATACCGTAGACGATCGAAAGCCCGAGGCCGGTGCCCTTGCCGGGTTCCTTGGTGGTGAAAAACGGCTCGAAGAGGCGGCTGCGGGTTTCCGCGGTCATCCCGCTGCCGGTATCGCTCACGGCCAGCAGGCAGAAATTGCCCGGCTGCACGCCAATGTGCCGGCCGGCATATTCGCGTCCCAGGGCCACGTTGGCGGTCTCGATGGTAATGACGCCACCGCCGGTGATGGCGTCGCGCGCGTTCACCACCAGGTTCATCACGATCTGATCGATGTGGATGGGGTCGGCCTGGATGCGGCCCAATCCGGGGTCCAGCTTGGTGACAATTTCGATATTCTCACCGATCACGCGTTTCAGCAGTTTGATGGATTGCGTCAACGTGTGGTTGAGGTCCAGAATGCGCGGCTGGCTGATCTGGCGCCGGCTGAAGGCCAGCAGTTGCACCGTGAGCGCGCCGCCGCGGCTGGTGGCGTTCTGGATCTCCTGCGCGAACTCCGCCAGGTGTGGTTCGTCGGCCACCTCCTGCTTCAGCATTTCGCTATATCCGCCGATCACCGTGAGCAGGTTATTGAAATCGTGCGCCACTCCGCCCGCCAGGCGGCCCACCGCCTCCAGTTTCTGGGACTGGCGAAACTGTTCCTCCAGAAGCTTGCGC
Source organism: Bryobacteraceae bacterium (assembly GCA_035505095.1). GTDB lineage: Bacteria > Acidobacteriota > Terriglobia > Bryobacterales > Bryobacteraceae > JOPF133. The sequence continues at coordinate 6,591 of DATJRE010000031.1, read as the reverse complement.
TGGGTGATGTCGCTATCGATGGCCATGACGCCTTCGATGCGGCCGGCGGAATCGCGCAGCGGGGCGGTCCAGAGGGAGACGTCAATCAGCGCGCCATCTTTGCGGCGCCGCTTGCGCTCCACACCGGCGAAGGCTTCGCCCGCGCGGAAGCGCTCCAGCCAGCCGCGAAATTCCTCGCGCTGATCCTCCGGCACCACCGGCAGCGGCTGCCCGATGGCTTCGGCGGCCGTCCATCCGAACATGCCCTCCGCGGCGGGATTCCAGGAAGTGACCTTGCCGTTCAGGTCCATGGTCCAGATGGCCAGCGGCGAGGATTCGGTGATGGCCTGCAACAGATGGTTGGCCGCCCGCAGTTCGGCCGTACGCTGCTCCACGCGCGCCTCCAATTCGGTTTTGGCGGCCTGCAATTCCCGGCTCTGGGCCGCCAGGCGCTGCGAGGTTTCCTGCAAGGTGCGTTCGACGACCGCGATTTCATCGCCGCCGCCCACCTCGCCCTGGAGCGGGACGCCTTGCGCCAGGCGCCGGGCGTCCTCTTCCATACCGTGCATGCGGCGGACAATCCCCCGCCCGAAGAGCAGCGCGGCCACAAAGCCGCCCAACAGGCCCCAGATGCCGCCCGCGAAAATTGCAATCCGCAAGCTTGTTTCGGAGGCCGCCGCCAGGTCTTTGCGTTCGTCCAGCAGGCGTTCTTCTTCCGATACCATCCAGGCCAGCTCCTGGCGCAGCCCGTCCATGGCTTCGCGGCCGGCTACCAGGTCGGGTACTTCGGCGTGCGGCTTGCCGTCCACCACCTGCTGCTGGAATTTTTGCAGGAGTGCGAGGATCTGCGTGGTTTGCCGTTCGACGCTCGCCAAGCGCTCCTGTTGCTGCCGGTTGTCCGCCACCAGGTCGCTGAGCGTGGCCAAGTGGCCGGGCAGATCGACCACGGCGGTCATGTAGGGCTGGAGGAACGCCGGCCTTCCGGTGAGCAGGTATCCCCTGGTGCCGGTTTCGGCATTCACCATCAGGATCAGCACGTCGCGAATCTCGCTGCGCACCTCGAAGCTCTGCACCACCGATTCGGCGGCGCGGTGGGTCTGCCGCTCGTACTGATAGAAGACCGCCATCGCCACGAGCAGCGCGCACACGGGGATCGCTACCACCAGGGACCCCTTGGTGGTGAGCGAGAGATTGGCGAAGCGGCGTTCGAGCCAACTCTGAGCCTTCATGGTCTGTTTGTTATTGTACAGTTTCGGCGGCGATTTCCCGAATTCCGTTTGGCGAAATGCCGCCAATGCGCACGTCCACGATGCGGTTGGGCTCCCGTTGGCGGGCCAGTTCCACCTTCAGATAGTTCCCCGTGAGCGCGGCGCCGGGATCGTGCAGGGTGACGGCGGAAAGGGTGCGGCCCACCATGCCGTGGCGGAACGAGAGATTCTTGCGGGCGGCCAGCTCGCGTAGAATCCGGTTGCGTTCCTTGCGCACAGCCATCGGGATGGCGTGGGGATCTTCGGCGGCCGGGGTGCCGGGGCGCTCCGAATAGGTGAAGACGTGCAGGTAGGTGAAGGGCAGGCTTTCGATGAACGCGCGGCTCTCTTCAAAATCGGCGTCCGTCTCGCCCGGGAACCCCACCATGACATCGGCGCCGATGGCCGCATCGGGCATCAGGCCGCGCGCTTTGAAGATGCGGTCGGCGTAGTGGCGGGGCCGGTACTTGCGATGCATGCGGCGCAGAATGCGGTCGCACCCGGATTGGAGAGGCGCGTGGACATGCGGGGCTATGCGCGGCGATTCGGCTATGAGGCCCAGCAGGTCGTCGGAGAAATCCATCGGCTCTACCGAGCTGAGGCGCAGGCGCTCGATTTCCGTCTCCGCCAGCAGCCGGCGAATCAGCCCGGCCAGGCGTAGGCTGCTGCCCGGTTCGCGTCCCCAGCGGCCCAGGTTAATGCCGCTGAGCACCACTTCGCGATAGCGCGCCGCCAGCCCGCGCACTTGCCGGACTACCTCGTCGGCCGGAGCGCTGCGGCTGCGCCCGCGCACGAACGGGATGATGCAGAACGAGCAGCGGTTATTGCAGCCATCCTGAATTTTCAGGTTGGGCCGCGTGCGGTCTCCGGCGGCATCTTCCACCGGCGCGGAAAGAAACTCGTGCTGGGCGAAGATGTCGCCCACGCGGATGTTGCCGTGGTAAGGCACCGGCGGGCAGTCCTGCGCTTGCGAATCGGAAGGCGAAATGGTCACCAGGTCGGCGATCTGCGTCTTGTGCGAGTTCCCGACCACCCACTCGACGCCCGGCATCGCGGCCAGCTCGTGGGGAGCGCGCTGGGCGTAGCAGCCGGTTACCAGGATGCGGGCGGCGGGATTCTCGCGATGCACCCGGCGGATGGTCTGGCGGACGTCGTCATCGGCGGAGCTGGTGACGGTGCAGGTGTTCAGCACCACCAGGTCGGCGGCGGCGCGCTGGCCCGCGGCTTCGAGGCCCTTGGCCGAGAGCAGCGATTCCAGCGCCGCGCCATCCGCCTGGGTGGCACGGCATCCGAAATTCTGGACGAAATACTTCTCCACTTCTGTATTATGAAGCAGCCAGCCGTGACGCCGCTAATTCCGCCCAACCTTTGCCGCGCGCCCTCCCGGCCGGCGCCGGTTTGCGTGGTGGGCACGCATTGGGGTGAAACCCACCTGCAGGCGCTGCGCCAGGCGGCTCCGGGAATCCGGCTATTCGTTTGCGGGCGCGACCCGCAGCGCACGCGGCGCATCGCGGGCCGGTGGAGAGCAGAAGACTGCTTTTTGGGACTGGAGACCGCCGTGCGCGACCGGCGGGTTGGCGCGCTGACCCTCGCCCTGCCGCATCAACTGCACCGCGAAGCCGCGGAGATGGCACTGCGCGCGGGCAAGCACGTGCTGGTGGAGAAGCCCATCGCCACCACGCTAGCGGATGCCGATCGAATGATCGATGCCGCGCGCCAGAGTGGCAGCGTCCTGATGGTGGCGGAAAATATGCACTACCGCCCCACGCTCGCCGCGGTATGGAGGCGCGTCGAGGCCGGCGACCTGGGCAGGCCGCTTCACCTGCTGGCGCAAACCGGCGCGCCGCGGCATCCGCGGGGCTGGATGGCCGACCGCGGCCAATCCGGCGGCGGCGTGTTCCTGGATACCGGCATTCACTACGTACGCGCCATGCGCTTGTTTTTGGGCGAGCCGGAGCGCGTGACGGCTTTCCGACCCGCGCAGGTGCGCGCGGAAATGAGCGGCGAGGATGGCCTGGTGGCGGTCTTTTCGCAACCGGGCGGATGGCAGTGCCAGATCGTGACCACCTGGGCGGCGGCCTTGGACAAGCTGCCGGATATTGTCCTTGCCGGCGACCGCGGTACCTTTCAGCTTTGGCCGCGCGCCGGTTTTTTCGACTACTACCCGATTGCGCCGCGGCCGCTCACGGCGCTGGCCGGGCGCCTCCGGCCGCACTGGCTGCGGGCCCGCATGATGCGGCCGGAGTGGCAGCGCGTGCGGGTGCGCATGGGAGGGCCCGACGACGGCTATCGCGAGGAAATGTGCGCGTTCCTGAACGCCATCGCCACGGGTAGCACCGGCCTGGAATCGGCCGTCGCCGCCCGCCGCGATCTGGAGATTGTCCTGTGCGTCTACCGGTCGATGGAAAGCGGGCGGGCCGAGGAGATCCCGCCGTGTACGAATTAATCTAAGTCCGGTTGTTGCAGCCGGCGGAACGCCCGGCGCTTGGCCGTATCGGCGGTGATGGCCCGCTTGCGATTAAATCAACGATCTGGCTGATCCGGCTGACGGGAACGCAGAGCGCCTGCGTCAGTTCGCGTCGTGCAGCGGCGGCGCGGCCTCCCACGCCGCCGCCACAGTTCTTAGTGCTTCGGCTGCTTCAGCTTTTCGCGCTGCTCGCGAAGCACAGCTTTGCGGCTGAGCTTGATCTTGTTGCCCTCAAGCGCCAGCACCTTCACCAGGATCTGGTCGCCTTCCTTCAACTCGTCGCGCACGTCGCGGATGCGGTTCTCGGCGATCTCACTGATGTGCAGCAGACCGTCGGTGCCCGGGAAAATCTCCACGAACGCGCCGAAATCCACCAGCCGCACCACCGTGCCCAGGTAGGTCTTGCCCACTTCGGCCGTGGCGGTGAGGTCGGAAATGATCTGGATGGCCTTCTTGGCGGAGGCTTCGTCGGCGGACGCCACATGCACCGTGCCGTCGTCTTCCACGTCGATTTTGACGCCGGTCTGCTCGATGATCCCGCGGATCACCTTGCCGCCTGGTCCAATCACGTCGCGGATCTTATCCTGCGGAATGTTCAGAGTGTAGATGCGCGGCGCGTATTGCGAGATGGCCGTGCGCGCTCCCGGCAGGGCCTCGTACATCTTGTCGAGGATGAACAGCCGGCCGCGGCGCGCCTGCTCCAACGCTTCCTTCATGATGGCCGTGGTCACATTGGGGACCTTGATATCCATCTGCAAGCCGGTGATGCCGTCGCGCGTGCCGGCCACCTTGAAATCCATATCGCCATAGTGGTCTTCGGCGCCGGCAATGTCTGTGAGGATGGCGTATTCGCCGCCTTCGAGGACCAGGCCCATGGCCACGCCGCCCACGTGCGAGACCAGTGGAACGCCTGCGTCCATGAGCGCCAGCGAGGCCCCGCAAACCGTGGCCATGGAACTGGAGCCATTGGATTCGAGAATGTCGCTGACCACCCGCATGGTGTAGGGGAAAATCTGTTCAGTGGGGATGAGCGCCGTGAGGCCGCGCTCGGCCAGCGCGCCGTGGCCGATTTCGCGGCGGCCGGGCCCGCGCATGAAGCCCACTTCGCCCACGCTGAAGGGCGGGAAATTGTAGTGCAGCATGAAGCGCTTGGAAGCCTCGCCGGGCTCCAGCAGTTCGATGCGCTGCTCGTCTTCCTTGGTGCCCAGGGTCACGGTAACCAGCGCCTGCGTTTCGCCGCGCGTGAACAGGGCCGAGCCGTGGGTGCGCGGCAGCACGCCGGTTTCAATGGTGATGGGGCGGATTTCATCGAAAGCGCGGCCATCCGGACGCCGATGGTGCTTCAGCATCTCGTCGCGGAAGATGCGCTCCTTCAGAGCGTCGTAGCATTTGGCCGCTTCCTCCTGCTGCTCTTCGGGCAATGCTTCCACCACCCGGCTCTTGATCTCCGCCACCAGGGCGTAGCTTTCCAGCTTTTCGTGCTTCCGGGTGTTGAGCGCGTCGGTAAGATCTTCGCGCGCAGTCGCGGAAACCTGGTCGTAAATCCCCTGGTCGAGCGCCGGCGGATTGAATTCCCGCTTGGGCTTGGCGGAGGTGGCCATCAACTGGCGAATCCCGGCGGCGATTTTCTTGCAGCACTCGTGCCCGAATTCGATGGCCCCCAGGACATCCGCTTCGGAGGCCTGCTGTGCGCCGGCTTCCACCATCACGATGCCGTCTTCGGTGCCCGCCACCACGATGTTGAGGGTGCTCTCGCGGCCTTCGGTATAAGTCGGGTTGGCCAGATATTGGCCGTCCCGCATACCTACGCGCACGCCGCCCAGGATGTAGTGGAACGGGATGTCGGAAATCGCCAGGGCCGCCGCCGCGCCCACGATGGCCAGCGAATTGGGGTCCTGCTCCGGATCGGCCGAGAGCACCATGGCGATGATCTGGGTTTCATGGAGGAACCCTTCGGGGAACAGCGGCCGGACGGGGCGATCGATCAGCCGGCTGGTGAGAACTTCTTTTTCCGAGGGACGCCCCTCGCGTTTGATGAAACCACCGGGAATCTTCCCGGCGGCGTAAGTGTACTCGCGGTAATCCACGGTGAGCGGGAAGAATCCGGCTCCCGGCTTGGGCTCATTGGCCATGCAAGCGGTGACCAAAACCACCGAGTCACCGGAGCGAACGACCACGGCGCCGTTCGCCTGTTTGGCCATCTTACCGGTTTCCAGGGTAAGCTTTCGGCCGCCCAGGTCCACTTCAACTGTTTGCAACATTTTCTTTGTAATAGCCTCCAACCTCGACCGGAAACCAGTCCCGGCCAGTCACAGATAGGCCCCGCACGGGGCGCTTTGAGACTGGAGTTGACAGGATGAGTTCCCACGCTACGCGGCCACACGCCGGCAACGCGAGAACAAGGGATGAATCGGAAACAACCGGAAACACGAACCGCTGCCCTGGCTGCTCCCGCCGAATGAAACTAGCGGCGAATGCCTAGCCGTTGCAGAACTGCCTTATAACGCTCGGGGTCCGTGTCGCGCAGGTACGTCAGAAGCCGGCGACGCTTCGCTACCAGGGTTAGGAGTCCCTTGCGGGAACCATGGTCTTTCTGATGCGTCTTGAAATGCTCCGTGAGCAACGAAATCCGCTGACTCAAGAGGGCAATCTGTACTTCTGGCGACCCGGTGTCGGATTTGTGGCGCTGATTGTTGGTAAAAACCTGCCGCTTTGCTTCAATCGCCAGTGCCATTCTTAAGGTGATGCTCCTTGTCTTCTCTTATCTCGTTTTGGTTACGCAGATTAGCATAACACAAGCGCGGGGGCGTTTGGGAGACAGGATTCCGGCCGGTTCCGGCTTGCAGGCAGTCCGGCCCGCTGCTGCGGCATTCTATTGGATTGCCAGCGTGACGCCGG
>DATJRE010000030.1:0-28352 GCA_035505095.1 Bryobacteraceae bacterium | reverse complement strand
GGCGCACAAAGCCTCCGCCATGGTGGCCCGACTGGTTTCGTTCGCCGCCGCCGCTCCCGGCGAGTCCCAGCCGGTTTCCATCGGCGCCCTCCTGCGCAACCTGGTGGATTTCCGCGAGCGCGACTGGAAGGCCTCCGGCATCAAGGTGCGCGATATGCTCACCGGCGATCCTCTGATGGTGATGGGGTCGCATGGCCAGTTGGAGCAGGTCTTCCTGCGCCTGCTGGTACACGCCGAGCAGGCCCTGGCCACCGCGCCGGAGAAGGTCCTGACCATCCGCACCAGCCTGCTGGCCCGCATGGTGGTGGTGGAGATCGTCTTCAGCGCCCGCGCCGAAGCCCACAACTCCACCGATGTGGCTTCCATCCTGGGGGTCACTCGCAGCGTGATTAACGGGCATGGCGGCGAAGTGCGGCTCATCGAGAAAAGCCATGCCGATGCGCGCTTCGAAGTGGAGTTGCCGCTGGTGGCCAAGGACCGCGCGCCCGCGCCGGATCCTGCCGTGCGCCAGGGCGCCGTACCCTCCGGCCGCCGCATGACGGCTCTGGTGATTGAAACCGAAGAGGGCGCGCAGCGGCAGATCCTGGCCCTGCTGGCCGCCCGCGGCTACCGCGTGGTGCCCGTCAACGATACCGATTCCGGCCTCGACCTGGCCGGGCGGATGCGCTTCGACGTGGTCTTCTGCTCGGTCCGCGCGCCTGGTTTGAACTGGGTGGAGCTGGCCGAGCGGATGCAGGCCAAGGTCACCGGCTTCGTGCTGCTGTCCGACGGCTACGACAAGGACTTGGTGGCCGATTTCGAAACCGACGGCCGTTTCGTGCTGGCCAAGCCCATTCAGGATTCCGAACTCCAGAAGGTGCTGGGCGTGATCGAGCGGCCCATTCCGGCCTGAGGCCGCGCGCCATCCTTTGCCGCGTGACGCGGAGACCCGGAAAAAACGCGCAAAAGACAAAGCCGGCCGCCTCCGCGTTACGCGCCGGTCTTAGACCCTTTTATTTGGGCTGCGGCACATACCGCAGGTACGGCTTCGGCTCCCGCCACCCATCCGGATATTTGGCCTTGGCCTCTTCGTTGGAGACCGATGGCAGGATGATCACCTCGTCGCCGGGCTTCCAATTCACCGGCGTGGCGACCTTCTGGCTGGCGGTAAGTTGCATCGAATCAAGCACCCGCAGGACTTCATCGAAGTTCCGCCCGGTGCTCATGGGATAACTCAGCATGAGCTTGATCTTCTTGTCCGGACCGATCACAAACACCGTCCGGACGGTGGCATTGGTGGCGGCTGTCCGGCCATCGCTGGTATTCCCGGCGTCGGCCGGTAGCATGTCATACAATTTGGCCACTTCCAGCTTGGGGTCGCCGATCATGGGGAAGCCGACCCTGTGCCCCTGGGTCTCCTCGATATCGCCGGCCCACTTGCCGTGGCTCGCCACCGGGTCTACGCTTAGCCCGATGATTTTGGTGTTGCGCCGGGCAAAATCCGGCTCCAGGCCGGCCATGTAGCCCAGCTCGGTGGTGCATACTGGCGTGAAATCTTTGGGATGCGAGAACAGCACCGCCCACCCGTTCCCGATCCACTCGTGAAAGTGGATGGTCCCCTGAGTGGTCTCGGCAGCAAAATCCGGCGCGGTATCGTTAATTCGAAGCGACATGGTTTCTCCTTAGTACTGGAATGTTTACTTGGATGCCTGGGCCTGGCAGAAGGATCGAACGAATGACGAACCAACTTAACACGCTCAGCCGTCCCTACCGCCTGAGGGTGGCGCTCCGCCAGAGCCCCGGCATGGGGGTTATGAGAAGCCAGCTTTACCATCCCCCGGCGCGCCGCGGGATATACTGATGAGGCCATGCAGTTTTCCCTTCCGCCGCCCGGTATCCAAGTGATCCTACTGACTTTGGTGGTGGGCGCGGCTATATACGATGTGAGGTATCGGCGTATTCCCAATTGGCTAACCGTGACGGGCGTGGTGGCCGGGATCGCCATGAATACCTTTCTCGCCTGGCCCAGCCCACAGCGATGGTCCGGGTGCACTTTCGCCTTGAAGGGCCTGGGCCTGGGATTTGGACTCTACCTCCTGCTGTACGCCTTACGCGCCATGGGCGCCGGCGACGTCAAGCTGATGGCTGCGGTGGGCGCCATCACCGGCTGGGAGGACTGGTTCGGCATCTTTCTCATCACCGCCCTCGTGGGCGGCGTGATGGCGCTGCTGCTTTCGGTGGTCAAACGGCGCCTGGGAAAGACCTTCTGGAACGTGGGCTTCATCCTCAGCGAACTGAAGCAGGGCCGTCCCGCCTATGTGCAGCGGGAGGAACTGGACGTCAAGAATCCCAAAGCTGTGGGGCTGCCGCATGGCGCGGTGATCGCCCTTGGCACGCTTTTCTTCCTCGCGATAAGCTTGCATTTCGCGGGGTAAGAACATTGCACATTCTCGACCGTTTCAAACTGGATGGGAAAACCGCTCTGGTCACCGGCGCCCGCCGCGGCATTGGAATGGCCATGGCCGTGGCACTGGCGGAAGCAGGAGCCGACCTCATCGCCACCAGCGCCACTCTGGAAGCTTCCGGCAGCGCGGTGCAGCAGGCTGTGGATGCGCTGGGCCGCCGCTTTTGGGGCTACCCCTGCGACCTGGGAGACCGCGCCGCCGTGTACGCTTTCATCGAACAGGTGAAGCGCGAATGCCCGCCCGTGGATATCCTGGTGAACAACGGCGGCGCCATTTTGCGCCAACCCGCCGCCGACCACTCCGACGAGTATTGGGACCGCATTCTGGAGGTGGACCTGAGCGCCCAGTTCGTGCTGGCGCGCGAGTTCGGCCGCGACATGCTGGCGCGCGGCGCCGGCAAGATCATCTTCACGGCGTCGCTGCTCAGCTTCCAGGGAGGGATCACGGTGCCCGGATACGCCGCCGCCAAGGGAGGCGTGGCGCAGCTTGCCAAGGCGCTGGCCAACGAATGGGCCGGCCGCAGCGTGCAGGTGAACGCCATCGCGCCCGGCTACATCGCGACCGATAACACCACCGCCCTGCGTGCCGACGCGTCCCGCAACGCCGCAATCCTGGCCCGCATTCCCGCGGGGCGTTGGGGCGATGCCGGGGATTTGGCCGGCGCGGTGGTCTACCTGGCCTCTTCGGCCTCGGATTACGTCAACGGCAGCATTTTAACGGTGGATGGCGGCTGGATGGGCCGGTAGGCGCGAATTCTGCAACCGGCCCCCGCTACTCCGTTATCCGGCGGGTACACGATTACACTTCACCGAGGATCACTCCAGCGCGCATCACATGCTGGACACCCCCTCCGGTCATTCCACCAATCTTGTGAGCAACCGCACTTTCCGCGAGATCACCCTCCGCGTGAAATCGCCCGGACTCACGGTGAGCCCCAAAACGCGTACTACGCGCGATTAATTTCCGTTCAGCCGCGCAACCTGGGCGCCGCGGGCGGGTTCAGCTTAGCGAAAGAAACACCTGCAACCCGCCGGTACAGGGGTGCGGCGGGCAGCCTGCCACACATCCGCCTTTGAGGGCAGACGCGCGCCGATGCTTCGCGCGCGCCTGCCTGCTCACCGCCGGAGCAGGCGACGCAGATCCCGCATAGGCCACCCACAGCTTCACCCACGCCTGGCAACTCGCCGTTTGACGCGGCCGATATTCGCGCCCAGCATCCAGAAGGCCGGCCAGATGCCCTGGCCAAACGGTATCTTGATGCGCGCTTCCACTTTCCCGTAGGTGAACTCGAACTTCCCCTGCGTGTGGAGGCGCGCGGAAGTATAACCGTCCTCGCTCTTCTCAGCCCGAATCATCAGGTTGCCGCGGCCATCTAAAAAAGGATTTTTCCGCGAATCGGTGTAAGTCTCCAGCTCCCGGTTGCCCCAGGGCCGTCAAACTCGTCGCTCCAAACGAGCCGCCAATGATCCTGTGCCAGGGCCAGCGAAGCAGCCAGCAGCAAAAACCCAGCAGCGCGACTTACAGCTACTTATTCCTCCCGCAGGGCCGAGGCCGGATCGATGCGTCCGGCGCGGCGGGCCGGCGGAAAGGCGGCCGCGGCGGCGCACAGGCAGACGAAGACCATCGCAAGCACCAGCGAAAGCGGATCGAACGGCCGCACGCCATACAGCAGGCGCTCGGTGAGCCTCAGCAGGAACGCGGAGGCCGTCAGCCCGGCCGCCGCGCCCAGCCCGACGGCCACGGCAATCGGCCCGCAGAGCGCGCGCAGGATGTGAACCAGGCGCGCGCCGATGGCCACGCGGATGCCGATTTCGCGCCTCCGCTGCTCCACCGAAAGGGCCAGCGAGCCATACAAGCCGATGCCCGCCAGCAACGCCGCCGCGCCGCCGAAGAAGGCCGAGAGGATCGCCACCAGGCGCTCCTGCCACAGCGACGTCTCGACTTCGCTATCGAGCGTCAGGATTTCGCGCACAGGCACGGCCGGATCGAGGGACGCCAGAGTTTGCCGTAGCGCGCCGGCCATTCCCGCGGGGGCGCCGTGCGTCCGCACATACAGCAGCGAACCGCCGGGGGTCGCACTTTCGGCCAGCGGCGTGTAGATGGTGGGCGGGTCGGGTTCGCGCAGCGAGCGGTACTTGGCAGTCGCCACCAGGCCCACGATGACGAAGCCCGGCGGCTGTTTGCCATCGGTGCCCTGCACCAGCATTTTTCCGATGGGATCCTGGTCGGGAAAGAACGATTCCGCGAAGGCCCGGTTCACCACCGCCGGAAGGGGCTTGCGGCCGGCATCTTCGATGGTCAGGTCGCGGCCCGCCAGCACGGGGATGCCCATGGTGGCAAAGTACTCCGGCGACACGTTGTTGCCGCTGGTGTTTAAAAAGGTGCTCGCGGGCAGGCTGACGCCTTCGGGCGCGAGGGTCATCTTGATGCCCACGCCGCGCATCACCCCACGCGAAGCCAGGGCCGCCGAGGCCACTCCAGGCAGAGCGGCCACTTTGTCGCGCAGCGTTCCATAGAGAGCCGAAATCTGCGGCGCCGTGTATCCCAGGGCGTCGGGGTCGGGAGTCATTTCGATCACGTGGCCGCGATCGAAACCGGCGTCCAGGTGCTCCAGGTTCCAGAACGTGCGCAGCATCAGGCCCGCGGCCGAGAGCAGCACCACGCTGAAGGCCACCTGCAAGGCGATCGGCGTCAGCGCTCCGCGGCCGGCCGGCGCCTGCCCGCGCGCAATCTTCAATTCGGCCGCCAGCGAAACGCGCGAGGTGCGCCAGGCAGGCAGCAGTCCGAACGCCAGCACGCAGAGCAGCGTCAGCAGCCCCAGAAACGCCAGCACGCGCGCATCCGGCGAAATCGTAAGGATCAGCGGGCTGCCCAACTGCGCGTAATCGCGCGGCGCCGGCAACAACCCCACCAACGCGGGCGATAAGGCATACGCCAGGCCCGCCCCCAGCGCGCCCGCCGCCACGGCCAGCAGCAGGTGCTCGGTCAACAACTGGCGCATCAGTTGCCACCGGCCCGCACCCACCGCCAGGCGGATGCCCATTTCTTTGCGGCGCTGGTTGGATTTGGCCAGCAGCAAGCCGGCCACATTGGCGCACACCGCTACCAGCAGCAGGGCCACGCCGCCCAGCAACAGGCCCAGCGCGCGGGCAAACTGGTCGCGAAGCTGCGAGGCGCCATGGCCGATCGGCACCGCGGCCAGGCGGTAACCATGGAGGCGATCCTGCTCCCATGCGCGGTTGCGCGTGGCGGCCAGTTCTTTGTGCCTGGCGTAGAACTGGTCCGTGCTCCACTGTTCCAGGGCTTGCATGGGCGGCAGAAGCGCGGCCGCCGCCCGCTCCCCGGAAACACCGGGCGCCAGGCGCAGCAGCAGCCGAAAGGTGGGCAGCCCGTCGCCGCCGCCCTCGTCCACGCTCTTGCCGCGCAGCAGGAGGGAGGCGGAAATGGGCAGGCGCACGTCAGGGGCGCGGTCGATATCGGAGCTGTGGAATTCGCGCGGCAGAATGCCCACCACCAGGAACGGCGTCTCCTTGAGCCGGATGGTGCGCCCGACAATCGCCCGGTCGCCCGCGAATTCCGATTGCCAGAACTGGTAGCTGAGCACGGCCGGCAGGGTGCCCGAGGCGTTAGCGTCGGATTCGGTCAGCAGCCGCCCGGCATACGGGCGTACCCCCAGCTCGGTGAAGTAATTTGGCGAAACCATCTGGGTCAGGACGACCCGCACCGAGTTGCCGGCGCGCATAGGAAACTGGTCGGCTTCATACCACTCCTGCTCGGCCACCGCCGCGGCCACCAGCGGGTTCTTGAGCACCACGTCGCGATAGAGAGGGTACGAAAAAAAAGTATCGGGGCGAACCTGCAACTGGCGGTTGCGTTCCAGCAGAAACAGATTCTGCGGATTGCGCACCGGCAGCGGCTTGAGCAGCAGTTCGTTGACCAGGCTGAAGACCAGCGTGTTGGCGCCCAGGCCTACCGCCAGCAGCAGAATGACCAGCGCGCTGGTGGTGCGGTAGCGCGCAAGCTGGCGAAATCCGAAGACTACATCGCGCCACATAAAGGAATGGTAGCAGGGGATTAAGATAGGGAGACATGCGGGACTACCGCGAAATTGCGCCTTCGCCCCGGTTTGCCGCCGCCATCGAGTGCTTCTGGACCGGGCACAGCGACGGCGGGACGCACCGGGTGACGCCGGACGGCTGCGCGGATATCCTGCTGAGCGGCGGCGCGCTGCGGCTGGTCGGCCCCATGACGGGCTGGCGCGACTTTGCGCTGGAACCCGGCGAACGATTGTTCGGAGTGCGGTTCCGGCCGGGAAGATGGAGGGCGGTAGCGGGCCCGCCGGCCGACCGCCTTACCGACCGCCTGCTGCCGATGGACGATTTGTGGGGCGCGCGGGCCGCCCGGCTGGGTGGTCAACTGGCGGAGGCACGTTCGGCGGCGCAGGCCATTCACGCCGTGGAGGCAGCTCTTCCCGCGCCCGCGGATGCCAGCCCCATCGAGCGGGCGCTGGCCTGGATGGAGCGGCGGCGCGGGGCCGTCTCCATGGATGAGTTGGCCAGCCACGCAGGCCTCAGCCCCCGGCAATTGCGCCGCGTCTGCCTGGAACGGACGGGCCTGACGCCCAAATTTCTGGCCCGCGTGCTGCGCTTCCGCCACGCCCAGGAGCGTCTGGCCGCCCAGCGCCCGCCAGTCCCGGGGCGCGCTCCCAGTGCGCTGGTCGACCTGGCGCTCGATTGCGGCTATTACGACCAGGCCCATTTCATCCACGAATTCCGCGAGTTTTCCGGACGCACGCCAGCCGCGGCGGCGCCGCTTGGGCCGGATGACCGTTTTTTCCAATCGCCCGCGGACGGCGACGCAGTAACATCGGCTGCATGAGCGAATCCACCAACAAACCCAACGACAAACGCATCGATTACATTGAATTTCCCGCCACCGATGTTGCCGCCACGCGGCAGTTCTACCAGGCGGTTTTCGGCTGGACCTTCGAAGATTACGGCCCCGATTACACCAGCTTCGCGGATGGCCGCATCGCCGGCGGCTTTTACAAGGCGCCCGGCGTGGGACCGGGTCCCAGTGCGCTGGTGGTGATCTACGGCGCCGACCTGGCGGCCATGGAAGCGCGCGTCACCGAGGCCGGCGGCCGCATCGTGAAGCCGGTGTTTTCGTTCCCCGGCGGCCGCCGGTTCCACTTCGAAGACCCCAGCGGCAATCAACTGGCCGTGTGGTCGGAGTGAGGCGCGGCTTACGGGCGCGCCGCGTGCGCCGGGCTATTTTCGTACACCCTGGGATTGACGCCCAGCCTGTTTTTGAAGAGCGTCGTGCAGCAGCAGCTTGATGTAGGTCTGGTATCCGATACCTCGGTCTTCCGCAAGCCGCCGGGCCGCGGCAATATCTTCGCTGGCCAGCCGTGTGGTCACGGGCAGCAGTTTTTTTTTCGGCGGCCTTGGGCAAGGACATCCTGCAAACCCACCGTTTGGCCTGCGCGCATACCGGCACGCAGGTCTGCCTCGACCGCCGCGCGATGTTTTTCCCACCATGCGGCTTCCTGACCTTCGCTCTTGAAGCGCGGAATCAATCAGGCGGATTTTTTCGCCTCGCATGGTGAATACCATGACGAGAATCCGTAGTGATGCTGTAGCGCCGACTGCTGTCCATCGATCTTCGCCATACGCGACATCGTGGCTGCGGATCACCGGGTCCTTCCGAAACACTTCTTTCTGCCGCGGATGCCTCAATCTGGCGGCGGGCCAATACGCATGAAGCGACACCACCGGCGGGGGCGTCGGGCCCTCCCTCACGCCGGATCCCGCTACGGCTGCCCTTTCTCCTGCCGCTTGGCCTTCACAAAGTCCATCTCCGCCTGCTTAGGAATGCCCGGCTCGAAGCAGCGGCGGCAGCGCGCCTCGTACAGATCGGAGGCGCCTACCACGATCAAATCGTCCGATCCGCGCAGGCGCTGCGTGTGCTTGGCGGGATTGCCGCAGCGCACGCAGATGGCCAGCGTCTTGGTGATGGATTCGGCGTGCGCCAGCAGGTCGGGAATCGGCGCGAAAGGCCGGCCGAGGTAATCCGTATCCAGGCCGGCGATGATCACCTGCTTGCCGCTGTCGGCCAGTTGCTGCGCCACCGCCACCAGTTCGCTGCCCATGAAGTTGGCCTCGTCGATCCCGATCACCTCCGAGCGCCAGTCCATCCGGGCGGTGATTTCGGCCGCGCCGGAGACCACTTCGGAGCGCATCCGCAAGTCGCCGTGGGAGACAATGTGGTCGTCGGAATAACGGTCGTCGATGGCCGGCTTGAACACCTCCACGCGCTTGCGGGCGATCATGGCGCGGCGCAGGCGCCGGATCAGCTCTTCGCTTTTGCCCGAAAACATGGGGCCGCAGATCACTTCAATCCAGCCGACGTTGCCGGTGATGATGTCCATACGAAACCGCCAGAATGGCACAGTTCCACCAGTCGGGCAACCGTCGGCGGGGGTGTGCAGTCCACCGGGATCGCAAGGTCCGCAGGTACAGCGGTCCACAACTCCGCTCGTCCGCCGGCCCGCGGGATCCAGCGGGTCCGCGGCTCAGCAGGTCCCGCAACGTCCGCAACTCCGCTTGGCCGACGGGTCCGCAGGATCCACCGGGTCCGCAGGCCGGTCCGCAGTCGGGTCCAATGCGTCCGTGCGGGTCTACTCCGCCGGCCGGGCGCAGTAATCGAACAGCAACTGCCACTCGGCCAGTTGCACGGCCAGGGCGCCGGCTTCCTCGGCCGAGCCGGGCTGCCGCCGCACCCGCTCGCACAGGTCGATGAAGGCGAAGGGATCCCAGCGCGCTCCGAAATCCACGCCGTGCCTCGCGGCCTCGTCGCGCAACTCCGGAAAAACCGGGTGCGCCCCCACGCGCCGGAACCAGTAACTGGCGTTGCCCGCGTCCGGCTCGCGGCGGTGCACAATGCCGTGCCAGAAATTGTGGTCCTGGTTTTCCGCGCGCTGGGCGATTTCGTGGGCCTCATCCATGCAGGAGAAATACACCAGCAGACCGGCCACGGCCGCCTCGGGCGCGCGCGCCTGCGGAAACAAACCGGCGCCGGCCGCCTGAATGCGTTGCCGCGCTTCCTCCGCGGCCTTCCCGCCCGCCAACGGCATGGGCCGCCGGCCGTCTCCAGCCAGCGCCAGGATAGCCGCTACTTCAGAATTGTAAATCGCCGGGTCGAATGCCATATGCGTCACGATCCTGTTACTCCCGAGGGCCTATCATATTCTTGAGGAGCAATCATACCAATGCAAGGTTACAACGCCCACGATATGGCCCGTTCGTTTCGAACGGTGCGAAGCAATACCATCAAGGTAGCCGAAGACATTCCAGAGGATCAATATGGATACCGGGCAGCGCCCGAGTTGAAGAGCGTGGGCGAGACTCTGGCCCATCTGGCAGTGGCCACGGGTTTCCCCAAGCAGGTGCATTCGGAGCGCATCACCGTGGCCACCATGGACCGATTTTCCGTTGCCATGCAAGAGATCATGCAGCAGACCGCGGCTCTGAAAACCAAGCCGCAGATCCTGGACGCGCTGCGCAAGAACGGCGAAGAGTTTGCCGCCTGGCTGGACTCGCTTCCCAATGACATGCTCGCCGAAACGGTGCAGTTCGCGCCGCCGCTCCAGCAACCGCCCAAGACCCGCTTCGAGATTCTGCTGGGCGTCAAGGAACACGAAATGCATCATCGCGCCCAGTTGATGCTGGTGGAGCGGATGCTCGGCATCGTGCCGCACCTCACCCGCGAGCGCGAAGCGTTCATGGCCGAACTGCAGAAAAAGCAGGCAGGCGCTTCGGGCGCGTAGCGGCTTCCGGTGACCGCCTTGGTTCTCTCCGCGGGCGGCATGTTCGCCGCCTGGGAAGCCGGCTTCTGGAAGGTGCTCTCGGAGCGCTTCCAGCCGGACCTCATCGTAGGCACCTCCGCCGGCGGCTGGAACGGATGGTCCATCGCCGGCGGCGCCACTCCCGCCGATCTCATCGCCGAATGGACCGATCCGCGGACCGCCGGTATTATGCAATGGGGTCCCCACCGTGCCGGTTGTCTGTGCCCGGAGGCCCTGCACGCCAAGGCGCAGGAACTGTTCGCGCGCTACCGGCCGCGGTTGCCCTTCGGCCTCACGCTGACCGAGCTTCCGCGGCTGCGCCAGGTGGTGGTTTGCGGTGGCGAAATCACCTGGCGCCACCTGGCCGCCTCGGCGTCCATTCCGCTGTGTTTTCCGCCCGTGGAAATCGGCGGACGGCGCTACGTGGATGGCGGGTTTCGCGGAAGCCTGCCCTTGTGGGCGGCCGAAGCCATGGGCGCTACCCAAGTGATCGCCCTGCAGGTGCTCACTACGCTTCCCTTCCGCGCGCTGCGAATGGTGATGCGATCGCGGCAGCCCGGCCCGGCGGTCAGCGTTGTCCAGTTCGAACCCTCTCAGCCGCTCGGATCGCTGCGCGATGCCGCTGTGTGGTCGTCCGCCAATATCCACCGGTGGATCGAGTTGGGCGAGCGCGACGCGAGGGCCGCTTCCCTGCCCCGTCTTTGAACCGAATTGCCGGGGTGGCCTTCCCACGGACCGGTACAGGCCGGTACAATGTAGTGCTATGGCGCTCTATCGGATCTACCGGATGAAGGACTCGCCTCGACAACAGTTCCGCTGGGCTCCCCATGTCTCCGGCTGCGCATCGTTGAAGCCTAAGGACTATGAACAGCGCGGCCAGGTGGAAGCGCTGCACGAATACGACGCCTGGAAGATTCTTAGAGAGGCTGCCGACCCGCTGATGGTGGGCGATCTTCTGGAAACCGAAGATGGCCGGTTGCGGGTGTGTAAGTACGTCGGCTTCGAGCCGGCCGAATGGGTGCTGCCGGAAGCGAAGCAACCCACCGCGCCGCCCTCCTCGCTGGAGCCGGCCAGCCAGTCTACCGCCAGTTAGGAGAAGTTATGCGCGAGCCCCGCTTGGGCGATGATATCGACGATTATTGCGTACGATGCAAGCGGATCATGAACCACGCGGTGGTTTCCGTAATCAACGGGACCCCCGCCAAGGTTCGCTGCCGGACCTGCCACAGCGATCATGATTTCCGCCATGAGCAGGCGCCCCCGCCCAAGGTGGATGCGCGCAAGGCGGCCCTGTTCACCGAGGTGCTGAAGAAGGTGAGTCCGGATGCGGCCGTGGCCGAGGTCCCCGACCCCGAACTTCTGGAGGCCGAGGCTGATCCGCCGTTGGATGCGGCCGAGGCCGACAGCGCTCCGCCCGATCCTCCGCCTGCCGCTGTGGCCGCACCGAAAACCAAAGCCCGGGGAAGGTCGCGTAAGTAGACCGTGCGCCACTTACTGTCCACGCTCCTGGTGTTGGCCGCGGCTGGACATGCAGCCGAGTACCTGGTGCTCACGGGCGCTTATACCACCGGTCCCGTAAAAGGGATCTACGCTTTCCACTTTCGCACCAATAATGGCAAGCTTTCCGCCTCCGGTGTGGCGGTGGAGACTCCCGATCCTACTTTCCTGGTGGAACATCCCAACCACCGGTTCGTTTATGCCGTGAACCACAGGGAGGGCACCGTCGGCGCCTTCGCGGTGGATTTCAAACACGACCGCCTGGTGCCGCTCAATCGCGTTTCCTCGCGCGGCGAGGGACCCTGCCACCTGGCGTTCGACCGCACCGGCCGCTGGCTGGCAGTGGCCAATTACGACAGTGGCTCGCTGGCCATTCTGCCGGTCGGCACGGATGGCAAACTGGGGGAAGCGGTGGCCGTGGACCGCCACCAGGGTTCCAGCATCAATCCGCAGCAAAAGTCGGCCCACGCCAGCGGCGTGGCGTTTTCGCTGGACAACCGCTTCCTGCTGCTGGCCGACCTGGGCCTGGATAAAGTCTTCGTCTACCACTTTGACGTATCGCACGGAGCTATCGCCCCCGACGACCCTGCGTTCGCAACCGAGGCCCCCGGCGCCGGCCCAGGCCGCGTGGCGGTGCACATCAGCGGGCAGGTGATCTATGTGCTCAACGACCTCAATTCGACCATAACGGTGTATCTCTACGATGCGCCCTCAGGCACGCTGAAGCCGGTCCAAACCGTCACCACCTTGCCGGCCACATTCGTTGGCTCCAACGCCGCCTCGGCGATCGCCATCAGCACCGGGGGCACGCTGCTGTATAGTTCGAATGTCGGCAACGACACCATCGCGCTATTTTCAATTGACGTGAACCGCCTGATCCTGACGCCCATCGACCACACGCCCACGCTGGGACAGTCGCCGCGGGAATTCGCCATCGACCCGACGGGCCAGTTTCTGCTGGCCGCCAACCAGAATTCCAGCACCGTGGAGGTCTTCCGGATGCAGCACATGACCGGGCAGCTCCGGCCCGTGGGCCACCCGGCCATCGCCCCCGCGCCGACCGACGTGCTGATGATTCCCGTGCCGGCAAAGTAACGGGTCGAACGAGAGCCGCGTGCCAAGCCGCGGAAGCTCTCCGCAATCGCTCAACGGTTATCATGAGTTACATGGTCGGTTCCCGTGGCTAAGGCCCGCAGCAAGCCGGCGGTTGCGCCGGCCAAACCCGCCTTGAAATCGCAGCCCGCACCGGCATCCCCAGCCAAGCCTGTGGCGCCGCTCCACCGGCGCTCGGGCTTGTGGATCTCAATGGCCCTGCTGGCCGCCACCTTCCTGGCCTACGCGCCGGTGCGCCAGTTCGATTTCGTCAACTTCGACGACCCCGATATGGTCTCGCAGAACGTCCATGTGCGGCAGGGCATCACACCCTCTGGAATCGCCTGGGCGTTCACCTCGGGGGAGGCCGCCAACTGGTTTCCGGCCACACGCCTCTCGCACATGTTGGATGCGCAACTGTTCGGCATGCGCAGCGGCTGGCACCACGTGACCAACGTGCTGCTCCACGCGCTCGGGGCGCTGCTGCTGTTCGGCTTTCTCGATCGCGCCACGCGCGCCCGCGGCCCCAGCGCGCTGGTGGCGGTGTTGTTCGCGCTGCATCCGCTGCACGTGGAATCGGTGGCCTGGGTCTCCGAACGCAAAGATGTGCTCAGCGCGCTGCTGTGGTTCGCGGCGCTCTGGGCCTACGTGCGGTACGTGGAACGGCCCGGCCTGGGCCGCTACCTGGCCGTGGCGGCGTGGTTTGCGCTGGGGCTGATGGCCAAGCCGATGATCGTCACCCTGCCCTTGGTTCTGCTGCTGCTGGATTTCTGGCCCTTGCGGCGCCCGCTCACCGCGGCGCTGGTGCGCGAGAAAATTCCCCTGTTCGCGCTCTCCGCGGTGTCCTCGGTGGTCACCTTCCTGGTGCAGCGGGAATCGGGCGCGGTCCGCGACCTGGCCTCTTTTCCGATTGGCCTGCGCGTGGAAAATGCGCTGGTCTCGTGCTGCGTCTACATCGCCAAAATGGTCTGGCCGTCGGGTTTGGCAATCTTCTATCCGTATCCTAAAAGCGTGCCGCTGTGGCAGGCCGGGCTGGCATTGGCGGCCCTCGCGGCGGCCACGGCGGCGGTGCTGCTGGCCTGGCGCCGCGCGCCTTACCTGGCGGTGGGATGGTTCTGGTATCTGGGCACGCTGCTGCCGGTCATCGGGCTTGTGCAGGTGGGCTTGCAGGCCCGCGCGGACCGTTACACTTACGTGCCCATGATCGGCCTGTCGATCATCCTGGCGTGGGGCGCGGCAGACCTGCTGCGGCGTTGGCCGCGCGCGCCGCTAGCCATGGCCGTGGTGGCGGCGGTGGTTTGCGTCCCGCTAACCCGCGCGCAGGTAGGGTACTGGCGGAATAGCGAAACGGTCTTCCGCCGCGCGCTGGCGGTTACCCAAAATAATCATTTGGCGGAGCACAATCTGGGCAACTACCTGATGGATTTCCCGGACCGCCTGCCGGAAGCCATCGGCCACCTGGAAGCTTCGCTGCGCATTCTCCCCGATTCCGCCCGCGAGCACACCGACCTGGGCATTGCGCTCACGCGCGTGAACCGGTTGCCCGAGGCTATCGCCCAATACCAGGAGGCGGTGCGCCTCGCGCCCTACTCCGCCATTCCCCACAACAACCTGGGCAACACGCTGGCGACGGGCGGCCGTTTGCCCGAAGCGGTGGCCGAATACCAAACCGCGCTACGCCTGGACCCCGATTTCGCCGAGGCCCACAACAACCTGGGAAGCGCCCTGATGAAACTGGGCCGGCTAAGCGAAGCGGTGGCGCAGATCCAAGCCGCGCTGGCGCTCGATCCCGATTATGTGGAGGCGCGCGAAAACCTCGCGGCCGCGCTGGCCCAGACGCCCGGCGGCCTGGCCGAATCGATTGCCCAATACCAGGCGGCCCTGCGCGAGAACCCCAACTCCGCCGAGGTCCATCTGAACCTGGGGATCGCACTGGCCGGCGACCCCGCGCGCCTGCCCGAGGCCATTGCGGAGTACCAAACCGCCCTGCGATTGAACCCCCAGTCCGCCGAGGCCCACAACAACCTGGGAAGCGCGCTCTCGCATTACCCGGCGCGGCTGGAGGAAGCCGCCGGGCAATATCGCGCGGCTCTGGGTCTGAAATCGGACTGGGCCGAGGCGCACAACAATCTGGGCGGCGTGCTGGCGCAGATGGGGCAGACCGCCGGCGCCATGGCGGAGTTCCAAACCGCGCTGCGCTTGAAGCCGGACTACGCCGCAGCGCACGTGAACCTGGGTGTAGCGTTGACCTCCATGCCCGGCCGCCTGCCCCAAGCCATCGCCGAGTTTGAAGCTGCGCTCCGCACCGATCCCAATTCGGCCGATGCGCAGTACAACCTCGGCGTGGCGCTGTCGAGCGTCCCCGGCCGCCTGCCCGAGGCCCTGGAACACCTGGAGGCCGCCCTGCGGCTGAAGCCCGATCCGGAACTCCAGCGCAAAGTGGACCAGTTGCGCGCCGGCCGAAGGTGAGCGCCGCTTACACGGCGGCGATGAAGTCGATGTTCTCGCCTGCTTGAAGCCGGACTACGCCGTAGCGCTCATGAACCTGGGCGTGGCGCTGTCGAACGTCCCCGGCCGCCTGCCCGAGGCGCTCGAACACCTGGAGGCCGCCCTGCGGCTCAAGCCCGATCCGGAACTGCAGCGCAAAGTGGACCAGTTGCGGGCGGGCCGAAGGTGAGCGCCGCTTACACGGCGGCGATGAAGTCGATGTTCTCGCCTGCCAGGACCTTGGCCGCGGCCCCGCCCCCGGCGGGAATTCGATGCACCGCGAAGCCGTCGCAGTAGACCACCGAGCCGTCAGAGGCCCAATCGAACGCCCGGACGCCCTCGGCGATGGTCTCCGCCTGTTCCGGGCTGTCGCCATTTTGGCGCATCAGCACCCAGGACCGGGGAGTGGTGAAATCCTGTTCGGCAATTCCCTTCCCCGGGACGAGCGGCGTTCCCGTGCGCTGCTCCACTGACAGATTGATCAGCTTACCGATAACCCACAGGATCCGGAAGGGCAGCAGAGCGGTTTGCTGGAACGCCATCCCCAGGCTGGGCGGCGGCGGCGCGCTGCGGTTGGGCCGGCGAATGTAGTAAAGCGCCCCATCGGCGGCGATGCGTGGCGCCACAAAATCGAATCGAGCGGCCTGCGCCAGGCACGCGATTGCGCCAGTGTCCAGGTCCAGTTGTTGGATGGAAAAGGGGCCATGCCGCGCCAGGCGGCCGTGCGGGTCCCGCCCCATGCCGGAACTCTGAAAGACCAGGCGGCGCCCCGGCCCCGGTGCCCAACGCGGCGCCTGGTCGCGCGAATCGCCATCGGTCACCTCCGTCAGGCCCGATCCATCGGCTTTCAGCACCGCCAGATTCTCCATGCCGTTGCGATAGGCGATCGACACCGCGATCTCAGCGCCATCCGGATGCACGTCCAGGTGGCGGACGCGGAAATCAGCGGTGTGAAACAGCCGCTTCTCCACGCCCTCGGCGTCCCGGGCGAACACGCCGCTGATCTCATCGGTTTCGAGCGTGTACAGCAGTTCCCCGGGATGACTGCCGCGCGTGACGCTGGTAATGGCGATGCGGAAGTCACCCGGGTCATGTTCCGGAGTGGCCCGCAAGGCGCGGCTCAAGCTCTGGCCTCCACGGCCCTGCGTCTTCCAGGCGTGCCGGTTGTAGATCTCGGCCGCGCGGTCGCGCAGAGAGCGGCCGAACGTGCTCTCCAGGATCTGGCCGCCGCCATTTCCTTCGAGAGACAGTTGCCCCTGTGAGATGCAGGCCAACAGAAGGTCGCTCACGGAACTCCAGATTCCATTCTCGAAGCCCGCGGCGCTACGGGCAAGTTGCCGAAGGTTTACAGCGTTTCCCGCCGTTTGGCTATCGACCGTGGCCCGCGCCGGTTGACCGCGGCGCCGCTTTGCGTCACGATGGGCTCATCCATGAACCGGAGACAATTCTTTTCCGCATCCGGCGGCGCGGCCCTGGCCGCCTCGCAAATCCCATCCGCCACCGCGCAGAACGCCCCGCCGGTCCTCATGCGCGTGGGCTGCCAGTCCGCCCCTACCAACGAGACGCACGTGCAGTATTTTGCGCGCTACGGAGTGAAGCACATCTGCGGCTATCCGCAGATCGCGGACGGCCGCCTTTACGCCACCGTGGATGAGTTGAAGCGCATGCGCGACATGACCGAAAAATACGGCGTGACGGTGGAATCGATCGCCCTGCCGTTCCTCACCTCCAGCCACATCGACCGCGAGCGGCACCCGGCCATCATGCTCGCCCAAAGCCCCGAGCGCGACCGCGATATCGAGGCCGTGCAAACCATGATCCGCAATTGCGCGTCGGCCGGGATTCCGTGCGTCAAGTACAACATGAGTATTCTGGGCGTGCTGCGTCTGCCGGCGCGGACGCCCGGCCGCGGCGATTGCACCTACAGCACCTGGCGGCTGGCCGATGCGCACCCCAACTCACCGCTCACGCGCGCCGGCCAGGTGGATGCGGACGCCGCCTGGGAGCGCATCACCTATTTCCTGGACCGCGTGGTTCCCGTGGCGGAGGAGTACAAGATCCGCGTCGCCTGCCATCCGCACGACCCCGGCGTTCCGCCCGAAGGCTACCAGGGGGTGGTGCGCGTGCTCGGCACCGTGGACGGTCTGAAGAAGTTCGTCTCCATCAAAGAGAGCCCCTACCACGGATTGAACTTCTGCCAGGGCACCGTAAGCGAAATGCTGGCCGACCCCGGCAAGGAAATCTTCGATGTGATCCGCTATTTCGGCACGCGCCAAAAGATCTTCAACGTGCACTTCCGCAACATCCGCGGCCACCGCAACGACTTCATCGAAGTCTACCCCGACGAAGGCGACATCGATTTCGTGAAGGCCATCAAAGTTTATAAAGAGGTGGGCTACCCGTATTTGGTGATGCCCGACCACGTTCCGCAGGCGCCCAACGACCCCGGCGGGTTGCAGTCGTTCGCCTTCTGCTACGGCTACATCAAAGCGTTGATTCAGTCGGTGTCGTAGGCGGGGTTACAGCTTCTCGCCGTCGCGCCTGCGGATGAACTCACCGATGGCGCTTACCAGCTTGTCGACGCGTTCATCCAGGACCCGATCGCGATCACGGCTCTCCTGGTCGACGCGGCGCAGGTGGTCGTCGGTCTTGCGCAGGTGCTCGTCGGTCTTGCGCAAGCGTTCGTCGGTCTCGCGGAAGCGCTGTTCCAGTTCGTGGAAGCGTTCGTCGGTCTCGCGAAAGCGCTCCTCGGTTTTGATCTGTGCTTCGGTCAGCAACACCAGCACGTCGTCCAGTTTGGCCTGCTTATCGGCGAGCACGACCATCAGGTTTTCCAACCGTTCTACTCGAGAGCTTAATTCCTCGGGCATATTTACTTTCAGTATAACCGTTGCGCCTACAATGGAACCGGCTTTAACGCAGCGATGGCATCCTCCGTATACTCGATCTCGCCATCCCAATACTTCAAGATTACGTCGTAGTTTACTTCAATCCATTTCTTAAGAAAGGCAAGATCGTTGGCGCTCATCTCACCGCCGCCCACTACACGCACATCAGGCCGGATCGCCACCGACACCAATTCGGACGCGTGCACCTTCGGTCCCTTGGAAATCTTCACCCGAACATCATGCGGAGCGCCGGCTTTCGGAGAAATCCAGACCACGAACGGCAGCCCTGTACGCTTCGGCGATAAGTTCGCCATCTCAAACAGACCGTCGCTTTCCGGTGCGGCGGCAAGCTTGTCGAGCGTTTTCATCCTATTTCCCACGCTGCTCACCTTTAGCATAGCGGTTCGCCGCGTCCCTCATCGCACGCCCGCCAGTTCCCTAGCCGCCTCCAACCCTCCGGCCCGCTGGATTCCCGGCACGAAAAACGAATCCACAAACTCCTGGTCGGTGCCTCGGAAACCACTCAGGTTGGCTTCCAGGTCCACCGGTTCGCCGGCTACCGCGGCGGCAAACAGGCACCAGACGGCGGCTTTGCCCAATCCCACCAGGCGGGTCTTGGGGGTGTGCAGCCAGGCCAGCGCGGTCAGAATATCCTGCACGCGGTTGGCATCGTCCGATTTGTTAAACGTCAGGAACATCTTCGCCGAGCGGTCGCGCGGAGCCACGGCGCTGCCGGTCTGGAACGCATCGATCAGCAACACCGGCCGGCCGGCCGCGATCAACCGGGCCACCTCGGGCGATTGCCGCGCCGCCGCCGCACCCTCCGGATGTACCACCAGCGCCGGCGGTCCGGCCGCGGGGCCTTTGCCCTTCAGCCAGATGCCCGGAATGCGGTCGCCCTTGCCCGCGCGGCTCAGCAAGATGTGCTCGCCCTCCATCTGGCTGAGCACGTCGTGCGGCCACTCCGCCGCCAGCGCGTACGCCAGCCGCTCCCGCCGGTCGCCGGTCTGCGCCTGCGAAAAGCGCTTCCATTCGTCGAACAATTGCTCGAACGAAACGGCATTGTCCGGCAGCTTGCGGTTCATCAGCGCGAGCATGTCCTGCAGCTTCTCGATGTGGATGCCACCTTCTTTGAACCGCGCCGGATCGGTCACCCCCAGCACGTGCTTGCCGAAGAACCGGTACATGGCCTCGCGGTTCGGCTGGTTGTAGTTGTGGGGGGCCTGCTGGAACCACGTCTCCACCTCGTCGCCCTTGCCGTACAAGTCGTAGATGGCGCGCACCGCGGGATACTCTTCGGTCTGCATGTTGCGCGTCCAGTCGCCGGTGGCGCCGGTCATGAGCATGGGCCGCGGCGCCATCATGGAGGCGATCTCGGCGTTGTTGGTGTCCAGCCGCAGGTTGGGCGCATTTTCGCAGATACCGCCGCCTTGGTAGATCAGCGAGACCATGTTGGCCGGCGCGGAGAATTGGATGCGGTCGTCCACCGCCGTCAGCAGAAAGGTTTGCGTCCCGCCTCCCGACGCTCCCGTGGCGCCAATCATGTGCGGGTTCACGCCCGGCAGCGATTGCAGAAAATCCACAGCGCGAATGGAATCCCACAGTTGCAGCCCGAGCGAGCCGAAATCCCAAAGCTCTTCGAGCGGTTTGTCGCCGAAATCGTGCGGCGTTTGAAGGGTGTCGTTGTAGCCCACCATGTCGTAGGTGAACACCACGTAGCCCTGCCGTGCCAGGCTGATGGCGCGCGCCGGCACCGAAGCGACCGGGGTATGCTCCAGCCGGCCGTAGTCCCAGTGGCCGTGCGGCGAAATCACGCCGGGGAAGCCTTCGGGCGGCGCGGCTTTCCGCGGACGGTACAAATTGCCGCCCAGGTAGAAGCCCGGCAGCGTTTCCAGCAGCACCTTCTCAATGGTGTAATCGCGCTCTTCAATGCGCCCGAAAATCTGCGCGTGCAGGTCGTTCTTCGGGAATTCCGGCAGCAGTCCCGCCGCCGAGAGAACCTGCTTCCGCAAAAACGCCCGCCGCGCCTGCCACTCCGCCAGGCTCTTGTATGTCTTGGCCGCGAAATGGGTGTTGGTGTTGGGCAGGTCGACGTTGCGCGCATCGCGTTCGGGAATCTGGGCCTGCACCGCGAGGCAGGCCAGCAGGATCGTTGGAAGAAGCCGCATGGTTATAAGGTAGTACAGCCCGTACGGGGCTGGCGCGATTTGCCCCGCGGCGGAATAATAGCTGGATAGGACAACGGATGCCCTCTGCCCCTTCAACCCTTGCGGCTTGTCTAACCTGTTTACTGGCGCCGGCGTCCTACGCCCAGGACCAGGCCCCCGCCGCCGCTACGCCGCCCGCGCCGATTCCCAAGCGAATCCTGGGCATCATTCCCAATTACCGCACCGCGCCCGCCGGGGCCCCTTACCGGCCCCTCAAGGCCGCTGGTAAATTCAAGATCGCCATCCAGGACTCCTTCGACCCCGGCGCCTTCGCGCTCACCGGGATCATCGCCGGCGAGGCTCAGCTTGCCCACGCCACACCCTCCTTCGGGCAGGAGGCCTCCGGCTACTTGCGGTATTACGGCACCACCTACGGCAACCTCGCCATCGGCAACTTCATGCGCGAGGCGATCTACCCCTCCTTGCTCCACCAGGACCCGCGCTATTTCCGCCGCGGCACCGGCAGCACCTTGAGCCGGGTGGGCTACGCCGTGAGCCAGATTTTCTGGACCCACGCCGACCACGGCGGCTCGCAGTTCAATTTCTCCGAGATACTGGGCAGCGCCACTGCGGCGGCCATTGCCGATTCCTATTATCCCGGCCGCCGCACGGTTGGCAATGCCGCGTCGAAAATGGGCATTCAATTGGGCGTCGGCACTGCCGGCAACATTTTGAAGGAATTTTGGCCCGACATCGACCGAATGCTCCGCCGCAAGAGCCACGGCCCGGCAGCCCCGCCGGGAGGATAGAGATCAATCTCTGGGCGCAGACGTCAAGGGCGCGAGGCTGCAAGCCGCCGCACGCCACCCCAGCAAACCGCCCAGTCCGCCGTGCCCCTATTCGTAGCGCAGCGCTTCGGTCGGGTTCAAATGCGCCGCCCGGTTAGCCGGCAGAATTCCGAACACCAGCCCCACCAGGCAGGAGACGCCGAAAGCCACCACAATGGCCACCGGCGAAATGGGAATCCGGAAGTCCGCGAACACCGCCACGCTCAGCGGAATGGCCACTCCCACCAGGATGCCCAGCAGGCCGCCCGAAAGCGACACCAGCATCGCCTCGGTCAGAAACTGCACCAGGATCTCGCGCGCCGAAGCGCCCACCGCCAGCCGCACGCCGATTTCGCGCGTCCGCTCGGTCACCGTCACCAGCATGATGTTCATGATGCCGATTCCCGAAATCACCAGCGTGATGGCCGAAACCAGCACCAGCACCAGCGATAGAATCAGCGAGATGTTCTTGGCGGCGTTCAGAATCGAGGTCAGCGTGTCCACCCGGTAAGTGGCGCCCGCGCGATGCCGCCCGGAGATGATGTCCTGCACCCGCGCCGCCACCCGGTCCACCTCTTCCGGCGCGCGCACCTGCACGTACAGCGGATCGATTCGCTCCACCGGGGTGAAGTACCGCAGCACGGGAATCGGAATCAGGATGGTGTCGCGCTCCACTTCGGATTGGCCGAACGTCTCCACCTTCTCGTGGAACGTGCCGATCACCGAAAACTGCAGCCCGTATAGCCGGATCACCTGGCCCAGCGCCGCGTTCCGCCCGCCGTACATCCGCTCCGCGAGCTGGTCGGTGAGCAGCGCGACCTTATCGCGCTCCCGCAGGTCGCCCTCGTCCAGGAAGCGGCCCGAGCTGATGACGATATTGCGCACCGCCTGGTAGTAGGCATCCGTGCCGATGATCTTGACGTCCTGCAGCTTGCCGCCGATCAGGATGTGATCGAAATTCGACATCACCCCGGTAGCCGCCACAATGTCCGGCTGCAATTCGCTGCGGACGGCATCCACATCGGCCATCTTGATGAAATCCGCGTCCGCCGCGGCGGTGCTTCCGCCCGAAACATAATAGGCGAAGATCATGTTGGAGCCGATGCCCTCCACCTGCTCCAGAATGTAGTCGCGGCTGGTCAGCGAAATGGTGACTACCAGGATCACCGAGGCCGTGCCGATCACCATGCCCAGCGCGGTCAGCATCGACCGCACCGGGTTGGCGCGTAACGCCTGGGCGCTGAAGCGCAGGGCCTCGGCCAGAAACATGGGCTGGCTTAAGTGCCCCGCGCCTGCCGCAAGAGCTTAGCCGCATCCGCGCGGGGAGGGTCGTCGGGGGTCAGCTCAAGGCTCATGTAACGCTGCAATATTTGCCGGGCAACTTGCAGATTGCGTGAGGCTTTTACGTACGTCTCGGCCTTCGCAAAAAGGACCCGCGGGCTTCCCGGAGCGACTTCCTCGGCCTGCGCGAAGGCCTCTTCAGCTTCCGCGAAGCGCCCCTGGCGAGCCAGAAAACGGGCCAACTCCAACCGCAGGCCGATGCGCCGGGGAGCCAGCTTCACGGCTTCCCGCAGATGCTCCTCCAGGTCCCCATACTGTTTGCGCTTCTCGGCTATTTTGGCCTGCGCCCATTGACCCTCGGCCGGGTCCACCGCGGTGATGCGAGCTACCTGCGCCTCCGCCTTGTCCATGCCTCCGCCCAGAAATCCGGGCGCATCCAGGTAGTACTCAAAGAGGTCCGAAAGCGCCTCCAGGTTGTGCGGGTCCAGTTGCCCGGCGCGCTCGAAATTCTGCCGCGCCCGCGAAGCATATCCCATCGCGCTGAACGGGCTGGAGGTCTCCGCCCGGCGTCCGTAGGCGCGCGCCAGCCACAAAGTGGTCATGGAACTTCGCGGATCGTATTTCAGCGCGGTCTCGAGCGACTCAATGGCCTTCTTGTAGTCGCCCTGCATGTAGTAGTTCAGGCCGCTCAGTTGATACACCGTCGCGTCCTTGTCCGGAATCGCATTTAAAACTTTAAGAGATGCGTCGAAGTTGGTGCAATTATAGTACTTATGCGCCATCTCCAGTTCCGCGTTGCCGCCCCACAAGGAGACCGCGCCCATGATCGCCGCCAAGGCTGTGGCCATCCCGGCCTTTTGTACGATGTGTCTCATTTCACGCTTACACAAATAGATGATCCAGCACCGGCTGGCGTTTCACCCGAAACGCGCCGCGGATCTCATTGTGCGGATCTCATTGTAAGGGCGCGTAATAACCCAGTCGCCAGTGCGCCTTGAGCGGCGGCAGCCCCCGCGGCGGCGCCACCCGCACAAACACCCGGCGATATTTGCCATCGCGCGTTTCGTTCTTGGGCGAGTATCCCAGCACGTAGCGGTTGCGCAACTCGATCCCAATGCTCTTGGCGATATCCGGCAGTTCCACCGGGTCGGCCTCGAACAATCGTCCGCCGGTCTCTTCGGAGATCTTCGAGAGCAGCCCCGGCCCGTCCATCTCTTCGGGCGTGCTCCCTCCGCCGAATACCCCGATGGAGTAGATCAGCACGTCGCTCTCGCGCACCACGTCGTTCACTTCGGTCACCGTGTAGCGGCTGTGGTTGTCGCCTCCGTCGGAAATGATCAGCAGGGCCTTCTTGTTCATCTTCGACTTTTTCATTTCGTGGAGCGCCAGGTAGACCGCGTCCAGCAGCGAGGTCGAGCCGTGCGAGCGCGAGAAGGTAAGCTGCTCCTCAATCCGCCCGGTGTCGCGGGTCAGCGGCACCTCCAGGCGGGGGGTGTTGTCGAATTCCACCAGGAAATACTCGTCACTCGGATCCGCGAACTTGAAGAACTCGCTGGCCGCCATGCGCGAGCGCCGCAGCTTTTCGCCCATGCTGCCGCTGGTATCGAACACCAGTCCCACGGCGATCGGCTCATCCTCGCTCGAAAACGACACGATCTTCTGCTCGACGCGGTCCTCGTAGACCCGGAAATTCTCCTTCTCCAGGCCGGTCACGGGACGGTTGAGCGGATCGTTGACGCTCACCGGCACCAGCACCAGGGTGGTGTCCACGCGCAGGTCGGGCTTCGGCAGCGTCTCGTCCTTAGCCGCAGCCGGTCGGGGCCGCGGCTCGATGTTCGCCTGCCCCCAGAGCAAGCCCACGCACGCCAGCGCCAGTCCCCAGTGCGCCATCCGCCGGATCATCGCCGCACCTCAGCCGTATTGTACTACCCTGCGGAGACGAGCACCGGGTGGCGAGACCGGTCGCCCACGATGGCATCGTCGGCGTACTGCGCACACTGGGGCCGGTTTCTCCCGGCCGCCGCATCCACACCTCATCGGGTACCTCAACGCGCCTCCATCCGTTTCAGATTCTCGCGCGCCTCGGCCAACGATGGGTCTAGCGCCAGGGCGCGCTCGAAATCGGCGCGGGCGGCGGCGGTCTGGCCGATTCCCGCCAGGGCCACGCCTCGGTTGTTGAAGTTGCGCGCGTCGTGCGGGTCGAGCGCCAGCGCCCGGCCGAACTCCACCAGCGCCTGGGCGGGCTGTCCCTCGGCCATCAGCACGCGGCCGGTTTCAGTGGCCACTTCCGGGTCGTTGGGCGCCAGCTTGCGCGCTTCGGCCAACAGACCCAGCGCTTCGCCCGGCGGGACCGCCCGCGCCAGCTGGATTTTCGGCCGCAGCTTCTCGGGCGCCCGGCGCACCGCCTCCGACCACAACGCTTGCTCGGTCATCCACACCTGCGTGCGGGCCATGGCGAGGCCGGCCAGCACCACCGCCAGCACTACTGCCACTCGGGCGCCGGCGGGCCACCTGACCCGCGCCAGCAGCAACCCGCCGGCAGTGGCGAACGCCAGCAGTGGCAGATACATGCGGCGATCGGCGGAAAGATCGGCAGCGGGAAAAATCGAAGAACTGGGCAGCAGCAGAAGCAGCCCCGCCAGCGCCCAGATGCCCCAGCCGTCTTTCCCGCGGAAGCGCCAGGCCGCCGCCGCCAGCACCGCCACCAGCAGCCAAGCCGCCAGGCCCCACCCCAGCGCCGGCACCCGCGCATCGGCATCCACTGTGAATCCGTAGGGCGCCACCAGCAGCCGCAGATAGCGCAGGATCACCGGTCCCTCGGCCAGCAAGTACCGGCCCGGCGACACTCCAGCATGGAAGCCGGCGTACGCGCCGGGAGTGACGGCGGTGGCGTAGATCACCCGCAGGCCCGCCGCCAGCGCCACCCCGACCATGGCCGCGATGGGGCCGCGATGTTTGCGGTCCAGCAGCAGCAACGCCAGGGGAAAGGCGGCCACTTCCTCCTTGGCCAGCACCGCGCCCAGAAACCACAGCACCGCCTCCCAATAGCGGCCGCCCAGCCAGCTCCACAGCGACGCCAGGCACAGCAGCGTAGCCAACACGATGCCGCGGCCCCAAATGTAATCCACGGCCTCGGCCTGGAACGGATGCACGGCGAAGAGCGCCGCCGCCACCAGCGCGGCCCGCTCGCCCACCAGGCGGCGCAGGCATTCGTAGGCCAGCAGCACCGCGCCCAGGTGCAGTGCCAGGTTCACCGCGTGGTATCCGATGGGGTTGGTGCCGCCCAACTGGTAATTCAGCCAGAACGTGAGATAGGTGAGCGGGCGGGTCTGCCGCAAACTCCACACCTCCAGCCAGCCGTTGGAAGAGGTGAGGAAACGGTCGCCGAAGATGGCATAATCGTCAAAGTGAAAGCCCGAACCGAGCGAAGCGCCGAAGGCAGCCAACGCCGCGGCCCCAAGAATCAGTCGCGCCCGCATGCTCTCTTACGAGCTTACGTGAAACGGCCCAAAACCGCAGCCGAGCGCAAGGCGCGGGTAGCCGAAATCCTGGCGGGCCTGGACCGCATGTACCCCAACGCCACCTGCGCCCTGCACCACTCCAGCCCGTGGGAGCTGCTGGTGGCCACCATCCTCTCGGCCCAGTGCACCGATAAGCGCGTCAACGAGGTCACGCCGGGCCTGTTCGCCAAGTATCCCACCCCGCAGGATTTCGCCGCTGTGCGCCCGGAAGTGCTGGCACAAGATATCCGTAGCACCGGTTTCTTCAACAATAAGGCGAAGTC
This sequence comes from Bryobacteraceae bacterium, assembly GCA_035505095.1. Classification (GTDB taxonomy): domain Bacteria; phylum Acidobacteriota; class Terriglobia; order Bryobacterales; family Bryobacteraceae; genus JOPF133. The sequence goes on along the minus strand of DATJRE010000030.1, from coordinate 2,059 downwards.
GATTGTAGGCGCGGCCAAGCGCGTGGTGGCGGATTTCGGCGGCCAGGTTCCGCGCACCATTGAGCAGATGCTGACCATCCCCGGCGCCGCGCGCAAGACCGCCAACGTGGTGTTGGGCACGGCCTATGGGGTCGCCTCCGGCGTGGTGGTCGACACGCACGTGCAACGCATCGCCCAGCGCCTGGACCTGACGCGCCACACCGAACCCGGCAAAATCGAGCAGGACCTCATCAAGATCATCCCGCGGGAGAAGTGGATTCTGTTCTCCCACCAGGTGATTCTGCACGGCCGAGCGCTGTGCGTGGCGCGCAAGCCCAAGTGCGCGGAATGCGCCCTGAACGGCCTGTGCTACGCCAAGGATAAGACGGCGTAAGGCAGGGGGCTTTTCGGCAACGGCTGGGGGCTTGGCCGCCAGCCTACGGCAACCCGTTGATTGCACAGCATGAGTCTTCGGAGAACGGCCACGCCGCGGCCAGAAGGGCGCCGCTCGCGCCCGGACAACCGCGAGGACTGTATACTGCAAGCTGAGGGCATTCATGGCGAACCTGCCGAGCACCCTGAGCGTTCCGGATCGTCGCCAGCGCTTTCGGGCATTCATGAAGAGGTTCAATCCCACTGCACCGGCAAAGGCAGCAATTGGCGAAGGGTTGATTTATCAGTCCCCTGGCCGGTCGATATTCAGGAAACTAGCCGCTGCAGCGGACCTGACACCTGGGAGTCAGCAACTTCTCACCGGGGGCATCGGGTCGGGAAAAACGACCGAGTTGTTAATGGCTCAGGACGAGTTAGTGTCTCACGGCGCCATGCCGGTGTACATCGATATTTCAGCGGAAACGGATCTTAGCGCGCTAAACTCCGGTGCGCTTCTGGCGAGCTTAGGTATAAGGTTAGGGGAGATCATCCGATCCAAATTCGACTGGTCCCAGGGACTGGCTGAAGCCTACGGGGCAATCCAGAAGGCTGCTTACGGGTACCAGAGGGAGGCCTGGGTTCCTGACGATGAATACGCGTACCCCGAACCGTATGACCGGCAGAACTACGAACCAGGCCGCTATCAAACGATCCACGTCCCCGGAAAAATTAAACCTACTTTTCCGGCGTTGCGTCGGGATGTCCAGGACTTGGCCCAGCCGGTTTCCAAGCTCACGGGGTTTCTGAAAGAACAGAAGATCGATGTCGTGGCAATATTCGACGGCCTGGACCGCCTGATTCAGATGGACAAGTTTTGGCTGGTCGCGGAACAGGATTTACGGGCGCTGAGACCGTTGGAGATCTCGGTGTTGGCCGCGGGGCCCTTGTCTATCCTGTACGGTCGGGGCCGGGAAGTCAAAGACTATTTTGACGAAGTTCATTACCTGCCGCCGGCCGTCGCGGATCCCAGGGTATCCCCATTTCTCTTGGAAGTTCTTCTCTTGCGCGGCGCTGGTGAGCTTATGAACCGGGACCAGATGCAAAAGCTTTGCCTCGCGTCCGGCGGCGTGCTGCGCGACCTGATTTCGCTTGGAAGAGGCGCCGGGGAGAACGCTTACCTCGACGACCTGGATGCTATTGAGGACAAACACGTCGACCGATCCATCGAGCAGTTGGCCAGCAGTTATCTTCTCGGCCTTGGTACGCGGCAAAATGCAATTCTTCTGAAGCTGCTCGACGGAGGAAGTTTCACGCCATCGGACCCTGAAAATATGGAGTTGTTGATCACGAGGCGGGTTCTGGAACGACCCGAATCGCGCTATGAAGTGCACCCCGCATTGGCAACACTTTTGCAGCACACGGCAAAGGGAGATTCATGAATATGCTCTCCGCTCCGCCATACGAAATTGTTCGGATTGTTGACCTGCAGCCGCCTGGGGAGACGGGATTCTGCGTCCTGATCGCGCCGCCAACCGATGCGGATGTGGCCGCGAACCTGCAAAAGGAATTTGCTTCACAGCTTTCTGTAAAGTTAAGCGTCATCGACTCCAGGGGCCTGAGTGTGGCAGCCTTAATCGGAGAATTGCGTAAGCTCCCGCGTGGGACGTTGTTGATCCACGGCCTTGAGGACTGGAGTAACGATCAGTTT
>DATJRE010000029.1:0-2636 GCA_035505095.1 Bryobacteraceae bacterium | reverse complement strand
ACCGTTTTCCAACCGGAGTTTGACGCGGAACACCGCGAACTATTCCGTTTGGGCGACGAATTGCAGCGGGCAGTGCAGGCCGGGGCGGAGCCCCAAACCATTGACGAAGCGATTCGCCTGTTGGCGGCGGAAATCGAGTCGCATTTTGCACACGAAGAGCGGCTGATGCGCTCATCCCACTATTCAGGTTATGAATGGCACAAACGCCAGCATGACAGCGCGCGGCAACGCGTCCAGGCGCTGGCCGCGGAGCCGGAGGCGTTGCTGCGGTACCTGGCGGGCTGGTTTCGCGATCACACGGGTGTGGCCGACCGCATGATGTCGGCCTCGCTGCGCAACGCCGGCCGGGTCCGCGAGATGGCAGCGTCTTAAGCGGAGATGGCGTTATAGTGAGATCGTGTGGCGGCCCGCGGTGATCGTCATCGGCGCCGGCGCGGCAGGTCTGACCGCGGCACGGGCGCTCTCGCGAAGCGGCGTGGCGGTGCAGATTCTGGAAGCGCGCCAGCGCATTGGCGGGCGCATCCACACCTTGAACGACCCGCTGTCGCCGGTGCCGGTCGAACTGGGCGCGGAATTCATCCACGGCAAACCGCCGGAGATTTTTGATGAGGTCGCCAGCGGACGGCTGGCGGTGTTGGAAGTCGAGGCCGAGGCACATTGGGCCGCGGAGGAGCAGGCGCAAGACAGCGATGGGGATCCGCTGGCAGCGCTGATGCCGGCGCTGGAGGCCGCGCCCGAGCAATCCTTCGCCGAATTCATCGAGCACGCGGGCGTCTCCGCGGACGCGCGCAGTTGGGTTACCCGGTACGTGGAAGGCTTCAACGCGGCGCGCGCGGAGCGAATCAGTGTGCAAGGCCTGGTGCGCATGGAAAAGGCGGCCGACGCCATCGAAGGCCACCGCTCCTTCCGTCTCAGCCGGGGCTATGGCGCGCTGACGGAATGGCTCTGGACGGGCATGGACCATGCGCTGGTGCGAATGCGTTTTGGCGCCGCGGTGGAGCGGGTGACGTGGCGGCGTGGGCGCGTGGAGGTCCAATCCAGCGCCGGGAATTTCGAAGCGCCGCGCGCGGTGGTGACGGTGCCGCTGGGCGTCCTGAAAGCCGGCGCGGTGGCGTTCGACCCGTTCCCCAAGGTGCTGGGCGACGCGTTGGCGGGAATCGAGATGGGGCACGCCATCCGCATGGTGCTGCGCTTCCGGCGTCCGGTTTGGGAGGATCGCGCGGAATTCTCGAACCTGGGTTTCCTGTTTTCCAAGGACTGCTGGATGCCCACATGGTGGACCACTCTGCCGGTGCGCAGTCCAGTGATCACAGGGTGGATGGCGGGGCGGCGCGCCGAGGAGCGCGAGGACTGCGAACCTTCGCACTGGCTGGCCGAAGCGCTGAGCACGCTGGGCCGGCTGCTGGGAACCTCGGCCGCGGAACTGGCCGGCGAGCTGGAAGGCTGGCGGACTCACAACTGGCGCGACGATCCTTTTGCGCGTGGGGCCTACAGTTACCCGCGCGCCGGCGGCCTGGAAGCGCGCCGCCGGTTGGGCGAGCCGATCGAGGAGACGTTGTATTTCGCCGGCGAGGCCACCAATTCCGACGGTCACGAAGGCACGGTGCACGGCGCCATAGCAACCGGCACGCGCGCGGCGCGGCAGATCCTGCAGGCCGGGTAGGGGCTACTCGCAGCCGGATCGCGGCCCTTTACACGATTTCCCAGTACACCGAGTAGCGCTTGCCGAAGATGGTGTTGAGAGGGGCCATGGCGACATCGGTGGTTTGGCCGGAAGTGCGGAAGGTCAGCGGCTTGTCCGCGGGCTTGATCCAGGAGGCGGGGTCGGCATCCACGGCGGCACGGAAGGTGGGGACTTCCACAGGATGGAACGGGGGCAGGTCGGCGCGCTGCTGCTGCGGATTGCGCGGCGGGCGGACCCGCGGCGCGCTGGGACCGATCAGCATCCGCTCGGTGAGGCCATCGGACCCCAGGTCGCCGGCCAGCACCAGCGGCCCGTACAGATAGGCCTGCAGGCGCGGATTGCCGGAGGCGGCCTCCATGGTGAGCTGCATGGGAAGCTGCAACTCCACGCGGTCGCCCTTCTTCCAGACGCGCGAAAGCGTCAGGTAGCTGCCGGGGGCGGCTGAGGCTTCGAGCGGTTTGCCGTTCAACTTCACGGTGGGTTCGGATTTCAGCCACCCGGGAATGCGCAGGCGGAGCGACATCTTCACGGGCTTACTTTCGGTCACGATCAGAGCGGTTTCCTGCTGTTCCGGGAACTGATTCTCCTGGCGCAGCTTGAAGCCTCTTTCCGACCAATCCAGCTCTGAGGGGATGAATAAGTTGACATACACGCCTTCGGAATCATGCCAGTAAATGCTGTCGGTAAGCTTGGAGTATTCCTCCACGCCAGTGCCGGTGCAGCACCAGAAGGAATGGTCCTGGGTGCAGAACGTCTTATAAGCTCCGGGATAGAGCGACAGATAGTACTGCGTGTAACCTTTATCGGGCAGGATAGTGCCGAGGCGGTGGTTGAGCAGGGAGCGCTCGTAGTAATCGAAGTAATGCGGCTGCGGGTCCCAGGAATAGAGGTGCCGGGTGAGCTTCAGCATGTTATATGCACAGCAGCACTCGGCGGTGGATTCGTACATCTT
>DATJRE010000028.1:0-10971 GCA_035505095.1 Bryobacteraceae bacterium | reverse complement strand
GGTTATCCCGAACACAATGATCCCGCGCAAATTCATGGTCTCCCTTGGCTTTGCCTTTCTCTCTTGCAAGGGGCGTTAACCCTTTCGGGAAGGTTACACGCGCGCACATTCCGAATCGGCCCGGCAAAGTTCCAGAATGTCGCCTGAGGCGCGAAGTGAGAACGCAATTTTAGATGCCTCGGCGGCTTCGCAGCCCCAATTTCGGGCGTGGCGGCCGGCGGCTGGCTTCCCTACCCCTGGGGATCTCTGCCGCCGCCAAACTGCGGGTGTCCACTGTCCTCCCCGTCGCCGGGCCGGAGCGCCTCCAACATCACCCGTGTCCCGGCGCCGGGTTTCCCTACAGGGGGATCTCTACCGCCGCCAAACTGCTCGTCTACTGCCCTCCCCTCGCCGGGCCGGAGCGCCTCCAACATCACCCGTGCCCCGGCGGCAGGTTTCCCCACCCTGGGGAACGCTGCCGGCGCTCTGCGGTCCGTCAGCCCTCCGCCGTCGTCGCCCCAAAGCGCCTCCTACCGGGGCGCTCGCGGCCCAGCCGGCAGCCGCCAGCACAGCACTACACGGGGAACCTGGAAACAGCAATATTGTTTTGGGGAAAAGGAAGATCGAAAACTTGAGGAGGGAACCCTGGGAGAGACCAAGAGGACAGCCGCGTAGCCTTCATCGGCCCTGCGCGGCTGTCCCGTAACCTGGTAAGCCGCTTAGAGGCTGGTGTTGCTGCCCTTCTTGGTGGTTTCGGACTTCTTCTTCTTTTTGGTTTTCTTCGTGGAGGTGTCCTGCTTCTCCTGGCCAAACATGAGGGCGGTACTGCCGAGCACCAATCCCATACCGATCATCAGCGAAATCAGTTTCTTCATTTACGCTTCTCTCCTTAAGGGGTGCGACGATTATTTCGTCTGGGGCTATGATAGCGAACCGCACATGAACGATCGCTTAAGCGCTAATTAAAATCGTTTCATCTCCGCGGTGACAAACTTCGCGCAATTTCTTATTCGCGCCAATCCACTGAGAAAAAGAGCGTTACCGGCTTCCCGCGATTTTCCGGGGCGGGGCACGGCCAGTCCGGTTGATACATTGGGGGCGTAATGAAGATGCCGGATATCGCAAAAAGCATGGCCCGGCGGGCAGGCGTGAGCCAGGCGGAAGGCGCCGACCGCCTGGACCGCGTGGTCCACCAGATTCTTTCCAATCTGCGCAAAGGCAAGCCCGCCACGCTTCCCGGGCTGGGCCGTTTCACGCATGGGGCCGACGGCCAAATCGTATTCGAGCAGGAAGGCAGGCGCCGTGGCTGAAACCGGAATCTCGCCGCTGGAACATTTGTCCCAGGTTGTGATTCGCGGGCTGGCCGAAGGACAAGCCGTGGAAATCGAACATCTGGGCGTCTTTTACCCGGATGCCGAGCGGGGCTTCCGCTTCGAGCCGCGCCTGGTGCCGCATGTGTTCCTGGCGTACGTCGTCGAGGATGCCGAGCCGGCCGGCCGCCTGTACGAGGCTCTGGAAGCCGAGGGCTTCCGCCCATGGATGGATGTCCGCAAACTGGTGCCCGGCCAGAACTGGCCCCGCGCCATCGAGCGCGCCATCGAGTGCTCCGATTTCTTCGTCCCCTGCTTCTCCCGCCGCTCGGTGAATAAGTGGGGCGGGTTCCAGGCCGAAATCCGCTATGCCCTTGACTGCGCCCGGCGCGTGCCGCTGGATGATATTTTTGTGGTTCCCGTCCGCCTCGATGATTGCCGCGTGCCGCGCTCCATCCAGAAGGAGTTTCAGTACATCGATCTGTTCCCCGATTGGTCCCGCGGCCTGTGGCGCCTGCTGCGCATGATGCGCCGCGAAAAACGCGCCCGCCTGGCGAAGCGCCTGGCTTGAGCCGAATCGCGATCACCCGCGCCCGCACAGCACCGCCGCCGTAACCACCAGCGACGCGCTGCCGCGCCGCGCCCGCGTGGACAACCGGGCCGGGAAATCGTATCGTAGACATACGACCCGCTCCTTCGGAAGCGGCCCCGCGCCACTGGTCTTGAGATCTGCCGCAACCCGCATGCCGCAACCCGCGGTTCGCCGCTTGCGGTTAAGCCACAGGTGGCGCGGATGGTAGTTCTCTTGGCCGCCCGTATGGGCGATGCCGTTCGTCGGCGGAGGCAGCTTGAAGCGAAGTTGGTTCTTTGTTTTCTTTTTCATTTCCGGTTTTTGCAGCCTGGTGTACGAGGTCGTCTGGCTGCGGCTAAGCATGGCCAAATTCGGCGTCACCACGCCGATGGTCTCCATCGTGCTTTCGGTCTTCATGGCCGGCCTGGGCCTGGGGTCGTGGGCTGGCGGCCGGTTCATCCGCCGCTTCGACCGGTCGCCCGCCCTGGTGCCGCTGCGCTTCTACGGAACCCTGGAATTGCTGATCGGATTCTCCGGGCTGGCGGTTCCGCCTCTGCTGAATGCCGGGTACAGCCTGCTGCGCGATGCCGGCAAGGGCTTGGCCTGGGCCTCCTCGCTCTACTACCTGGCTTCCGGCGCCTGGATCGCCCTGGCGCTGCTCCCGTGGTGTACGGCCATGGGCGCCACCTTCCCGTTTGCCATGGCGGCCATCCGCAAAATCGCCAAAGACGAATCCGAGCGCTCTTTCAGCTATCTTTACCTGGCCAACCTGCTCGGCGCGCTGGCGGGCACGCTGATCCCGGCCATCGCCCTGATCGAACTATACGGCTTCAGCGGCACCCTCCACATCGCCGCGGCGCTGAACGTCACCCTGGCGGCGGCGGTTTTTCTGCTCAGTTCCACCCTGCCGAAAACTGTCCCCCAGCCCGCCCGTTCGAAGCCTGTCGCGGTCCAGCATGAAGCGCCGCCCATCCCCGACCGCGGCTCGCTGGCCCTGCTGTTCACCACCGGGCTGTGCAGCATGGCCATGGAAGTGGTTTGGATCCGGCAGTTTACCGTCTATCTGGGAAGCGTGGTTTACGCCTTCGCGGCGATTTTGGCGCTGTACCTCTGCGCCAATTATTTGGGTTCGTTGGTTTATCGGGCATGGGCGCGCACCCACGATTCCAAGGAATGCCGCACCGTCTGGATCGTTATGGGGCTGGCCGCCCTGCTGCCCCTCCTGCTGGCCGATCCGCGCCTTCCTTTCCCTTACGTGGGCGATTTCGGTCCCGATTTTCTCATGGGGATGCTCCGCGCCGGGTTGGGCATTATGCCCTTCAGCGCGCTGGTGGGCTTCGCCACCCCCATGCTGGTGGACCGGGTCTCCCAGGGCAACCCGGATTCCGCCGGCCGCGCTTATGCCGTGAACGTATTGGGTTCGATTCTGGGACCGGTGCTGGCAGGATTCTGTATTCTGCCCTGGGTGGGCGAGCACGGGAGCCTGTGCGTCATCGCCGCGCCGCTTTTTGCGGCAGGCTTCGTGATCGCTACCGGTGCGCCCGGCGGTTCGCGCACCGTCTTAAAACTCGCGCCCCAGCCGCTCTATGCCCTCAGCCTCCTGCTGTGCCTCCCGCTGGTGGCGCTTTCCAGAGGTTACGACGCGATTTACCCCGACCGCGTGGAACTGCGGGATTACACCGCCACGGTGGTGGCTACCGGGGAGGGCATGAAAAAACAGTTGTTCACCAACGGAACCGGCATGACCAAGCTCACCACCATCACCAAAATGATGGCCCACATCCCGCTCCTGCTCGTGAAGCGGCCCGCCACCAAGGGCCTGGTGATCTGCTTCGGCATGGGAACCACCTTCCGCTCCATGCTGTCCTGGGGAATTCAGGTTACCGCCGTGGAACTGGTGCCCAGCGTGCCGAAGGTGTTCGGCTTTTTCCACCCCGATGGGCCCGAGCTGCTGCGCTCACCGCGCGCGCACATGGTCATCGACGATGGCCGCCGCTACCTGGAGCGCTCCGGCGAAAAGTTTGACGTGGTCACGGTCGATCCGCCTCCGCCGCTGGCCGCTCCCGCCTCCAGCCTGCTCTATTCGCGCGAGTTCTATGCCATCGTCAAGCAGCACTTGCAGCCCGGCGCCATCGTCCAGGTTTGGCTGCCAGGATCGCTCGAAGAGGCTACCGGTTCGCAGTCGTCGGTAGCCCGCGCGCTGGTCGAATCGTTCCCCTACGTCCGCGCATTTCAGTCTATCGAAGGATGGGGGACGCATTTTCTGGCCAGCATGGAACCGCTTCCCGCCATCCAGGGGGAGCCTTTGCCGCGGCAATTGCCGGAGGCGGCCGCGCGCGATCTGGTAGAGTGGGCGCCCAACGTCACCCCCTATCAGTTGCTCCAGACCGTCTTTTCCCGGGAGGAGCGCCTGTCGGACTTTCTCAAGGTCGCGCCCCAACTGCCGGCCATTCAGGACGACCGGCCGGTCAACGAATATTTCCTGTTGCGGGCGTATTGGTCCAAGACCGACCAGTGAATCTCCCGCCGACCCGGCTGCTCATTTGATGGCGCCGAAGGCCGCGAAGCAGGTGTTCTTGTGCAGCACTTCCACGGAGGCGAAACCGGCCTGGCGCAGCCGGTCGAGCTGCCACGCGAGCGGCCGCGGCGTATCCTCTCGCTCGATGTAAGCGAACACCTGGTCGCGGTACTCAGGTCCTTTGAGCGCCGCCAGGTATTCGCCGTAGCGCTGCCACATCATTTGCTGCAGCGCGGCGGGCTGGTGCTCCACCAGGTCGCTGATCCACAGCGAGCCTCCGGGCCGCAGCCAGCGATACAAGGCCCCGAAAACGGCAGACCACTCCTCTTCGCCGCGCAAATGATGCAGCGTCGCGGCGGCCACCGCCACATCGAACGACTCCGCGGGAAAGGCGGCCTCGCGAATGTCCGCCTGCAACGCGGCAATTTCCAGGGAGCGGGCCGCGCACAGGCGCTGTTCGGCGCGATCGAGCATCGGCCGGCTCAGGTCCACCAGGGTAACCCGCCGCAGCGGCAGCGCCTCGATCAGTTTGAGGCTGTAGTTTCCCGCCCCGCACCCGATGTCCAGCAGCGATTCCGCCTTCGGGCAAATCGCCGCTGCCGCGCGCGCCACCAGTTCCAGCGCCACCGGCGCATCCATGGTAGCCGTCTGCCCGGTTTCCAGATTCGAGAACCGTTCCACATCGGCGTCGAAGCGGCGGCGGATTTCGTCGGGAGTGGATTTGGACATAAATCTGAGAACCTGGCGGCTATTCAGTCCAAGACCTGGCGAAGTTTTTCGGCCAGCACGGGAGGTCAGAGGTTCGTGTTGCCGCCCTCGATGAACGACAGCGCTTTCGAGGCCGCGTCCGGCATGTGCCTCAGACGAACCCGGTCATGGGCGTTCCTATTGAGCGGCGGCTTCTTATGCCGGCCGAAGTGAAGTACCCAGGCGTGCTGCCCACACCTGCAAGCCGATCAGTCGCCTTGCACCGGCTCGTATTCCCGCGCGGCCGGCCTGCTGGCTGCCAGGGCGCCGAGGCTTACGTGGATTTGCGGCATGGAGCCGGTCTCGAAGGCTCCCGCCAGCGAGTCCAGCTTTTCGCGCAGCATTTCGCGGCGCAGGCGCGCTTCGAATTCCAGCAACTGGCTCTCGATGGTCTTGGCCTTCTGCTTGTTGCGCACCATGTCCTCGCGGTAGCGCTTCAGGAAGTAGCCGATTGTCTCCACGCGAATCTTAATCGACCCGGTCGGCTTATTCTCGTCGATGTCTTTGAAGCAGAAATATGGCGTGCCGGAGTGCTCCACAATCTCTTCCACCACGCTGTAAATGGGCGCGTCGTGGCCGCATTTGAAACTCGAAAGCTCCAACGCCACTAAGTTCGGATGCCGCGCCACATACTTGGCCGCCCACACCTTGCGGCTGGTGTTTTCGCTGTAGGAGTTCTTCCACACGTCGGCGATGGACATAGGATGCGGAATCTCGCCGGCTTCCACTTCGTCGCCGAACAGGCGCCAGAGGATGTCGTCGTCGATGGGCAGGCAGTCCTGCGCGAACACGGGGTAGCCGAGCTTCTGGAACTCTTCCAGGATTTCGTGGTTCACGCCGGGATCGTTGTGATACGGGCGGCCCAGCAGCACCACGCCCAGCCGGTCCTCGCGCTCCAGTTGTTCCAGCACCTCGCGCGCCGCACCGCGCATGGTCACGCTGTTGAACAGATCCAGCGCCAGGTAGCCCTGTTCGACGGCCTTTTTATTTTCCTCGGGCGAGAGGCCCAGGATGTCCTTGAACTCCTCGTACATCTGCCGTTCGAACAGGTCAGGCTTGGACAGGTTCACGAAAGTGTCCAGGAAGCGCACGCCCTTCTCGGCGAACAGATCGCCTTCCTTGATGAACGCCGCCTTCACCGCCTCGGGCGTGGTGGCCACCGTGGGGCAGGAGCGGCTGGCCTGCACGTCGTGAAGCTCCGTGGTCAGGCAGTCGATCATGGGGAAGAAGATAATATCCAGCGGCTTCTTGGCGTGCACCTTGTACAACAGGTTATGCACGTGCGGAATGCCCAGCTTGGAGGGGAAGCACGGGTCGATGGCGCCGCGCTTGGCACCTTCCTTGTACAACTCTTCGCTGGTGTAATCCGAGTAGACAATGTTCTGGGGTTGAAGCCCCAGCGCCGCGAAGTAGCCCGCGAACACCGGCGTCTGCGAGTACATGTTGAGCACGCGCGGCATGCCGATGCGCATGTCCTTGCGTTTGGCGAGCAACTCGGCACGCTTCTTCTGCGCGGCGGTGAACTGGAACCGCGGCGCGGGGTCGGCCACCAGCGCCACATCGGGCACGCGGAACACCGCCTTGGCGGCCACCTCCACCAGGTTGGGGTTGGCCTTCTTCACGCGGTCCAGGTCGCCTTTGATCGCGCGCATCTCCTCAATGTTCTCCACCGTGCCCTTTTCGCAGGTGGCGATGATCAGCCGCTGCGCGCCCTTTTCGAGCGGCACCTTGGTCTTCACCGGCGGCTTGTAATCCAGGTTGATAAGGTTGGTCTTGACGTCGATGAACGTGCGCAGGCACTTGTTCTTGCAGAAGTAGCAGCGGGTGGATTCGTTGCGCGTGGTCTTGTATTGAATGTGCTGGCAGGCTTCCAGACCGATGAAAGTGGAAACGCGCCCGTTGTCCCACAGACGGCCGGCTTCCAGCGCGGCGCCGATGGCACCGGCCTCGCCGCAGTGCTCGTGCACGATCACATCGGCTTGTACTTCCTTGCCCTTGAATCGCGATTCGATGAAATCCACCTGCGCCTTCACCGCCGCCAGGTTGTACTGCGTCCCGCCTTGCAGCAGGAAGCGCGTGCCGATCGCCGAGAGGTTCGGAATCTGCGAAACATACAGCCAGATATTCTTCGGCAGCACGTTGCACAGGCCGGCCATAATCTCTTCGGGCTTCCAGCCCTGCCGCTGGAAGTCCACGATGTCGCTCTGCATGAACACCGCGCAGCCGTAGCCGAAGCTGGGGAAGCCCTTGGCGCCGAATGCCGTGTCGGCATACTGCTCCACCGGCACATTAAAGCCCTGCGCCGTGGATTGCAAGAAGTAGCCGTTGCCCGCAGAGCATTGCGTATTGAGCTTGAAATCCTTCACGCGGCCGTTCTTCAGGATGATGATTTTGATGTCCTGCCCGCCCACGTCGCAGATCACGTCCACGTTGTCGTAGAAGTGCATGCCGGCTTCGGTGTGGGCCACCGTCTCCACCAGGGCCGCATCCGCGCCGATGACGTCTTTCAGAATGTCCTTGGCGTAGCCGGTGGTGCCCACGCCCAGAATTTTCAAATCGGCGCCCTGGTCGCGGATCTGCCGGTCGAGTTTCTGCAGCACCTCGACGGTGTCTTCGATGGGGTTGCCCTTGGAAAGCTGGTACGTCTTGGCCAGGATGCGCCGCTTGTGGTCCTTCGAAATCAGCACCGCCTTGGTCGAAGTGGAGCCGCCATCGATGCCCACGAACCCCTCCACCACGTCGCCCGGCTGGAAGGTGGTGGGCGTAAACTTCTTGGTGCGGTACTTCTTCTTGAAGGCCGCCAGGTCGGCATCGTCCTTGGCCAGCCCGCCTCCGCCGCCACGCTTGGCCTTCTCTTCCTCGCGGCCCACGTTGACGTACCATTCCAGCTTCTTGAGGCCGATATAGCGGCCCACCTCATCGTCTTCGCTCTTGCCAAATTCCACCGAGCCGATAGCGGCGAAGTATTGCGCATTATCGGGTGTGCGGATAAGGTCTTCCGGAGCCACGCCTTCGGGCAGCGGGGTGTTGCGCTCCTGCCAGATTTTGGGGATGTTGCTCTTCCAGCAGTCGCGCATGCCCTTGATGTAGCAGTTCGGCCCACCCAACAGCAGCACCACCGGCTGCAGGGTGTTGCCGCGGGTCAGCACCGAAAGGTTCTGCATGACGATGGCCTCGAACAGCGACGCCATCAGTTCATCGGGCGGCACGCCCATCTTCTGCAACCCGTTGATATCGGTTTCCGCGAACACTCCGCATTTGCCGGCCACCGGGTGCAGCTTGACTCCCTTATAGCCCATCTGGCAAAGCTGGTCGGCCGGAATACGGAGCTTGGCGTTGATCTTGTCGATGACCGCGCCCGTGCCGCCGGCGCACTTATCGTTCATCGACGGAATCTTCTTCTTGCGTCCGGTTTCGGGGTCGGTCTTGAAGATGATGATCTTGGCATCCTGCCCGCCCAGTTCGATCACCGAACCGCAATCCGGGTAGAGGCGCTCCACCGCCAGCGACACCGCGTTGACTTCCTGGACAAACTTGGCGCCCAGGAATTTCGCCATCCCGTTGCCGCCCGAGCCGGTAATGAACATGCGCGAATTATCGGCGCTGAAGCCGTCGATCTCGGTTTCGAAACGCTTGAGGAATTCCAGCACCTTTTCGGGTTGCTTGGTATCGTGGCGCTGGTAATCCTGCCACAGAATCCGGTCGCTGGCCGCATCGATGACCACCGACTTCACCGTCGTCGATCCGACGTCCATCCCGATCAAGAATTGTTGGTCCATGGTGTGGTCTCTATTTGCCTTCCGCCGTAGGGAAAAAGCCTATTAGCCGCCGATGAACGCGGATCAACGCTGATGAAGATTTGAGTTAGCAGCGTTCATCTGGGTTCATCAGCGGCCCTTTTCTCAATTCGCCGCTGCCGGCCCCTGCGCCGCAATGTGATAAACGAAGTTCGCCGCCCCGCCCACCACGCCCTTGGTATGCGGCACCTTGTAGAGCGGCCGCTTGGATTCCGGATGCGCTTCCACCCAGGCGCGGCACGCGTCGAGGGTCAGCCCGGTCTTTTCCAGCGCTTCGGCGAATTCCTTCTTGGCCTTGTTCTTGGCCTCACCCAGTGCCATCTGCACGCGGCTGTGGGCGTTGATCTCGCCTTCGCCCGAGGTCTCGATGGGCAGGTAAATCATGTCCTTGTAATTGGAGACCACCGCCGATTGCGCGCCATCCGACTGCGTGGAGGGCATGCATCCGAAGGGCTTCACCGATAGCACCATGTGGGCCAGGTCTTTGTTCGAGTAGTAAATGTTCTTGGCCACTTCCAGGTGCCCTTCTCCGCCGCCCGCACGGCTGTTGTAGAAGGGATGGCCCAGGCGCTGCAATTCGTACTGGTCGGCCAGGTGGTGCGCGATGCCGCCCAGTGCGTTCACGATCTTGTGGTACTCACCCTTGAAAATGGCCTCCGCCAGCTTCAGCTTGGCCACCTTCTGCCGGTAGCCGATCTCAATGCGGGCGCGCGTCCCCAGCTTCCACAGCGGCGGCAGCACCGCGCCGTCTTCCAGGCCCTTGAAGTCTTTGTACTTCTGCACCACCTGGTGAATCATGTACATGATCCACGTGCCGATGGGTTCCACCAGCACTTGCGCGCCCTCGCGCTGCAGGAAGTCGAACATGTTGAAGTTGCCGTCGCCCTCGGTGGTCTGCGCCCAGAACTCGCCGGTGATTTTCACGATCGGCTTCACGCGCAGGCGATCGATATCGATGGAGTTGAAGCTGTCGCGGCAGCGCTCCAGCGCCGGCACATAATCGTCGCCCTTGAGTTGGTGGACGAACTTGCCGATGTATTCGGCGGTGTCCGAGAAGCCGCCCAGGTACTTGCCCATGCCGTCGTCCAGCTTCCACGGCCGCTTTTTGCGGAAGACCTCGTGGAGGTAGTCCATTTCCTGGTCCAGCACGCGATCAGTCTCGCCGGCAGTCATTTCATAGGGCCGCAACGCGTAGGCCACTTCGTTCATCACGTCGCCGCAGTTGAGCGCGTTGAGGATGCCCAGGAAGAAATCCAGGTTCATCTCCAGCCCGGCCTCGGCATCCGACTGGCTCAGCCCGCCGGATTGCTGGAACAGCAGTACGCGGAAACCGTCGAACCCGGCGTTGCGCAGCGCCAGCCGGTACTCGGCCTCGTACATTCCGAAGCGGCACGGGCCGCAGGCGCCGGCGGTGAAGAACACGTAGCGGTCGATGATCTCCTGTTTCGACAGGCCCTGTTCTTCCAGGTTCTGGAGATATTGCACCAGGTTGCCGACGGTGAAGTAGGTGGGGTTGCACTGCCCGTTGTTGCCGTACTCCTTGCCCGTCTGGAAAGCGCGCACGTTGGGCGTGGGAACGGCTTCGGCAAGGTAGCCGAGGCCCTCCAGCGCGCCGTGCACCAGCTTTTCGTGTTTCCACGTCAGGCCGCCGAACAAGAGCGTCGTCCGGCCGCGCTCGCCGCGGGTGAACGGGCGCTCGGTGGGGCGTTTGAAGTGGTGCGTCTCCCGTTTGGCGAGGCCGGCTTCACGCTCCAGACGGGTGCGTTCCTCGGCCAAGCGCTGTTGAATGATGTCCTCGACCGAACCGATCTGTACCAAACTGGCAGATGGCGGGATTTTAGGTTCGACAGGCTGAGTGCTCATAGTGTAGAGTAATTCCCCAATTCTAGGTATCTTGCCGCCATAACCGATTGAAAGAAATAGGTAAGCATTGAATGGCGAGTTTGTTGGCGGAACGGCCAAATTGGGGGGCTGAGCGGAGGCTCGAAAAAGGATTCGAGCGGCGGAAAATCCCTGCGATTTCTTACATTTCGGAGCGGTTACACGGAT
>DATJRE010000027.1:0-5077 GCA_035505095.1 Bryobacteraceae bacterium | reverse complement strand
GTCCGTGTATACGCTAGCGGCGTTAATCCGTTGGATACTAAGATCCGCGCTGGCAATGCAGCCCATGCCCGGCAACCGCTGCCCGCGGTGCTCGGTCTGGATATGGCGGGGGAAGTAGAAGAAGTCGGGCCTGGCGTTTCTTCATTTCGCCAGGGAGAGCAGGTCTACGGGATGGTGGGCGGGGTCGGCGGCCTGCAGGGGACATTGGCCGAATACGTGGTGGTGAATGCCGCCCTTCTGGCAGTCAAACCGAAGTCCCTGTCAATGCGCGAGGCGGCGGCACTCCCTTTGGTGACGATCACTGCATGGGAAGGCCTTGTCGATCGAGCGAAGGTTCGAGCGGGCCAAAAGGTACTGGTTCACGCGGGTGCGGGCGGCGTGGGACACGTTGCGGTGCAGATCGCAAGGTCGGCAGGGGCCGACGTATTCGCGACCGTCGCGCCGGACAAGCGTGCGATCGCCGAGAGATTCGGCGCAACCGCGATCGACTACCTATCCCTCTCACCGGAGCAGTATGTCGCTATTCATACAGGCGGTGAAGGTTTCGACGTCATTTATGACACGGTGGGCGGCGCCACCATTGATGCATCGTTTGCCGCGGTGAAGCGATATACCGGTCATGTCGTGAGCTGCATCGGATGGAGTACCCATTCGTTGGCTCCTCTTTCGTTTCGCGGTGCGACCTACTCCGGCGTATTCAGTCTACTTCCCCTTCTCACGGGGCTAGGCCAGGCACATCACGGAGAGATTCTTCGCGAAGCTGCCTCTCTGGTGGATGCTGGCAAGCTTAGGCCGCTGGTTAACGATAAGCAGTTCCTGGCGGCCGATATAGCGTCCGCGCACGCGCTGGTCGAATCGGGGGCCGTCGGAAAAGTGGTGGTTGAATTCCACAACGAACAAGGAAAAAGAGTATCGATATGAAGGCGATCGGATATTACACACCGCAACCAATTACTTCCCCAGATGCACTCGTGGACTTCCAACTACCCACGCCAACGCCCGGCCCAAGCGACCTGCTTGTGGCCGTCAATGCGGTTTCAGTCAATCCAGTCGATGTGAAGAGCAGAGCCAGTGCCGTTCCACCAAAAGGGGAGGCGCGGATCCTGGGCTTTGATGCAGCAGGCGTGGTGATTGGGGTCGGGTCGGAAGTACGACTGTTCAAGCCGGGTGACGAAGTGTTCTATGCGGGCGCCATCAATCGACCCGGAACGAACAGCGAGCTTCATTTAGTGGACGAGCGCATTGTCGGCCGCAAACCAAGGACGCTTTCCTTCAGTCAGGCGGCAGCTCTGCCCCTTACTTCCATTACAGCCTGGGAACTACTGTTCGACCGGCTGGGCGTGCCATACGGGACGAAGGCTCAAAACGGCACAATACTGATCATCAACGGCGCGGGCGGTGTCGGTTCGATTTTGACGCAGATCGCGCGCCGGCTGACCGGCCTAACCGTGGTGGCGACGGCCTCTCGCCCGGAGACCATTGCGTGGTGCTATGAGATGGGGGCGCACCATGTGATTGACCATCATCGTTCGCTGACTGAGTCTCTGCACGAAATTGGGATTCCGCAGATCGAGTACGTGGTATCGCGGAGGCAATTGCACCCCAAGGCCGATTGGCGCTGATCGATGACCCCGAAGTTCTGGATATCGTCAACCTGAAGCGCAAAAGCGTTTCGGTTCACTGGGAATTGATGTTCACGCGCTCCCTGTTCCAGACGAACGATATGGTCGCGCAGCATCGCTTGCTGAATGAGGTGGCGGATCTGGTCGATGCCGGCGTTTTGCGCTCCACCATTAGGGAAGACGAGGGAACGATCAATGCCGCAAACCTAAAACTTGTGCACGCCCAGGTGGAGAGCGGCCGCTCCTTCGGCAAGACTGTTTTGTCGGGGTTCTGAGCTGTCGAAGGCGTCGGTGCAAGCGCTAACTTTGCTTCGCTCCCGCCGTTGATGCATTCTCCATCGAAATTCTCCGTTTTTCACTATGAAGAGAGAGTTCTTCTCGGGGAGCGAGTGGCAACCGTAGGAGAGCCTTGCCGGACCGGCGGAGCTTGGCAAGACCATCCGTTTGCGAAGTCCATTGCCGATAATGGATGGATACGTAAACTCCGCGTGCCGCTCCAAGCAGAGGCCCTGTGCGCGTTGCGGGCGCCCGCGTGGGCGCGGACACCGGCTGTGCGAATCCTGCCGGCCAGAAGCCAAGAAGGAATACAACCAGGACTACCACCGGCGCAACTACCGTCGAAAATTGCCGGCAGAGGTCAGCGCCGCCAGCCGCGGCGCGGTCGGGCACGATGTCTGAAGCCACCATATTCGCGAACGCCGTTGAGTTGCCACCTCAGTCAGGCCCGCACCAACAGCCGCGAAGACGCCCCTCACGACTCCGTGTAAGGCAGACTATGCCCCCTCCCGGATCAGCCGAAGGCCCTCGCCCTCCGGATTATTCCGAATTTCGCAGGGGCTGTTGAAAATCATGGTTGCGCGCGTCTTTTTGTCATACGAAGGCCACGGCGGAAGGCCGCTATGTCCGGGCTTGCCAGCGTGCGCGAAGCCGGCCCATGCGGCGCCCATCTTGCTCGAAAGTGCAAGCGCCTCCGTGCCGCCGCCGGCGTAATGCGGGCAGAGTTCGGCGTTGTCGAACGCGAACGTGATCTCGCTGCTGTGAAACGTGCCGATCTGGCCGCCGAGCATGGGGGTACGCCAGGCATACAGATACATGTAGGCGGGAGCTCCGCCTTGGGCTGCCTTGCGCTCGGCCTGGGTGACAGCATTCAGGCGCATCAGCCCTCCCGCCGAGATGGCCGCCCAGAGCCCGAATGCGGACTCCCCGGGATACTCCTTGCGATATGCGGCTAAGATGTCGCCGGCTTTTCCCTTGCACCGGTCCGTGACGCGCTTCAATAGCTCGCTGTCGGTAAGAGTCTCGCGATCCGGGTTGTCGGTGCCATTTACCATTTCATTCAGGCAAGTACCGATGAGCATGGGGACGTCGGCTGAAATCGCCGGGGCGGCGGGATCGAATGGATGGGCGGGAATGATCTTGCCGTCGAGGATAGGCCCCCATCCTCCCAGACCTCCGGCAGGCGGACCGCCCGCTCCGGCCAGGCGGCGTTGCACCGCAGGCTGCACCGCCTGAAGAACGCTGGTCGGCAGAGTATTGAGCTTGTCCGGTTGCTCCTTCGAGATGCCGAGTTCATCGAGTACGGCGGCAGCACGCCGGGAGGCTGCCTCCGGGTCGCCGGTCCGCAGGGTTGAACCGCTCTGCACCACGGCACGGTGGAACAGGCCTTTGGCCGCCGGCATCGCCATCAAGGTGCTCACCTTGCCGCCACCGCCCGATTGGCCGTAGATGAGCACGTTTCCCGGGTCGCCGCCGAAATTGCCGATGTTATCGCGCACCCACTCCAGCACTGCGACGATATCGAGCATCCCCACATTGCCCGACGAAGCACAGCGTTCACCGCCGATTTCGGCCAGGTTGAGATAACCGAACAGATTGAGGCGGTGGTTGTGGGTCACTACGACGACATCGTGATTACGCGCCAGGCTTTCGCCGTCATAGCACAACAGGTCATTGCCGCTGCCACCGGTGAATCCGCCGCCGTGCATGTAGACCATCACGGGCCGCTTGCGGCTGGACGCAGCCGGCGACGCGGTCCAGACGTTCATGCGAAGGCAATCCTCGCCGCGAGTCCATCCGTGGGTCCGATAGAGCAGAAATTCGTCCTCGTCAGTGTTGCGCCCGTGCGCGTCGTTCTCCACCACGCCCGTTCCACCCTCCGGGCAGGAGTGTCCGTAGCTGAGGCAGTTGCGCACGCCGGCCCACTGTTCCGTTTTTTGGGGCGGCATAAAACGATTGGGGCCCGTCGTGGATGCTCCGTAAGGAATGCCCCGGAAAACTGCGACGCCGCGGCTGCTGAAACCTCTCACCTTGCCTGTTGTGGTCTCCACGACCGGGTTCGCCGGCGCGCTCGAACGGGCAGCCGGCTTGGAATGCTGGGCAGCCTCTCCCCCAGAGGGCATTAGACCTGCCGCTCCGATGCCGATCTGGAGCGCAGCGCGCCGGTTCATCTTTGAGTTCGTCATGTCGCCTCCTGTCACAAAGGTCCACCGGACGGACGGTCGCGCATCATCAGCCGCTCGTCCTTATCTGGGTCGTTCACTACTTCGCTCTTGGGACCATCGAAAACCATGGTGGCGCGCTGAGCCAGGGTGTAAGCGGGCCACGCCGGTCCTTTCTGGCTGGGATTGCCCGTCCGGGCGAACGCCGCCCAGGCGCCGCTGAGTTGCCGCGAAAGCTGTTCGGATTCCGGGAACTCCACCAGACGCATGGTCAGGGGAAGATCGGAAGTGTGGAACGACTTGATCTTCATGTCCCCGTGAGCCAGAGGTGTGTTCCATTGGCAGTACCACGTGAAGACGTTGGCCTTGCCTTGCTCCGCCTTCAGTTCGGCTTGCAGCGTTGCGTTGCGCCGCGCGCCGCGATCGGTCGAGATTCGGAAGAACAGGTCCGTGGGACTGTCGGTGGGATGGTCGCGGCGATAGAGTGTCAGCAACGAATCGAGATCGCGTTCCGCGAGGCCGGCTTTGACGAGGCGGACGCGCAAGCTGGCGTCTTCCAGAGTGAATAGCTCCTGGTCCTGGACAGAGAACAAGGTGGATTCGTCCTTATCGTTTCCGACGAGCATGGGAACGGTTGCCGACACTTCAGGGGCTTTGGGATCCCAGGTCTGATGGGGAATCGAATGCCCGTCCACCACCATGCCGCCGCTGAGGCCGCGCTCTCCCACGGCCGCCGCGAACAGCTTATCGGCTGGGATCTTCTGCAACTCGTCCACCTGGTTTTCATTCAGGCCGAACTTGGCGAGCAACTTCCGGGCTGCCTCGGTCGCCGCTTCCGGCGTGCCGACACGCAACTGCGAACCACTCTGCACCGAAGCTCTGTGAAACAGCCCTTTGGCCGCGGGCATAGCCATGAGCGCGCTGACCTTGGCCCCACCGCCCGATTCTCCGAAGATCATGACTTTGGCTGGGTCGCCGCCAAATTGCGCGATGTTATCGCGCACCCATTCAAGCGCG
>DATJRE010000026.1:0-33287 GCA_035505095.1 Bryobacteraceae bacterium | reverse complement strand
GTGCTCTTTTCGACCAGGAAAGCCGAGATGCCGTGCTGCGCGGCCGCGCGATCGGTAACCGCCATGGCCACGCAGACATCCGCGTAGTGCGCATTGGTAGTGAACGTCTTGGCGCCGTTCAGCACCCACTCGTCGTGGTCCAGCTCGGCGTGGGTGCGCGTGCCGGCGGCGTCTGAACCGGCCTCCGGCTCAGTGAGCGACCAGCAGCCGATCCATTCGCCCGAAGCCAGCTTGGGCAGGTAGCGGCGGCGCTGCTCGTCGGTGCCCATTTTGAAGATGTGGTTGGAGCAAAGCGAAGTGTGCGCCGCCAGGATGATGCCCACCGACCCATCCACGCGCGACAGTTCCTCGATGATGATGGAGTATTCGATGTAGCCGAAGCCGGCGCCGCCCAGCTCCTCCGGAAAAATGGCGCCCATGTAGCCCAACGCACCGAGCTTGCGGATGGTTTCGAGCGGGAAGATCTGCCCCTCGTCCCACTCCATCACATGCGGCGCGATCTCGTTTTCGGCGAACTCGCGAACCGATTTCCGCAGTTGAATCTGTTCCGGCGTGTACTCGAAGTCCACCGTCGGAAGCCTACACGATCTCTTCTTTGGCGGCATCCCAGCGCACCGTGCGCTGCTGCCGGTAGCTTTCCACGGCCATGCGGCAGGCAATGGCCACGCGGTAGCCGAGGTCGAACGGGCAGTTGGGCGTGGCGGCGCCGCGGATGGAATCCAGGAAATTGGCCATGTGGCCGGCGCGCTGGTTGCGCGTGGCCCCAAGCATCTCGTTGCCGTCGCGGCGGTTCACCTTTTGCGGCGCGTAGCGAATGCTCTGCGGAGTGTGGGAAATGCTGCCGTTGTCGCCCAGTACCTCTTCGGTGACGCCCAGATCGTCGTTGCCGAAACCGGAGGTCCAGTTGAACATCAGCTCTTCGGAGTGGATCATCGATACGTTCATGGTGTCGGGCACTTCCCTCCCGTCCTTCCACAGGTACAGGCCGCCGGTCATGGTGACCGTGGTGGGAATCTGCAAGCCCATCGTCTTATACCAGAAGGAAAGCTGGTGGCACATGTTTTCGTAGACATTGCCGCCGGAGTAATCCCAGAAGAAGCGCCAGTTGATGTAGCGGTTGGGGTCGAAGGGGTGGTCAGGCGCGTCGCCCAAAAACGACTTCCACACGATGTTCTCGGGAGTCATGTCGGGATACACCGGACGCGCCCACTGCGGCTTGCCGTGCGGCGTGTTGCGGTACATGTGCGCGTCGATGGCGGTGATCTTGCCCATGAGTTCGGGCCTCAGGAAACTGATGGCGTCGGCGACCGCGCCGGTGGAGGTCCACTGGTGGCCGACCTGCACCACGCGGCGGCTGCCGGCCTGCTCCACGGCGGCGCGCATGCGCTTGGCGTGAGCCACGGTGAAGGCCATGGTCTTTTCCTGGTAGACGTGCTTGCCGGCCTCCAGCGAGGCGGTGAAATGCTCGCAGTGCAAGTGCTGCGGGGTGGCGATCAGAACCGCATCCACATCGCGGTCTTCCAGCAGGTGGCGGTAGTCCAGGTAGGTCTTGGCGTTGGGAGCGATCTTTTTGACGTCTTCCAGGCGGCGCGTGTAGACATCGGCCGCGCCCACGCACTCGACGTTGGAAAAGCTGACGGCCTCGCGCAGGATCTCGCTGCCGCGGGCGCCCGGGCCGATGATGCCGATCCGAATGCGGTCATTGGCGCCAAGCACGTTGGAAGCCGCCAGGGTTCCGGCCAAGCCGGTAGCCACTTTGCCAATGAAATTTCGGCGGGACTGCATGGGGGCACACTCCTTCGAATCCGCCAGCGCGGCTCAAGACGATTATAGCGATTATCGCGGCTCCAGTGGCGGCTCCTGCGCCCGGAACAGAGTTGGAACGGGCGCGTTGCTCGGAATCGCGGCTGGTAGCGGGCGCCGCCGCGACCCAGACAGCCTTGGCCGGCACAGAGTTACCATACACCACATGAGACGCCGAGATCTGCTTCGTGCCTGCGCCGCCGCGCCGCTGGCCTTAGCCGCCCGCCGCGCCGCCGCGGCCCCTTCCTTCGAGGCCAACTGGGAATCGCTCGACCGCCGTCCCATGCCGGCCTGGTATAACGACGCCAAGTTCGGCATCTTCATCCACTGGGGCGTTTACTCCGTGCCCTCCTACGCGGCCGTCAAAGCCAAGGGTCAGAATCCTTACGCGGAGTGGTACTGGAATTCGCTGACCAACGGCATGAAAGCCAAACAGCCCACCGATAACGGCGCGCTCACCTGGCAATTCCACCAACGCGTCTACGGCGCCAACTTCCCTTACGCCGATTTTGCCCCTATGTTCCGCGCGGAACTCTACGACCCGGACCGCTGGGCCGACGTGTTCGTGCGTTCCGGGGCGCGCTACGTGGCCTTGACCTCCAAACATCACGAGGGTTTTACGTTGTGGCGCAGCGCTGAGGCCAACCGCGCCTGGGGGCGCCCGTGGAACGCCGTGGATATCGGCCCGCACCGCGACCTGCTGCTCGACCTCATGGAAGCCGGCCGCCGCCGCAGCCTGCACATGGGCATCTACTATTCGCTGTACGAATGGTACAACCCGCTCTGGCTCGCCGACCGCCACCGCTACGCCATCGAACACATGGCGCCGCAATTCAAAGACGTGGTGAACCACGCCCGGCCGGAGATTATTTTTTCGGATGGCGAGTGGGACATGACCAGCGAGGAATGGCATGCGCCCGAACTGCTGGCCTGGCTGTTCAACGAATCGCCCGTGCGCGACACGGTGGTCGTCGACGACCGCTGGGGCAAGGACACCCGCCACAAGCACGGCGGCTATTACACCACCGAGTACACCAGCGGCCTGCAACAAGCCGCCCACGCCTGGGAGGAGAACCGCGGCATGGGCTATTCCTACGGCTACAACCGCATGGAAACGGTGGCCGATTATCGCACCGGCCGCGAGTTGCTGCTCATGCTGATCGACATCGTGAGCCGCGGCGGCAACCTGCTGCTGGATATCGGCCCCACCGCCGACGGGCGCATTCCGGTGATCATGGAAGACCGCCTCACGCAGATCGGCGAGTGGCTGGGCAAGAGCGGCGAGGCCATTTACGGAACGCACGCCTGGAAAAACGCGCGGCAGTGGAGCGCCGGCACGGTTCCCAAAATGCAGGATAGCGAGTTCATGACCGAGTACGACATCACGAAGATGGTGGACGCTCCGGCGGCCGGCTTTGCCCACGTGGAGGCGTTCCTCACCGCCAAAGGCGCCACGGTGTATGTGATCGTGCCGCGGCGGCCCAGGGGCGAACTGGCCATCGACGATCTGGCCGCGCGCCGCGTGACGCTGCTCGAAACCGGCCAGCCGGTGGATTTCCGGCGCGAGGGCGCCCGGTTGCGGATCCGCGTGCCCGATGCGCTGGCCGCCGCGCTACCCGACCGCCAGGCCTACGTGTTCAAAGTGGAAGCTTGAGCGCCGCCAGCATCGCCCGCAGCGCCTGGCCGCGATGGCTCACGGTGAACTTGCGGTCCTCAGTGGCTTCGCCGAAGGTGCACCCGAAAGGCGCATAGTAAAACAGCGGATCGTAGCCAAAGCCGCCGGCGCCGCGCGCAGCTTCCAAAATGCGGCCCTCCACCGCGCCATGGTACACGCCAATCAGCCGCTCGCCTTCCACCAGCGCAATGGCGCACACAAACCGGGCCGCGCGGTCTTCCACGCCGCGCAGCTTTTCGAGCAGCAGCCGGTTGTTGGAAGCATCCGTCGCGCCGGGGCCGGAAAACCGCGCTGAGTAAACGCCCGGCGCGCCGCCCAGTGCGTCCACTTCCAGGCCCGAATCGTCGGCGAACAGCGGGCCCGAAACATGCGGCGCATAATGGCGCGCTTTGAGGATGGCGTTTTCCTCGAAGGTGGCCCCATCCTCCACGCACGCCGGAATTTCGCGGTAGCCGGGCAGCAATTCAATTTGCACCGGCGGTGCGCCCGGCATCTCCGCCGCCAGGCGGAATTCGCGCAGCTTTCCCGGATTGCCCGTGGCGCAGTACAGCCGCATCAGATGCGCGCCACCTTCTTCTGCACTTCGATGAGCTGCGCCACACCCGTGCGCGCCAGGGCCAGCAGACTGGTCATCTGCGCGTCGTCGAAGGGCCGGTGCTCGGCGGTGGCCTGCACTTCCACGAACTGGCCGGAGCCGGTCATGGCCACGTTCATGTCCACGTCGGCCTGCGAATCCTCTTCGTAGCAGAGGTCCAGCATGGGCACGCCGCCCACCAGTCCTACGCTGGTCGCAGCCATGTAATCGCGTAGCGGCGAGGCGCGCAGAACCCGAAATTCCACCAGTTGGCGGAGCGCCAGCGCCAGCGCCACGAAAGCGCCGGTGATGGAGGCGGTGCGCGTGCCGCCATCGGCCTGCAGCACATCGCAATCCAGCGTGACGGTGCGCTCGCCCAGCGCCGCCAGATCCACCACCGACCGGATGGACCGGCCCACCAGGCGCTGGATTTCGTGCGTACGCCCCGAAGGCCGGCCCTTGGCAACCTCGCGCGGCGTGCGCCGGGCCGTGGCGCGCGGCAGCATTGAGTATTCGGCCGTCACCCAGCCTTTCCCGGTATTGCGCAGGAAGGGAGGCACGTTGTCTTCCACCGAGGCCGCGCACAGCACGTGGGTGTTGCCCACCTTGATGAGCGCCGAACCCTCCGCGGTCTTCAGGTAACCGGTGACGATTTCCACGGGCCGCATTTCACAAGCTTCACGATTATCCGTTCGCATTTTTCATCACGTAGTAGAGGAAGAACATCACCAGAAACATGGCGGAGATCACCAGGATCAGGCAAGAGATGCCTCCCGGCGGCGTGGGCCTTTTCGCAGGCTTGCCTTTGTACGGCTTGAACTTCGCCATCACTGCGATGGTAGCACCGCGATTCATACCGGCATGCAAGAATCGAGTTAGATGACATCACGCGCCTGGATTGCAATCGCCACCGTGCTGGCGATGGCGGCCGCCTGCCGCGAGAATACGCCGCCGTTCACCCTGCTGCCCCAGAGCGTGACGGGCGGATGGCGCCGCACCAGCCTGGTTCGAACGCCCGTCGACGAGGCTCCCGACCCCGTGCCGCGCAACGCCGTGACGCGCCTGGAAACGGCCGAGTACCAAGGCCCCGGCAAGCTCGAAGCACGCGTCTACGAGCTTACCTCGCCCGAGGTGGGCGTCACCCTGTCGCAGCGCTGGCGCCCCTCCGCCGATACCGTATTCTTCAGCCGCGGCCGCTATTTCGTGGTCGTCAAATGGGAGCAGGCCGATCGCACCGCGCTGCGCGATTTCGTCCGCGAACTGGAGCAGAGCATCAAGCCATAAAGCGCCTCGCGCCCCTCGCGGTTGACATCCCAGCGGCCTCATACTAATTTATTAGTAACCGTGCGAGGCCCGCTATGAAGCCACCGCCACTCCGCCTGATCCTGACCTGGCTTCTCCCTTTCGCCGCGCTCGCCCAGCCCGCCGCGCCGGCGCCCGCACCCGTCTTCGACGTGGCGTCGGTCAAGCCCAGCACCGCTACCGGCGACCTTCTGTACATCAATCTTGGCACGGCCGTCCACGGCGAAGTCACCCTGACCAACGTCACGCTCAGCGAGTGCATCCAATACGCCTATGGCCTGTCGAGCGAAGACCAGATCTCCGGCCCGGACTGGATTCGCGACCGGCGCCTGCGCGTCGATATTGTGGCCAAAGCGCCGCCCAACACGCCGCCCGATCGCCTCCTGCTGATGACCCAGGCGCTGCTGGCGGAGCGCTTCCACCTGGTGCTGCATCGCGAACGGAAGCCGCTTAAGCACCTCGCACTGGCGATCGCCAAGAACGGTCCGAAACTGCCCGCAGCGGCGGGCGATGGGCCTTCCAGCAGAATCTATTACGGACGCGGCCGCCTCAATTACACCCACCTCCCGATGAGCCGCTTCGCGCTGCTGCTCTCCCGCCAGTTAAAGCAAGTGGTGGTCGACAACACCGGCCTCGCGGGCTCTTACGATGTGAATCTGGAGTGGACGCCGGATGATCCCGTGCCCGCGCCCTCCCGCAGTCCCGATGCGGCGCCCCTCCCGGAGACCGCCGCCGATACCGCCCCCGGCATCTTCAAAGCCATCGAGCGGCAGCTCGGCCTCACGCTCGAAGCCAGCAAGGCGCCCGTCGATGTCCTGGTGGTGGATAGCGCGGAAAAAGTACCGGTGGGCAATTAACGCTCACCACAGGTTCAGTTCCACCGGCGCGCCGCTCTGGCAGCCGCTCTCCTTGGCTGCCGACATCTGGTTGCCGGAAATCTCCACGTATCCCGAGCTGCCCACAATCGCGAACAGCTCTCCCGTCCCGGCTTCCGCATAATTGCGCGCCAGCACGCCGATCTGTTTGCCGCCCACCGTCAGCAGGAAATCGCGCTGCTCCAGTCCCGGAAAATCGTCCGTGTGGAAATTGGTGACGATGTTGCCAAAGCGGTCGATCTTCAGAATCCGCCCGCTCCACGTTCGCTTGCCGGTCTGCTGCGGCTTCTCGAAGGCCGGGCGCAGGTAATCGTCAATCAGCCGCCCCATGCGCGCGGCCGGCACTCCCTTGGCCAGGTGCGCCGCCACAGGCGCGAAAATATCGCGGCCGTGAAAGGTGTGGCTCACCGGCTTGCGGAAATACCGTTCCGCGGAGGCCAGCCGGATTTTGTGCTTCTCGCGCCCGTAAATCATCGAGAGCACTCCGTTATCGGGCGCCACGAAATAGTGGCCGCCGGCATCCATCACGATGGGCCGCCGCGCCGTTCCCACGCCCGGGTCCACCACCACCACGTGCACGGTCTTCTTCGGAAAATACTTCCACGATTGCGTGATCAGGTAGGCCCCTTCGGCGATATCGTAAGGCGCCGCCTCGTGGCTGATGTCCACCACCCGCGCCTCCGGACAGATGCTCAGGATCACGCCTTTCATCACCCCCACGTAGTGGTCCGAAAGGCCGAAATCGGTGGTCAAAGTAAGGATCGGTTTGGGCATTGGTAAAATGAGTCAGTGCAGCGCTTCTACTTTGACCATAACGCTACCACTCCGCTCGCGCCCGAAGTGCTTGAGACGGTGGTGTCGTGTCTAGGTCAAGTGTATGGTAACGCGTCCAGTATCCATTATTTCGGCCAGGCCGCCAAGCAGCGCCTGGAGCAAGCCCGCCGCGAGCTGGCCGCGCTGATTCACGCCAACCCCGCGGAGCTGGTCTTCACCAGCGGCGGCACCGAAGCCGACAACCTGGCCGTGCTGGGGGTGCTGCGCGCGCGAGCCGCGGAAGCCCGCCACGTCATCACCACCGCCATCGAGCATCCCGCGGTGCTGGCGCCCTGCGGCCAACTGGAGCGCGAGGGCGTGGCCGTCACGCGCGTGCCGGTGGGTTCGGGCGGCGTGGTCAACCCCGACGATGTGCGCCGCGCCCTGCGCCCGGAAACCGCGCTCATCTCCGTGATGCACGCCAATAACGAGCTGGGAACCATCCAGCCCCTCGCCGAAATCTCGCGCATTGCCCGCGAGGCCGGCGTCCCCCTGCATGCCGATGGCGTCCAGGCGCTGGGCAAAATTCCCGTGGATGTGAACGAGCTGGGCGTGGATCTCTACAGCCTCAGCGGCCACAAGATTTACGGTCCCAAGGGAGCCGGCGCGCTGTACGTGCGTAAGGGCACGCGCCTCGCGCCCGTCGCGTTCGGCGGCCATCACGAGCGCGACCGCCGTCCCGGAACCGAGAACGTGCCGGCCCTCGCCGCCCTGGGCGCCGCCGCCGTCCTGGCCGGCCGCAACCTGTCCGCCGATGCCGAGCGCCTCGCCGCTCTGCGCGACCGCCTGGAGCACACCGTGCTCGGGCGCATCCACGGCGCGGGCGTCAACGGCGCGCGCTGGAACCGCACACCCAACACCGCCAATCTCTACTTCGATGGCATCGATGGCGAAGCCCTGGTGATCGGCCTCGACCTGCGCGGTTTCGCCGTCTCCACCGGCTCGGCCTGTTCTTCGGGCGCCATCACGCCCTCCCACGTGCTCACCGCCATCGGCCTTTCGAGCGAGCGCGCCCGTTCCAGCATCCGTTTCTCCCTGGGCCGCTCCAATACCGCCGCGCAGGTGGATGCGCTGGTGGAAGCGCTGGAGGCTTCCGTAGCGCATCTGCGCCGGATTTCCGTGCATGCCTGACGCGCCCATCGCCGTAGCCATGAGCGGCGGAGTGGATAGCTCCACCGTGGCCGCGCTCCTGGTGCGCCAGGGCCACGCCATCGTCGGCATGACCATGCAGCTTTGGAACCAGCGGCGTCTGCCGGAACTGATGGAGGATGGCGCGTCGCCCGGCGCCGGCCGCTGCTGCTCGCTCGACGACGTTTACGACGCGCGCCGCGTGGCCGAGCAGATCGGCGTTCCGTATTACGTGGTCAACTTCGAGCGCCAGTTCGAAGACCAGGTGGTGAAGCCCTTTGTGGCCGAGTACCTGGCCGGCCGCACGCCCATCCCCTGCACGCTCTGCAACAACTACATCAAGTTCGATCGCTTCCTCGAAATGGCCGACGCCGTGGGCGCCCGTCTCATGGCCACCGGCCACTACGCCCGCACGCGCTACGATGCGGCTTCCGGCCGCTACCAGTTGCTGCGCGCCGTGGATGCCTCCAAGGACCAGACCTATTTTCTCTTCGGCCTCACCCAGCCGCAGCTCTCCCGCACCCTGTTCCCGCTGGGCGAGTTGACCAAGCCCGAGGTGCGCGAACTGGCCCGCTCCATGGACCTGGCCGTGGCCGCCAAGAGCGATAGCCAGGAAATCTGCTTCGTGCCCAACGGCGATTACGCCGCCTTCATGAAAGCCTATCTGAAGGAGAGCGGCGTCCAGCCGGAAGCCACCCGCGGCCCCATCCTTTCCACCGATGGCCGCACCCTGGGCGAGCACCAGGGCGTCCACCATTTCACCGTAGGGCAGCGCCGCGGCCTGGGCGTGGCCACCGGTGAGCCGTTGTACGTGATCTCCACCGACCCCCAATCGCAGAGCGTGATCGTGGGCGGAAAGAACGATCTGCTGTGCGGCGCCCTCACCGCCCGCGAGGTCAACTGGATTTCCATCGCCGGCCTCACCGAACCCGTCCGCGCCGAAGTCAAGATCCGCAACAAGCACGCCGCCGCCCCCGCCACCCTTTGCCCCGCGGACGACCCAACCCGTGTCCGCGTCCTCTTCGACGACCCGCAGCGCGCCGTCACGCCCGGCCAGGGCGCGGTGTTCTATTCCGCCGACCTCGTGCTGGGCGGCGGCTGGATCGAGTAATTTCGAGCCGCCAGCGTCTTGCCGTGAAATCGAGTTCCTGATCAGGGCAGACAAAAGTTCTCGTGGAATTGAATCTTCACCGGTTCGTAATTCCCATCATCGCCCCTCTCGCTTTGCGTTCTTTGCGTCTTGGCGGCTTGGCGAGAGATCTACGAAGCCCGCGTCTACCTGTCGGGTCGGTAGCTTATGCAAAGCCCCTTCCGGCGTCGAACAAGCAGTCCTCAAGGAAGAAGCGCGGCGCAACGCCAAAAGGAATGGCATGTGCTTACTGCCCCAGCGCCGCCCGCACCTGCCCGATAAAATCGAGCTGCGGCTTGCGGAAATCCTCCCTCACCACGATCTCCGGCCCCAGTTCCAGCAGCTTGTCCGTCGCCATCCGGAACGCCGGCCACTGCGGCCGTCCCTCCCCGTTGGGATCCCCCGTCTTGGCGAAGCTCACCCAGTAGCCGCTCACCGTCTCCGCCATCCTGCGGTCCTCCGACGTCGCCAGCAGCGCCAGCGGTCCCTCCGAAAGGTTGTCGAACACGAACGGGATTTCGCCTCCGTGCATGGCCCCCGGCGCGCGCGCCCGCCGCCGCTCCAGCACGTACGAAAAGTAGTACAGCCACGCGGGCTGCCCGGCCTTCGCCGTCCGCCCGGCCAGAAATCGCGTCGGCTCCAGGAACCCGGCGTCGGTGAAGATCTGCTGCGCGCGGGCATGCGCATCGTCGCCGTACAGCTTGCGCCCGTTGGTCCCCAGCAGGTCCGCCAGCCGCTCGCCGATCCCGCTGAACATCCCCATCAGGCTGGCCTCGAAGTTGTTGGCCCCCAACAGGAACGGCACGGCCGCCTGGCGCCCCTCCGCAAAGACCTTGCGCGGCTCCGCGGGCACATACTTGCCGTCGATCACCGGCCCCACGTCCCGCAAACCGCCCGATGCAAATGTCCGCGCCGGCAGCGCGCGCAGCGCTTTCAAATTGTCCGCCCCCCAATCGCGCGCCCGCTGCTCCCCGCTTTGCTCGGCCTGCGCCAGCGTGCGCATGGGCCCGAAGATGGGGCCGCTTTCGGCAATCGCCCGTGCGAACAGCCCCCGCGCCGGTGGCGACGTCATCAACACGTACACCGACATGGCTCCCGCCGATTCGCCCCACGCCGTCACATGGCGCGGGTCGCCGCCGAACACCGCGATGTTCCTTCGCACCCAACCCAGCGCCACAATCTGGTCCATGATCCCGAAATTGGCGGCCGGTTCACCCTTCGATTCCGCGCTCAGCCCCGGGTATGCGAAGAAGCCCAGCGGCCCCAGCCGGTAGTTGATGGTCACCACCACCACGCCCTGCCGCGCCAGCGCCGCGCCGTTGTAAATCGGAATCCCCCCGCTGCCTTCCACAAACGCGCCGCCGTGAATCCAGAACATCACCGCCGCCTGCCGGGCATTCTTGGGCGCCCACACGTTCAGCGTCAGGCAGTCTTCGCTCTGCGGCAGGTTGACCGCGCCAATCCCTCCCAGCGCCGCCTGAATGCACGCCGCGCCCACGTGGTCCATGGCGCGCACGCCTTCCCACCTCCGCGGCGGTTCGGGCGGCCGCCAGCGCAAATCCCCCACCGGCGGCGCGGCGTACGGAATTCCGAGCCACTCCCGCACCTCGCCGGCGTTCTTCCCCGTGATGCTCCCCGATTCAATGCGAACCGCGGTTTCATTCTGGGCGAAACCGCACCACGCGCAGGCCAAAACCAGAAACACCCGCATAAAACCGATTCTATCCTCACCGCGCGCTCCCCCGCCGCCGCGCTACAATCTGGCCGAGACCATGATGCGGGTGAGTAAAACCACGGTTCTTTCAGGCGTACTGGCCCTCGCCGCCCTGGCGGCCTACGCCAACCATTTCCAAAACGGCTTCCACTTCGACGACTTCCACTCCATCACCCAGAACCTCTTCATCCGCGACCTGCACAATGTCCCGCGCTTCTTCACCAGCACCGAATATTCCAGCGCCCTGCCCGATCACCGCGTCTACCGTCCGGTGGTCTCCACCACCCTGGCTCTCGATTACTGGCTGGGCCGCGGTCTGAAGCCCTTCTGGTTTCATCTCTCCACGTTTCTCTGGTACATCCTCCAGCTCGTGCTGATGTTCCTGCTCTTCCGCCGCATCATGGACCTGGCCCTCCCGCAGCCCTCCAACGTCTGGACTGCCTTCTTCGCCACCCTCTGCTACGGGCTGCATCCGGCCAATGCCGAAACCGTCAACTATGTGGTGCAGCGCGCCGACCTGTACAGCACCCTCGGAATCGTCGCCGGCCTGTTGTGGTTCGCCGTCCGCCCGGCCCAGCGCCGCTACGGCTGGTACCTCATCCCCGTGGTCCTCGCCTACCTCTCCAAGCCGCCCGCGCTGGTCTTCCCCGCCATCCTGCTGCTGTACGTTTTTCTCCTGGAACAGCAGGGAAGCCTGCTGCCCGCCGAAGCCGTCGCCCCCGCGCCGGTGCCGCAGCGCCCCAAGTGGAATACCGCTTTCCGGGCCATCGTGCCCGCGCTGCTGGTCACCGCTGCATTCGCCCTGCTGCAGTCGCGCATGACGCCCGCCAACTTCGCTCCCGGCGCCCAATCGGGCTTCCTCTACCGCATCACCCAGCCGTACATCGCGGTCTACTATTTCAAGTCCTTCTTCCTCCCCACCGAACTGAGCGCCGATAGCGATTGGAGCTACGTCCGCGGCCCGTTCAGCACCGATGCCGTAGTGGGCTACGTCTTCGTGGCGGCGCTCCTGGGTCTCGCCATCTGGGCGTCCCGCCGCCGCGACACCCGGCCCATCGCCTTCGGCCTGCTCTGGTTCTTCCTGGCGCTGCTGCCCACTTCCCTGATGCCGCTGGCCGAAGTGACCAATGACCACCGCATGTTCTTCCCCTTCGTCGGATTGGCCCTCGCCGTGGTCTGGGGGCTACGCCTGCTCCTGATCGTCCATCCGGGCTGGCTGCGCGCCGCTGTGGCCGGCATGGTCCTGGTCCTGGCCGCCGAAGCCGTCGGCACGCACCAGCGCAACAACGTCTGGCGCACCGAGGAATCGCTCTGGCGCGATGTCACGGAGAAGAGTCCCCAAAACGGCCGCGGCCTGATGAACTACGGGCTGGTCCTGATGGCTCGCGGCGATTATGCCGGCGCGCTCTCCTACCTGGAGCGCGCGCAGGTCTACACCCCCAACTACTCCACCCTGGAAATCAACCTGGGCATTGCCAACGCCGGCCTGCGCCGCAACGCCGAAGCGCAACGCCACTTCGAGCGCGCCGTGGCCCTGGCGCCGGACACTCCGGATTCCTATTTCTTCTACGCCCGCTGGCTCCACTCTTTGGGCCAGGCGCCGCGCGCCGCGTCTCTTCTCGAAACCGCGCTCACCAAGGACCGCCTGGCCTTCGACTCGCGCCATCTTCTGCTGCAGATCTATGCCGAGCAGAACAACTCCGCCGCCATGCAGGCGCTGGCGCGCGAAACCCTGCAATTAGCCCCCAATGACGAGGTCGCCCAGCGCTATCTCTCCGGCCGCGTGGCGCTTTCGGCCGCCGCTTTCACCACCCCCGCCTCTCACCCGGCCGCACCCACGCCGGAACAGTTCCTGGATGAATCCCTGGCCTTCTATCAATCCCACCAGTACCCCGAATGCATCCTCGCCGCCCGCGCCGCCCTCAATCTGCGCCCCAACTATCCCGAGGCCTACAACAACATCGCCGCCGCCAACAACGCCATGGGCCGCTGGGATGAAGGCATCCGCGCCGCCAACCAGGCCCTCCGCCTGAATCCCGCCTACACCCTGGCCCGCAACAACCTGCAATGGGCCCTGCGCGAGAAAGACGGCGCCCCCAAGCGCCCGTAACCGGCGCCGCAAACGCCATCAACGCAGCCACGGACACCAATTTCGGAGCCGGCCACTCGTTGCCGCCCTGTCCCAAACTCCGCCTGGCCCCGAAACGCCTCTTGTCTTTCCTCCGCGCCTCCGCGTCTCCGCGTCAGGTTTGTATACGCTCGCTTGGTGCGCCAGCCGCGCTCGATTCGAACCGCCCTCACGCCACAATTGGCAGCCGGATAAAAAAGCTCGCGCCCTTCCCCGGCTCGCTGGTGAAGTCGATGGCTCCGTCGTGCAATTGCACGATCCGGAAGGTCATCGCCAGCCCGATTCCCGACCCCTGCTTGCGCGTGGTGAAGTATAGCCGGAAAATTTTGTCGCGCAGCTCCGGCGGAATTCCCGGTCCCGTGTCGGTAATGCGGATCTCCGCCGTGCGGTCGAACGCCAGCGTCTCGAAGCGCAGCTCGCCGCCCCGTGGCATCGCCTCAATAGCGTTCACCACCACGTTCAGCATGGCCTGTTTCAGCAGGTCGCGATCCACCCGCACCTCCACGCCATCGGTCGAGTCTTCGTCCACCTGCACCAGAATCCCCGCCGCGTTGGCCTGCGGACGCGCCAGGTCTACCAACTCGCCCACCAGGTCGTGCAGCGCCGTGTTGGCCAGCTTCAGCTCCACCGGCCGCGTGAAATCCAGAAACGTCTTCACCACCCGGTCCAGCCGCAAAATCTCGCGCCCGATAATCTCCATCTGCGGCGACACCTCGGTATCGCCGCGGGCCAGCTTGGCCTTGGCCACTTCCACGTGCAGCAGGATGGCGTTCAGCGGATTCTTCACCTCGTGCGCCACTCCGCTGGTCACCCGGCTGATAGCCGCCAGCCGGTCGGCCGTCTGCAATTCCCGCCCAAGCTGGCGCTGCGCTTCCGGATCGCGCAACCGCACCAGTACGCCCGCGCCGCTGCCCGCACCGCCCGGCAGCGCCTCCAGAATGTCTACCGAGAAAACCACCACCGCCGGGCTGGAAACCGCCCCGGATCGCTCCAGCGGCACCCGCCGGTTGCGGATCGGCTGGCGGTTTTCGGCCGCCTGCGCAATCAGCAGCCCCAGCGTGGTCGATAGCGGAAACACCGCGTCAATCGGCTCTCCCGCCAGGTCGTCCCGCTGCTTGCCCAGAAACTTCTCCACCGACCCGGATGCGAACACCAGCCGGCCTTCCCGGTTGAAGATGAGCACCGCGTCTTCCAGGTCCTTCAGCAGCCGGTCGATGTTGCCGCGCAAGTCCGAAACTTCGTACTGCGCCCCGCGCAGCCGCTGCCCCAGCAGGCTCACTTTCGAGGCCATCACCGAAACCTCGTCGCTGGCCGGCTTGGCCGCGGTTAGCTTATCGGATTCGTATTCCCCGCGCGCCACCAGGTCCAGTTGCCGGGCCAGCCGCCCCAGCGGCCGGAACGCCAGCGTGGAAAACAGAAACGTGATGGCGATGGCCCCCACCACCGAGCCGATCGCCACCCTCGCGTTTTGCTTCAGCGCCGGGTAAATATCGTTGCGGATGAACACCGGCGCCACCACCACCTGCAGCGCGATCACCGGCGTGGGTCCCCCCAGCAGCTCTTCCAGTTGATAATTGTCGGTCCCGAACAGCACCCGGAATTTCCGGTACCAACTGGTCTTCTGCACCAGCGCGCGGAAATCGGGATAGGCTTCGGATTTCTCGCCTACCCGCAGCGGCTGGCTGTCCGCCAGCACTTCCTTGGTCACCGGGTCCACCACCGCGATTTCCAGGATGGCGTGGGCGTTGGCCATCAGGTCCACCAGGTTCTCCGTCAGCACCTGGTCCTGCAATGCCTCGCGCAACGGCTTCACGCGCTGCGAGTTCAACGTGTCGCTGACGTCTTTGCTGGCCCATTTCTCCAGCCTGTCGGCACGCTCCAGGGTGTCGTCGAAGCGCTGGTCCATGTTGTTCACCAGGTCCATCGCCGAGAGGAACCCCACCATCAGGGTGGCCAGTAAAACGAATCCCAGCGTCAGCTTGGCCTGCAGTTTCATGTGGACCCGGATACGACCAGGACGAGTTTGCCGGCCGTATGCCGGCCCTCCAGATCGCGATGCGCGGCGGCGGCTTCCGCCAGCGGATACGTGCGGTCAATGCGCAGCTTGAGTTGGCCCCCGGCCACCCAGCTCAGCACGTCTCCGGCGCGCCACGCTAACTCCTCGGAAGTTAGCACGTAATGGGCCAGAGTCGGCCGGGTGAGGAACAGCGACCCCTTGGCATTCAGCACCGCAGGGTCGAACGGCGGCACCGGCCCGCTGGATTGCCCGAACAGCACCAGCATCCCGCGCGGACGCAGGCAATTGAGACTCTTGTCGAAGGTCGTCTTACCCACTGAGTCGTACACCACGTCCACGCCGCGCCCGCCCGTCAGCCGCTTCACCTCCGCTTCGAAATCCTGCTCGGTGTAGCGGATGGCCTCCTCCACGCCGTGCTCTCGCGCGATGCGCGCCTTCTCTTCCGTGGACACGGTTCCAAACACCCGCGCGCCCAGCATCCGGGCCATCTGCACCGTCAGCCCGCCCGCGCCGCCCGCCGCCGCGTGTACCAGGCAGGTGTCGCCCGACTTCAACGGAAACGTGGAGTGCGTCAGGTAATGCGCCGTCATGCCCTGCAGCATGGCCGCCGCCGCCGCCGTGAAATCCACTCCCTCGGGAATTTTGACCAGCTTCGCCGCCGGCACCACGGTATATTCTGCGTAGGAGCCGCGCACCATGGCATAGGCCACGCGGTCCCCCGGCTGCAACGTGGTCACGCCCGGCCCCACCGCCTCCACCGTCCCTGACGCCTCGCTCCCCAGAGTGATCGGAGGCTCCGCCTTGTAGAGACCCTTCCGGAAATACACATCGATGAAGTTGACGCCGGCCGCGGCCACGCGCACCAGCGCCTCGCCCGCCCCCGGAACCGGAATCGGACCTTCCACCAGCTCCATCTTCTCCGGGCCGCCGGTCTCTTTTACTTGGATGGATTTCATCTCTTAACCTCCGCGCAGCGCTCTGCGGGTATGTACAGCCGTCGCATAGAGTAACAGATACGCCAAAGTAAACGGGAAGGATATCAGCCGCGCCAGGGTCCGCACCGCGCCCGCCCCCGCCAGGCCCGAGCGATACAATACAAATTCGCGCAGGGTCCCCAGGTGCCCGCGGTCCAGCCAGAAGTAATCGCCGTTTTCGTTGATCACGAAAACCTTGGCGGGCAGGCGCAGCGCCAGCGACCATTTCCACTTGGTCATCAGCGGCTCATCCGAGCACACCATACCCAGCAACCCATACCGGTTGGCCGCGAGTTGCCGGTACAGCTTCCCCCGCCCCGCCCTTCCGCGATATTCGGTCACCGGGTAAAGCCGCGTGTTGTGCTCCTGAAACCCGCGCGGCAGGGTCGGATAGCAGGTCACCAGGTCGATCGGAATTTCGTCGCCCCAGGTGGCCCGCAAATTGGCAATCAGGCCTTCTACAATGCTGCGCGACCCGCTTTCCACCAGCAGGATGGCATTGGCCTCGGGCAGCCTGCGGCTGAGATAGTAGCGCACTGCTTTGACTATAGCGCGCCGCTCCGGGAGCCTACCCGACCGCCGCCTCGCGCGTTCCGCCGGGCGGCGCGGCCCGGCAGACCGTCAAGAGCACCATGGAAACCGCTGCCGTTCTACGCAGCCGCGCGCCTTGGTACAATGCGGCAGACCCCATGACCGCCACCTCCGACAAAGCCATCGGCCGCGCCCCCGAAGAGTTAACGCTCGAAGAGCGCCTGCGCCTTACTGGAAAATTCATCGCGCTGGAACTCTACAGTCCCGCCACCTTGCCCTTCCGACGGATCGAAGCCATCGGCGATTCCGTCGCCGAGTGCATCCGCACCCTGCGCTCCCGCGGGCTGGACCCCGAAAATTTCGAGTACACCCGCCTGGCTCCGCCTTATTGACCCGTCAGTCCTTATCAGCGCTCATCCGCGTTTATCAGCGGCCCACTCTTGTCCAAAACAGCTTTTGCGTCTGCCGTCTTGGACAGGGAAATCACACCCACCCACGGAATCCCACGACATCACACTGGCTTGAAATGCCCGAAACAGCGCCCTTCCGACATCATTCCCGCTGGTTCGACCCGTAATGGCCTCCGCCCGGCGTCTTGGACAGGATCGTCGCACTGGGAGGAGACCTGGTTTCGGGCTCGGGCGCAGCACCATTCACAATGAAGGACTTAACCCGTCCAAAACAACGGTTTCAGACTTGTCTTGGACAGTAGTGTCAGCGGCCCGTACTCCCTGCTCCCGCCCCTGGCCGCCGTGCCCGCCCCCGTTCGCCCTACTGAAGCTCCGCCGTAATGCTGGCGCCGCCCGCCCCGTTGGTCACGTACTTCACCACCTCGCGCGAATCCTTGGCGATCCAGAAAATCGTCTTATCGGTCCCGCCATCGGCCGACGCCGTCTCCACCTTAAACGTGTCGAACTTACCCGCCGGCACCGTCACGCTCTCCGTTCCGTCTACTTTCAATTGCCACAGCGCCATCTTCATCTTGGCCAGGTCGTAAGTGCGGTAAGTGGCCGTGTAACCCTCGGCCAGCGGCAAGCATGCCACCGAAAGCGCGCCGCTCGCCCCTTCCGCAAACACCGGTCCGCCCAGCTCCGTATCGATCGGCCGTTCGCCGTTCGGCAGCTTCAGCTTCCCCGACGCCCGTCCGTCGCTGTAATCGATATCCGCGCTGATCGGCCCCTGCTTCAAACTCCGATTGCGCGTCACCAGCGTGCCCTTCGTCAAGGTGACCATGTCCGTTACCGGCCCCATGGCGCCTTGGCTGGCTTGCGACACCACCCAGTTACCATCCTGCTCCTTCACGGTAACCGTGCTGGTCATCGCCAGCTCCTGTCCGCCCATGGCCAGTTTCACTTCGTACTTATAGCTGGCCGGCTTCAAATCCACCGCCGGCTTGGGAATACTTACCGAAGCCGCGTCCACCTTCTTAGTCAGCGTCACCTTCCTCGGGTCCACGGTAATTTCCGCCAGCCGCTGCATCACCTCCGGCGTGCCGCCTTCCTGGTAGCGCCCGTCCAGGTGCTTGGCCAGGAATCTCTCCGCCGCCATGTACATCGCCATGTTATTCACCGGGCGCGCGAACCCGTGCCCTTCGTCGGGGGCCAGCAGATACTCCACCGCGAACCCGCGGTCGCGCAGCGCCATCACAATCTGCTCCGCCTCGGCCCGGTTCACCCGCGGATCGTTGGCTCCCTGCACCACCATCAGCGCCGTCTTGATCTTCGACGCCTGCGTCAGGGGCGACCGATCCTCCAACCATTGCTTGCCCTGCGGCGTCTCCGGGTCGGCCATCCGCGCGTACATGGTTTTGCGCGCCGCCTCCCAATACGGCGGGATGGAATCCAGCAGCGTCAGCAGGTTCGACGGCCCTACAATGTCCACCGCCGCTTTATACAGGTCCGGCGTGAAAGCCACCCCCGCCAGCGTGGCATACCCGCCGTAAGACCCTCCCAGGATGCCCACCCGCTTAGGGTCGGCAATGCCCTGCGCGATCAGGTACTTCACGCCCCAGGTCACATCGTCCTGCATCTTGCGGCCCCACTCCCCATTGCCGGCGTTGAGGAACTTCTTGCCAAAGCCCGTAGATCCGCGGAAATTCGGCATCAGCACGGCGTACCCGCGATTCGCCAGAAACTGCACCAGCCCGTTGTACCCCCACACGTCGCGCGCCCACGGCCCGCCGTGCGGCACCACCACCGCCGGCAGATTCTTGGCCGGCAGCCCCTTGGGCAGGGTCAGATACGCCGGAATTTCCAGCCCGTCGGACGACTTATAGTGGATCGACTGCATTGGCGCCAGCGCGTCGCGCGGCACCTTCTCGCGTACCTTGTACTCCAGCGTCAGGGTGTGCGCTACCCGGTCGAAGAGATAGGTTTCGCCCGGTTCCGTGTCGCTGCGCACGCTGATCAGCCACAACCGCTCATCCCGCGTGCGCGAAGCTACGCCCACTTCCTTGCCGGGAAACTTAGTCTCCTCCAGCCAACGGTAATCCGCTTCGAACGACTTATCCCGAAAGTAGCGCCGCACGCGGTCGTCCAGGTAATTGGTCTGCGCCAGTTCTTCGGTAAGTTCGCTGAACACCGCCGCGTCCAGGTCCACCCGTTTCAGCGGATCCTGCTCCACCGTCTCGGTCGCGCCCGTAGCCGGGTCGATCAGCGCCAGCGACACCAGATCCGCCGCGTCCCCCTTGTTGGTTTCGATATAAGCCTTGTTGCCTTCCTTATCGAACCGCACCACCCCGCAGGTTTCAAACACGTTGCACGAGTAAATCTTCGTAAAACCCGCCGGGTCCACACGCAGCAGTTCGGTGTCCCCGGTGTCGGTGGTGCGCTCGGCCATTCGCAGCGTGCCCTTCAAATCAAAAATCCACCCCGCGATGCGCTCGGTATTCTGCCGGATCAACGTCCGCTCCCCGGTCGAAATCCGCAACTTATAAAGGTCGTGCCAGGCCTTGTCGCGGTCGTTGATCCCCACATACAAAATGTCGGGATCCGTCTTGGGCGCGCTATACAACTGCACCACCACGCCCTTCAGGCCCGTCAGGTCGCGCGAAGGCGGCGCATCGGCGCCAGACGGAGTGGCGGCCGCCGGGTCCACCGCGTACACGTTGAAATTCTCGTCCCCTTCGTGGTCTTTCACGTAGCAGACGTACTTGCCGTCGCGCGTCCACAGATACGCCGGCACGGGGCGCTTCAACTCGGCCGTGAGCAGGTGCGCGCTCGAGAACGGCTGGCCAATTTTCTTGACCCAGATGTTCATGGTGCCTTTCCAGGGTTTCAGAAAGGCCAGGTACTGACCATCCGGCGAGAGTTGTGCGCCGGCGATTTCCGGATTACCGAAGAACAATTCCCGGTCGATCAGCGGCGGCAGACCGGAAGCCGCAACAGGATGATTTTGGCCCATAAGAATAGCTGCAAATAGCATGATCGGTATGAGGACCTTTGCAGGTTTCATGATAATACTTTAATGGTAGCGCGGTACCCCATCCGCCAAGCCAATGTTTACCGGCGCTTAGCCGCAACCGCACGCTCGCGCAACCGGCTGCCGGCGGCTCGCGCCCGCCCGCCATCGCGCCTTATTCTGCCCGGCCGGGTTAGACTATTCGTGATGGCGCAGTGTACGTCATCACCCAGTTCGAGTGTGGAGGAAGATTGAAAATGCAACCGTTGAGAACCGCTGCTACCGCGGTGGCGTTTCTGGCAGGGCTGGCCATCAGCCCCGCTTTTGCCCAGGCGCCCCCTGTATTCGCACCCGCCCAGTTAGACCAACTGGTAGCTCGCATCGCGCTTTACCCTGACCCGCTGCTCGCGCAGATCCTCGCCGCGGCGACCTACCCCAACGACATCCCCGCTGCCGCCCAATGGGCCGATCAGCATCATTACCTCGTCGGCCAGCAGCTTGCCGGCGCCATCCAGGCGGACCAGTTGCCTTGGGATCCCAGCGTGCAAGCGCTGCTTCCGTTTCCCGGCGTCCTGGCCATGATGGCCTCGGACATGAACTGGACCAGCGAACTCGGTAACGCCTTCCTGGCCGGCCAGCAGGCCGTCATGGATGCGGTGCAGCGCCAAAGGGCCCTGGCCGCACGCTACGGCTACCTGCGCAGCAATGGACAGGTGATCGTTAGCGGCGGCCCCTACATCAGCATTATGCCCGTCAATCCCGGTTACGTGGTGGTCCCCTACTACGATCCGGCAGTGGTCTTCTATGCGCCGCGGCGCGGATTCGTCATCGGCGGCGCCATCCGCTTCGGCTACGGCATCACCATCGGCGCCTTCTTCTCCCCGTGGGGCTGGGCGCCCGGAGGGATCCGCTTCGATTGGGGCGCCCACGCCGTGTTCTTGAACAATGCCCGCTGGGGCCGGACCTGGTACAACCGCGCCTCCTACGTGCATCCCTATGCCGCCATCCACCGGCCGGCCCCGGGCGCTCGCCGTCCCGTCGAGGCCCATGCCCTCGAACCCCGCTCGGAGGGCGAGCGAATGGCAGCCCGCGAGGGCCGGCCCAAGCCCCGCGAGACCCACCGCGACGAGCACCGCGGCCGCTAAGAAGAGGCCCGGCTATCGCCACCCTGTTGGTCTCTTGACCTCCCGGCCGCAGCAACCCGGCGACCGCGAACCGCCCAACTCCAGTCTCGTGGGCGGCCTCCGCAGTCGCCGTATCCATCACCCCCTGATCCCCCTCGCGGGCGCCCTTACGCACTGCGGCCGCGCAACTGCGCCGCTCCACCATTCCCCAAAACGCGGAAGCGTGCGGACTCCCCCACCGGCAACCGGCTTGCACCACTCCCGCCGTAGGAGGCTATGATGAGGAAATTTCTTCTTTCTTCGCTGTTGGGAGCTGCGTTTTGTATTGGCTCCATCCAGGCCGCGGATGTCGTGGTGAAACTGCGGCCGCCCGCCTTGAAGATCGAGCACCGTCCCACCCGGCCGGGTGCTAACTATGTCTGGGTCGGCGGTTACAACCGCTGGGACGGCAATGCGTACGTCTGGGTACCGGGCCGCTGGGAGGTTCCACCCCATGCGCACGCCGTCTGGGTGGCTCCGCGATGGGAACACCGCAATGGCGGATACGTCTTCGTTGAGGGCCGTTGGAAATAAACTCCAGGGGGGCGCCGGCTTCGGCGCCCTTCCTCATCGCCGGTCGCAAATCGCTTCCCTGCCACAAACCGATCGTCGGCCTGTGCCGCGTCACCAACGTGCCACGCATAGATCCCGCCCGGGCCGTTCCGGAATGTCCGTCCCTGTCTCTCACCCGTCGCGCACCACCGCCCCAGCCCTTTCCCCGCCTGTCGCGCGCCTCACCCGACCTCGCCCATTGCCCTATTGACGCCGGGCGCGGATAGGCCGATACTCGGGTACGGGAGTGGTTCTTTATGTCTCGCGTCCCCGTGTGCGTTTTTTCGCTCGTAGCGGCAGGCGCCGCTGTAGCATTGCCCGCCTACGGTCAGGCCGTCATCTCCACTCGTTCCGGTCTGGTGCATTTCTTTGAAGGCGCTGTCTTCGTGGCCGGCCAGCCGCTCCAGGCGCGCCTGGGCCGATTCACCGCTATCCCCGAGGGCGCTGAACTGCGCACCGCGCAGGGCCGCGCTGAGGTGCTCCTGACCCCCGGCGTCTTCCTCCGCATCGGCGAAAATAGCGCCATTCGTATGGTGAACACCGCTCTCCCGGATACCCGCGTCGAATTGCTCTCGGGAGCCGCCATCGTGGATGCCACCGAACCGGCCCCGGGCACCTCCGTCACGCTCGTCTATAAGGACTGGAACGTACATCAGTCCGAAAAAGGGACCTACCGTCTGGATTGCCAGCCGCCGCGCTTGCGCGTCCGCGAAGGCCAGGTGCAAGTCTCCACCGCCGCCGGCCCGCAAGTCTCCGTCGAGCAAGGCATGGACCTCCCCTTTGCGGCTGTTCTCGTCCCCGAAAAGTCCCCCGCTGACGATCGCGACGCGCTCAGCGATTGGGCCGACGGCCGCGCCCAATCGATTTCCGCCGACAACGCTATCTCCGCCGGCATTCAGGACCCCGCTTCGCTGGACAGTTCCGTATCCGGCCTGGACCTGCCGGGCGATAGCTTCACTTACTTCCCGATCGTCGGCTTCCCCCTCGTCGGTTCCAGCCTGTCGGATCTCTACGGTTCGTCGTATCCGTCCAGTCTCTATGGTTCCCTTACTCCGATACAGTCCGGCTTCTATTCCATATACCTGCCCGGTTACACCTACCGGCCCATGTTCCTGCGGCTGCCCTCCTCCACCGGGTTTCCCGGCGCGCTCTTGCCCTCCTATCGCAGCACGGGGATTTACCGCAGCACTTATCCGGGAAGCTCGCCCATTACCCGCCTGCCCGTTACCCGCCCGATCACGCCGCTTCCTCACGTGGGAGTCCACGCCATCGGCCATCGCTAACTCACTTAGTTAGTTATTGGCGATCGCCAACTTCGCAGCCTTACTTATCCGAAGGCGCGTAATACCCTTGCCGCCAGTGCATCTTGAGTGCCGGCACTCCGGGCGGCTGGTTGACCTTCACTTCCACCGTATGATACTTACCGTCCCTGGCCTGGTTCTTCGGGTAGTAACTCAGTACATACTGGTTGCGCAGTTCAATCGCAATCCGCGCCGCCACGCTCGTCAGGTCGCTCGAAACCGTGGCCGCAAAAGCCCGCCCGCCCGTCTGCGCGGAGATTTCGGACAGCAGCCGCGGCCCCGAAACTTCCTCCGGCGTCAAGGCCAGCGATAACAGCGGATCGAAAACCCCCATCGCGTAGATCTCCACATCCGCCTCCCGCACCAGCGCCTCAATCTGCGGCGCCGTGTAGGTGCTGTGGTTGTCGC
Organism: Bryobacteraceae bacterium; assembly: GCA_035505095.1. Taxonomy (GTDB): domain Bacteria; phylum Acidobacteriota; class Terriglobia; order Bryobacterales; family Bryobacteraceae; genus JOPF133. The sequence continues at coordinate 9,801 of DATJRE010000026.1, read as the reverse complement.
CGCCGTCGGAAATAATCACAATCGCCTTGCGCGGGTTCTTGGCTTTCTTCATCTCGTTCAGGGAGAATTTCACCGCATCCAGCAAGGCCGTCAACCCGCCCGGCTGCGCCGCCTCCAGCGCGGTGCGGATTTCCTGCGGCTGGCTGGTGAATCCCGCCGCCAGGTCCACCTTGTCGTTGAACACCACCAGGAATGCCTCATCGCTCGGATTCAGGGCCTTCAGGAAGAGTTCCGCGGCGTCCCGCGAGGTGCTCAGCTTGAAATCCATGCTGCCGCTGATGTCGTACGCCAGGCCGATCGAAAGCGGCACATCCTCGCCCGAGAAATGCGCCACCGGCTGTTCCACCCCGTCGTCGAAGAGCCGGAAGTCTTGCTTGCGCAGCCCCAGCACAAACCGGTTCAGCGGATCGGTCACCGATACCGGAATCACCACCAGGTTGGAATCCGCCCGGAAGCTCGCCTGCGGTCCCTTCGCCGCATCGGGCGAAGCCGTGGCCGGCGGCGCCGATTGCCCTCCGCCGCCCGTCTGCCCGGGCACGGCGGTCGAAAGCAACGTGACTAAAGCTACCCCTCGCGCCGCGTACCCGATATAAGACCAGCCACCCGCCCGCACAATCTAGCTCCCGAGCACCCTGAGTTTACCAGATTCCGCGCGGCCACTCCCGCTACACGCCATCTGGGCGAACTCTCCATCACCCTCCGCCCGCCTCACGCTATAATTAACCCCATGCTGACGCCCACTGAAAAAATCTGGCACAACGGCCGCTTCATCAAATGGGAGGACGCCACCATCCATGTCCTGTCGCACGTCGTGAGCTACGGCAGCTCCGTCTTCGAGGGCATCCGGTGTTACTCCACCCACCTCGGTCCCGCCGTCTTTCGCCTGCGCGAACACGTCCGCCGCATGGTCGATTCGGCCAAAATCTACCGCATCGAAAACCTCGGCTTCTCCGCCGACGCCCTGGCCGAGGCGATGCTCGAACTGGTGCGCGTCAATCGCATGGATTCCTGCTACATCCGCCCCATCGCCTTCCGCTCCTATGGCGATATCGGCGTCAATGGCATGCACAATCCCATCGATGTCTACATCGCCTGCTGGAACTGGGGCAAGTACCTCGGCGAAGAAGCCCTCGCCGAAGGCGTCGACGTGTGCGTCTCCAGTTGGAATCGCCTGGCGCCCAATACCCTGCCCTCCATGGCCAAGGCCGGCGCCAATTACATGAACTCGCAGCTCATCAAAATGGAGGCCGTCACCAACGGCTACACCGAAGGAATCGCCCTCGATACTGCCGGCTACGTCAGTGAAGGCTCCGGCGAAAACATCTTCCTGGTGCGCGATGGCAAAATCCACACCCCGCCCCTGGGCGCCTCCGTCCTCCCCGGCATCACCCGCGATACCATCCTCACCCTCGCCCGCGAGCTCCACATTCCGGTGGTCGAAGGCCTCATCCCGCGCGAGTTGCTCTATATCGCCGACGAGGTCTTTTTCTCCGGCACTGCCGCCGAAATCACCCCCATCCGCTCCATAGACCACATCACTATCGGCAAGGGAAAGCGCGGCCCCGTGGCCGAGCGCCTGCAAAAAGAATTCTTCGGTGTGATCGATGGCTCACGCCCGGATACTTTCGGCTGGCTCTCGCCTGTCCATGCCCCCCAGCCCGCCGGCGTGAAATAGGCTCAAAAAGCTGCGCGGCGTCGATGGCCACCTCCCCCGAGATTTGCCACGCACGCCGCGCAGACGCGTAATGGACTCCTCTTTTGTAACGCCGCCGCCCCGCGAAAGCCACACGATTCTCTTCCCTCCCGGCCCCTTTTCAACAACTTTTTTGCCGCGCTGTCACTTGCACTTACACGCCTCCGTATGTGGCAAACTTGTGTATAAACCATGACACCGCGGAACTGTTGCGGTATCGATGTGCTCACCGGACGCCCCGTCCAGGTTACCTTCGATCGCCGCATCCTCCAGGTCGCGCCCGCCTCCGAACCGCCCGGCGTCTACCTCGCCCCCGGCTGGATCGATCTCCAGGTCAACGGCTTCGCCGCCGTCGATTACAACCACCCCCAAACCCCGCCCGCCGAAATCGCCCGCTCCATCCGCGCGCTCCATGCCACCGGCGTGGTCCGCTTCTATCCCACCGTCATCACCGCCGCCCCCGCCGATATGGAAGGCTCCCTCCGCAACCTCGCCTGCGCCGCCGATGCGCTCCCCGAAGGCGCGGCCATCGCCGGCTTCCACGTCGAAGGTCCGCACATCAGCCCCGAAGACGGCCCCCGCGGCGCCCATCCGCGCCATTGGGTGCGCCCGCCTGATCTCGACGAATTCCGCCGGTGGCAGGAGGCCACCGCCAACCGCATCCGCATCGTCACCCTCGCGCCCGAATGGCCTTCCGCGCCGCGCTACATCCAGCAGATCGTCGCCGAAGGCGTGGTCGCCGCCATCGGCCACACCCAGGCCACCGCCGCCCAGATTGCCGACGCTGTCTCCGCCGGCGCCACCCTCTCCACCCACCTCGGCAACGGCGCCCACGCCGTCCTCCGCCGTCACCCCAATTACATCTGGGAGCAACTCGCCGAAGACCGCCTGTGGGCCGATTTCATCGTGGATGGCATCCACCTGGATGCCGCCTTCTTAAAGGTTGCCCTGCGCGCCAAAACCCTCGCCCGTTCCGTGCTCATCACCGATGCCGTGCAGCCCGCCGGCGCCGCCCCTGGCCGCTACCGCCTCGGTGAGCAGGAGGTCGATCTGAACGCCGAAGGCCGCGTAGTTCTGGCAGGGCAGGACCGCCTCGCCGGTAGCGCCCTCACCATGGATCGCGGCATCGCCAACCTCATCCGCCTGGCCGGCCTCTCCCTGCCCGATGCCGTCCGCATGGCCACCGTGAACCCCGCCGCCGCGGGCTCCGTCCCCGGCGCTTGCACCGCCCTGGCCCGCGGCGCCCCGGCCGATTTGGTCCAGTTTCGCTTCACTTCCTCCCCGCCCCACGTGGAAATAATTTCCACCTGCCTGGGTGGCCAGCAAGTTTTCCCGTAAGTTCTTACCGGAACAATGCTTCCGCGCCCCTCTGCAGCGCCGCCGCCCCGGCCATCCCGGTGAGTGCCGAAAGGAACGCCGGACCGGCTCCCCGGCTCTTCCATTCCTCGTGTACCGCGTGCCAACCCAGGTAGAACAACCACCCCGCCGCCACCCCCAGCGGATAGGTGATCCACCCGGTCCCCAGGTAGGGTACCAGCGCCAATCCTGCCGCCCCACCCACCAGCGTGGCGCCCTCCGCCAGCAGGCACCATCCCAGCGCCTCCCTGCGCGACCCCATCGACGCCCGCAAAATGCCCCCCAGCGCCACGCCCTCTGGAATCTTGTGCAGCGCCACCGCCAGCGGCACCGCAATCCGCAGCCCCAAAGACAGCGCCATCTGCGCCGTGGCCACGCTCCATCCGTCCAGGAAGCTGTGCGCCGCCGCCGCCGCAATCAACGGCCCCGCAAACCCGTGCAGCTCCGCTTCGCAGCCCGTATGGTCGTGATTATGTGCGCAGGTGGGGCACACCGGATAGACGTAGCGGTCAATCAGCAGCAGCGCCGCGTAACCCCCGCCGGCTAAGGCCAGCACCGTCGTCCATCCCAGTTCCGTGGCCAGTTCCGGAGCCAGCCCGAACACCGCCACTCCCAGCAGTACCCCCGCGCTGAAGGGTACCACCACTCGCGCCCGCCGCCGCATCCCGGTCAGCCAGACTCCCAGCGCCGCGCCGGTCCAGCCTACCAGTGTGGCCAGCACCGGCACCGTCAGGCCGGCCAATGAGAGCCCCTCGGAAAGCAAGTTCTACTCTAGCAGGCTCCGCGCCGCCGGATACACCGGGTGCGCCCGTTCGCCCCAGTCCCCCGAAACCCACCGCCGGGCAACTGTAGTCAAACCGCCGTATCGCTGTGGCAATTGTCCACAGCGTAACCCGCTTCCGTTGAGGTCTCCAGAATCCGCAGCACGGCTTCGAGCGATGCGTCCAAACGTCCCGGGTCGGTCTCCATCGAGGGAGCCTCCCGGCGCACCACCCGTGCCACTTTGCCGACCTCCTCCAAATACAGGTTTAAAGCGACCCGAACGTGTGGTTCCAGACCCGGTTCCAGCAGTTCCAACCAGTCCGAGCACGCTTCCAGCCGCCTTACGTGGCTCACCGCCTCCATCTGGCGGCCTGGGGGCTGAGTCGCGGCCAGGCTGTCCCTCACAAACCCATACACCGCCACCGTATGGCGATGATGTTCCACCAGAGCCTGGGCCAGCTTGGCATGTGTTCCGGAAAGGCCTTCTCCGTCTTTGATCGTCTGATGCACCACGTAAGCCCCGTGCACCTTACATTCCATTTCGGACCCGCTTAGTACCCGTCATGGTACCTGTGCCAAAGCCCACCCCCGCCAACCCGTTGTGCCACCATGGTGAGGATGCGGTTCGCCTTCGTTTTTCTGCTCTGCCCGTTCGCCGCGGCCCAGACCTGGAGCCTGCAGACCAGCAGCGTCACCGCCTCCCTCCGCGGCGCCGCCGCGCTCAGCGCCACTGTTGCCTGGGCCAGCGGTACCGGCGGCACCTGGCTCCGCACCGAAGATGGCGGCGCCACCTGGATTTCCGGCAAAGTCCCCGGAGCCGAAACTCTGGATTTCCGCGATCTCTACGCGGTCGACGCCCGCACCGCCTTCCTCATGAGCATCGGCTCCGGCCCTCAGTCCCGTATCTACAAAACCGCCGACGCCGGCCTCCACTGGCAGCTCCTCTTCACCAATCCCGATGCCCAGGGCTTCTTCGATGCCATCGCGTTCTGGGACCCCACCCACGCCATCCTGGTGGGCGACCCCGTCGAGGGCCGCATGACCGTCTTCACCACCGGCGATGGCGGCATTCACTGGACCCGCCGCCAGACTCCGCCCGCCCTCGCAGGGGAGGGCGCCTTCGCCGCCAGCGGCACCTGCCTCATCACCCGTGGCGCTTCCGAAGCCTGGTTCGCCACCGGCGGCAAAGGCGCCGCCCGCGTCTTCCACACCACCGATGGCGGCCGCTCCTTCACCGTCGCCCCCACCCCAATCCGCGCCGATGCCGCCAGCGCCGGCATCTTCTCCCTCGACTTCTCGGACGCCCTCCACGGCATCGCCGTCGGCGGCGATTACAGCCAGCCCGAGGCCTCCGCGCACAACCTCGCCCTCACCGCCGATGGCGGCCACACCTGGACCGAACCCTCCGGCACACCGCCAGCCGGCTTCCGCTCCGCCGTGCTCTACCTCCCCGATGCCCACCTCTGGATCGCCACCGGCACCTCCGGTTCAGACATCTCCACCGATGGCGGCCGCACCTGGCGCACCTTCGACCGCGGCAACTTCAACGCCCTGGCCTTCGCCTCCCGCGACGCCGGCTGGGCCGTCGGCCCCAAAGGCCGCATCGCCGCCATCCACTGGCCCACGCCCTGATCCCGCGCGCGCCTTCTCCTTTCGCCGCAGAACCGCCACGCCGGCGCACCTCTCAGGATCAGGATCTGCACCAAAGTGTCAAGTTTTGAAAAGGCAACCCATCCCGCTAGGCAATGACCGCAGGTCGGGCGGGTCCATCCGGTGCCCGCACAGAAGCCCCGAGGGCAATGCTCTCAGCCATTTCGGCCGAGTCGCTGGAATCGGGATATCTCCCGTCGTGCCGATTTCGCCAATAGCCCTCTCGCTTTGCGTTCTTTGCGGCTTAGCGCCTTGGCGAGAGATCTACGAAGCCCGCGTCTACCACGCAATGACCGCAGGTCGGGTCCATCCGGTGCCCGCACAGAAGCCCCGAGGGCAATGCTCGCGGCCATTTCGGCCGAGTCGCTGGAATCGGGATATCTCCCGTCGTGCGGATTTCGCCAATAGCCCCTCCAGCTTTGCGTTCTTTGCGCCTTGGCGAGAGATCTACGAAGGCCGCGTCACCTGGCACTCCGCACGCCCGCATCCCGCCGCGGCCTCACCCCTCCGTAGGCCCGCCATTTGCCGGCTCGTGAATTTCACTCTCTGAGGTTCAGCTCCCGCAGAATCGCCGCCACCGGAGGGTCCGTCCGAATCTTATCGAAGAGCGGATCGAGCGACAGAGAAACCAGGTCCGGCTCCCGATCGCGCAGGGACCCTTGCAGCAGGTTCACCGTGGCGGCCCGGTCATGAGAATTGAATAAGACGAAAGAAGCCAGCTCATATTCGGATATTCCCGACGTGCCCCGGTGCGCCACCAGCTCCTGATAGGCCCCTCGCACATCGCCGTCAATTGCCCGGACCATCGCCTGGTCCAGCGCAGAAGGTGATTTCACATAAAACGTCCGCGCCAGGTCCCTCCGCCCCTGCAAATCGTAGATGCGGCCCTGCAGTCCATCGAAGAAAGGCGGATCCGTGGCGCGCTCCCGTGCCGACAGCGCCAGAGCATCGCCATACCGGTGTTCGTAGTAAAACAACTCCGCCAGCAGCCCGTTGAGGGCTCCCCATTGGGGATCCAGCGTCCGGGCAACCTCTATGGCCCGCTCCGCTTCCCCAAAACGGTGCAGAATGGTCAGGTTGAAAGCCCGCTGAAAGTACGCCCGCGGATAACGCGGATCCAGATCGATGGCGCGTGCGATTTCCGCGTCCGCCTCCCGCCACCGCCACTGCGCCTGCCATCCGTGCGCCATGGCCGAATGCGCGTCGGGAAGCATCGGATCCAGGCTAACCGCCTTGCGCGCCAACTCCATCCCTCGCTGCCCTTCCGGTTCCCATTTCAGGACACCGTTCCATACCGCTACCAGGTAATTGCTGGCAGCGGCAGCGTAGGCCGGAGCGAAATCCGGGTCCAGAACGATCACCCGCTCGAACAAACGCGCCGCCTCACGGGTTTCCGCGGCCCGCCGCGTTCGGGCCAGCGAGCACGCCCGCAGATACAGCTCCAGGGCTTCGGAGCTGCGCGGAAGCCGGGGAATCGGCGCATCGGCCGAGCTGCCCAGCGCGCGAGCGATGCCCGATGCGGCGTTCTGCTCGATGGCCGCCAAATCGGCCGGCGTCGTGTCGTAGGTGTTGGACCATAGATACTTTCCAGTGACCCCGTCCACCAGCTCCACCACCACCTGCAGGCTCTTCCCCGCCGGGCTGATGCTCCCCGTTACCACCGAGTCAGCCTGCAGGCTCCGCGCCACTTCGACTAAGTTCTGCCCCCAGGGCCGGCCGCCGTTAAGCGCCCGGGTGGAGGACACCCGCGCCGTAACCTCCAGGCCCTTGGCGTGAACCAAAGCACTCGTCAGCCCATCCCGCAGACCATCCGCAAAGTAAGTCAGTTGCTGTTGCGGGCTTCCGTCGCGCAAACTCAGCACCGCGACGGTTCGCGGCCGGTTTGCCCGCGGCGGCAGCCAGTGCGCCGCCAGCAACCCGCTCACCAACGCGATCAGGCCCACCGCCGCGGCCGCCGCCCAGATGCGTTGCCGCGTCCGGCCTCGCGAATCCGGCGCTTCGGAATGCGCCTCAGCCGTCGCCCCGGCCGCGCCCGCCTCAATCAAAGCGACATACCCTCCCTTGGGCAGGCGGATGCGAACCGGATCGTCCTTCCCGCGCACCTCGTAATACTCGGCCAGTTTGAGGCGAAGCTGCCGGGCGGTGCTCCGGACAATCGAATCGACCTTCGGGTCGAACGTGGCGTCCCGGTCGAACACGTCGAGGCCGATGGAATACTCTTTCAGCGCCCCCTTATCGCCCTCAATCGAACGTTCCACGATGTGTTGAAACAGGCGGGCCTGCCTGGGGCTGGAAGCCAGAATTCCGGACGCCAGGACACGCTGGAGCGCTCCGCGCGCCTCCTCCGCATTGTCGCTTTGCGGGACCAAATGAGAGCATTCTAGCATGCCCCCGGCTGACCCTGCCTGCCAGGCCTTCCGGTCTTGTTTAGTTATACTTCCGGAACGTTAAAGGGTGGCATTCACGGGGTGTACACCCCCGTTTCACAGCTCCACTCTTTTCAACGGCGAGGGCCAGCGCCGATCATGTGAAACACCATGCCCGATCCAGGATCGGGAGAGGATTAGGAGGGTTTGCCACGTGAAGAAACTGGTTCTTGCACTATCCGTGATTGGGTTCGCGGCTTTAACGGGCCCGGCATCTGCTGGACCCCTGTACTCCAATGGGCCCCTGAATGGTACGGGGGATTCATTTGCCATCTGGGACGGGTACGCGGTAAGCGATTCGTTCACCGTATCGGGATCCTCGACGGTAACCAGCCTTGATTTTGCCATCTGGAATTTCTCCTTCGACACCACCACTAACATCGATTGGTCCATTGGCACTACCATAGGCGGCAGCCAGGAGGGCTCCGGCGTCGATGTCCCACTGTCAGCCGTTTTAGACCTCACCAACGGTCCCTGGGACGTCTATACCTACACCGTCTCCGGTTTGAATTTGTCACTGCCGGGTCCCGGTACTTACTATCTGACATTGCAAAACGCCGTGGTCACCAATGCCGATCCAGCGTACTGGGACGAAAACGACGGCCCGTCCGCTGCCTATCAGGATTTTGATTCAGGTCCGTTTTACACACTGGCAAATAATGACAACGCCGTCGGAGGCGTTTGCGCCAACGGTCAGGTGGATTGCACCGGATCGGAGACCTTTGACATCAACGGCACCACCACTGCTTCCGGGGCGCCCGAACCGGCCAGCCCCATCCTGGTCGCATCCGGCATGCTCCTGGCCATTCTATTGCGCCGCAGAGCCGGTCTCCGGAAAATTGCGCTGAGGGGATCGGCCTTTTGAAAATCGCGGGGCGCCAGCGCCGGAGTGATCCCCCGCAACTGTCCGGCCCGCAGCCGTCGCAGTCTTTCCTTCCGCCTCGGGAACAACAGGGCCGCCGAGTGTTCAAACCACCCGGAACCGCCCCTGATTCAGCCCCTCAGCGATTCGCCGTGCCAGAGACGCCGGGTCGGCATCGTCATCGCAAATTGGTTCCGTGCATCCCTCTTCTTCAAAGAGCGCGTAGAAATCCTTCAACCTCTCATATTCGGTAATCGCACCCTTCTCCCGTGAGGCCGCTCGTTCTACGCAGACCTGCAAGCTGGGCCGCAGCAATACAAAGTCAAAGGGAACTTCCTTCAGTATCTTGCGTGCCGTGTCTACGTAAACCGGTGGTATTGAGAAGTCGATCAGCACGCGAAACCCCGAACGCGCAAACGGAATGGCTGCTGCCGTCATCGACCGCATCAGCACGGGAAAGTTGTCCCTCGGTCCGCGTTCGCCTCCTTTCCTGATGAACGACCAGAACGTGTCGCCCTCAATGTAGGAGAGGGGCGCGGGCAGCAACTCGAGTAGCTCTTGCGCTACTGCCGTCTTCCCAGCGCCGATCGGACCCGACAGGAATATCACGCTCATGGGGCCAGTGTCGCACGAGCTCTCGGAGTTATCGGCGTTTCCGGTCTCGCCCCGTCGCGGGGAACCACCCGCGAACCGCCAGTAACGATCCTCCCGCAGAGCCCGGGGATCTCCGCCTGACTAGATCGCGCGCATCGTAGCGCCCACGGGTTGCCCTCCGGGACCTAAGGCCCGCAGCAAAGCCAAGTGAAGTCGAAATGTCTCCTCCGCGAATTCCTCCGCGTCTCCGCGTCAATCTTTTTGCGTTCGGCTAGACCGTCCACAGCGCAACCCCGCGGTGAAGCCGTACCACCCCATTCCCTTGAAAATCTCTGCCAGCAGTGACTACGGAATCTGCGGTTTAGGAGTCGGGGAGGTCTCCAGGACGACTCTGTGTCCCAGGCGCTCCAAGCGTTGCACCAGACGATTGGTGGTTCGTTCGGGATGCAGTTTATCGA
>DATJRE010000025.1:0-7775 GCA_035505095.1 Bryobacteraceae bacterium | reverse complement strand
GTGATTGACCAGCAGGGGATGATTCGCAACCAGTTCAGCTACGGCCCCGGCACGCTGGAAATTTTCGAAGGCAACGGACTGGCGGCCGAAGTAGACCGGCTGCTGCCGCATGCGGGCGGACCGAAGAAGTGAAAGCCGAGGACCGCGTGGCTATTGGCCTTCGGGGCTCTGGCAATCGCTGTTCTTGAAGGTGACGGTGATGGTGTTGTCTTGGCTGAAGGGAGCGGTCCCGATCAGCAGTTCGGTGATCCGGACGTGTTCGTAGTCGGTGTACAGCAGCGACATGGTGCCCATGACGGTAGCGCCTGCATTCAGTTGTTTGCCGCGCATGGCGTCGGGAACCAAATCCGCCAGGAAGGTATACATCTGGCGTTTCATTGCCGTGGCGTTGGCGGGGTTTTCTTTGGTGGGCATGAGGGCGGGGACTTGCAGCTTGCAGACCTGCTGGCTGGCCCCGTAATCCACCACCAGGTCGAATCCGGCGGGCAGGTGGAAGGTTTGGCGGTTGAGCGGTTCGCCGAATTTGGCGCGCAGGGCGGGGGAATCGAGCTGCGCGGCGGCCGGCAGCGTGAAGGCCAGGCACGCGACGAGGAGGCGGGCGGGACGCAGTTTCCAGGTCATGCTCCACTATACCCGGATGGCGGGCGGACCGGAGGCAGGGCTGGTGCCGGCGGCGCCGGCCGAGGGTTGGGGACCGCTGGGAATGCAGGCTTACAATAGGAGCGGACCGGCTCGTGGCGCGCGTTCTCAGCATCCTGGCGGCCCTGGGCAAAGCCGTGCGGCGCGGCGCCAAATCGGCCGGCTCGTTCGCTTCCAACAACCTCTTCGTGGTGAGCGTGGCCCTGCTTTTCTTTAAAGATCCGGGAGGCTTTCTCTCCATCAACCTGCTGATCGCCCTGGTACTGTTCTTCCCGTTGAGCGCCGATCCGCTGCGCAGGATTCCGGCCGTCCGCCTGGCCCTCTGGCCGCTCGGCCGCAGCCAACGCGGGCTGCTGCGGATCCTTTCCGTGTGGCTCAATCCGGTGGCCTGGGTGCTGGCCCTGCTGGCGCTTCGGCAGGCGGTCACCTGGGAACTGTGGGCGGCTCTCGCCGCTCTCTTCGTGCTGGCGTTCCTCGCGCCGGGACGCGCCCCGGGGGGACGGCGAAGCCTGTTTCGCGCCGTGCCGCACTTCCCGGGCGCCCTCGATCAGCTCATCCGCAAGAACCTGCGCGAGGCCTTCGCCACGCTGGATTTCTACTGCGCCCTGCTGCTGGCCGCGGTGGGCGTGGGGTTCCGCGCAGCCGGCCATCTGCCGCGCGAAGCTCTGTTCCCGATGAGCATCGCCGTGGTGCTGGCGCTTTCCACCCACGCCGCCAATCTCTTCGGTCTGGATGGCGGCGGCATGACGCGCTACGCCCTGCTGCCGATCCCCGGATGGCAAGTGCTGGCCGCCAAGGATGCGGCTTTTCTGCTGATCGCGCTGGCCCTCACCCTGCCGCTGGCGCCGCTGGCCGGTTTCGCCGCCGCGCTGGCAGGCCTCGCTTACGGGCACTATGCTTCGGTCACCCGCCGCCACGCCGGCGTCCGCTGGCGATTTGCCACCGCGGCGGCACTGGGCGGCGGTTTGCTGCAAGTTGTAGCGATGGCTTTGGCCGCGGCCGCCGTGATCGACGGCAGCCTGTGGTTTCTGTTGCCTGTCGCGCTGGTCTACGCCTGGTCCCTGCGGCATTGGGGACGCGCAGTGGTTGTCGCGGAGTAGCCTTCCACGCCGCGGGTGCGGGTCACCTCGCGCCGCCCAGCCCATACGCCGCGCCGAGGCCCTTGCGCACGAAGTCGATATCGTGGTGCAGCGCCGCCATCAGCGATTGCGGCTCATAATCTACGTGAATCGTCAGCGGCCCGGCGAAGTGCGCGGCCGCCAGCGCGGAGAAAAACGCCTGCCAATCCACCATCCCGTCGCCCAAGGGGCAAGGCGTCAGCTTCCAGTGGGCGCCGCCCTTCAGCCAGTAAAAATCGCGCACCGAAACGGCCTTCAGACGCGGCGTGGCCAGCCGCAGCGCCACGGCCCAGGCTCCCGCCGTTCCCTCCGCCGTAGCGTTGCCGATATCGAAATCCCAGCCCGAAGTCTGGGGGTCCAGGCTGCGCAGCACCAGGTTCATGTCCCAGATGGCCGCGCCCACGTTGTCTCCGGTGAGGTTCTGCACCGCCACCGTCATTTTGGCCGCGCGGGCGATCGATGCCAGCCCGGCCACGTCGCGCTGTACCTCGTTCAGCCGGGCCTGCGGGTCCGGGGCATTGCCGTAGCGCCACGCGCCCGAGCGGAATATCGGCACGCCCATCTCGCTGCAGATGCCCAGGACTTCGCGGATGGTCATATCGGTGAGGTTCACGTATTGGGTGCTGATGATGGGCACGTCCAGCCCCGTGCCGGTAATCGCCTCCACCGACCGGAACATCTCCAAGCCCGCGTTGGCGGGGTTCACGTGTCCACCGGGAAATACCGTCAGGTTGATGCCATCCAAGCCGGTGTCTCGCAGAATCATGCCCAGCTCGTCGTAGGCCACCTTGCGCATGACTTGCGAATAGAGGCACACCCCCGGGCTGGTGCGAACCTTGGGACCGTTGGCGCTGTGCGGTGGTGGCGGCGGCTGCTGCTGCGCGCTCAGGGGCACGGCGGCCGCGGCCGCGTACGCCAGAAGCTGCCTCCGGCTGACTCTCATCTGGGCTGCCACTACTGTAGTGTACCGCCGGGTTTTTTCCCGCCGCCGCCGAGTGCCTTCGCCAGCACCGCCTCACGATTCCCGTTGGCCCACTGCTGCAGCGCATCCACGTAGGGAATCCCCGCCAGCCGCGACGCCAGCACAAACGGCGGCAGCGCATACCGCGGCGTCTTCCAGCGCGCCATCTCCACCACCGAATGCAGCGCCCGCTCGCGGATCAAGTCCAGGGCCGCCTGCCGTTCGGGGTTTGCTTTGGAGCCGGTTTGCTCGGTAAGTGCCAGCAGCGCTTTGACGGATTCCACCCGGTCGCTCAGCACCACCGAGTTCAGCAGCTCCACCAGCCAGGTGGGCGAAATGCGCAGGCCGAGCGCCGGCTGCTTGGATGCCAGCACGGCAATCGCGGTGAGCGAGCGCATGGCGTTGGCGCGCACCGCTTCATCGGGGTCCTGCAGAGCGTATTGCAACTCATCGATAGCTTCCGCCTTGTCCGGCTCATAGCCGATCAGCGCGGCGGCGATGGCTCGCTGGTTGGGTTCGGAACCGTTGTGCAATACCTCGCGCAGCACCTTCAGATTCTCCGGCACCAGCGCCAGGAAGCGTTTCTGGAAGGCCCACGCGCGGGGATCGTCCATCATGGAATAGCCGGCGCTTAGATCCTCCCCCGAGTGCCCTTCCGCGGCGGCGCTTTGCACGGCGCTCAGAAACGACTGGTAGGTATCCACCAGCTCGGCCGGCAGCACCACGTCCCCCGCCGGGTCTGAGCGGAAGGCCGCGTGGGGCGCCAGGCGCTCCTCGATGCCGATAAACAGAATCGTCTTCGTGCCGTCGCAGCAGACCGCCTCCACGCGCGAAAGGACCACCCCGGGGATCTGGTCCATGCGCTCCTCCATGTCTTCCTTGGACCCAGGCAGCGGGTCGCCCGCATGCAGTTTGAGAGCGTGGAGGATCTTCTCCGGAGTCACCTTACGCAGGCCGTAGAAGTTGATATCGCCGATGATGGGAGCCTGCGCCAACGCGGGTACACCCAGCACTCCCCAGACCATCGCCAGCGCGCCAATGCTCCTCACACTATTGAGACGCGCCGGAGGCCCGATTGTTTACCCGTAAACTCGTGGAAAGACACGCCCAGTTGTGTCCGCAGAATCACGCCCCGGTGGCCGGCGAACAGCCGTACGGCCAACCGCCCGGCCTGCGCCACCCAGCGCGCGTTCTGGTAAACCCAAGGCCGCTTATTTCTGTTGCTGCGCCAGCGCCCCGACCACCGGCAGCACCACCGTCTTGCCCTGGTACGCCGAGATGATCATATAGATCCACAGGACGAAGAACGCCAGCCCCACTAGCGAGAACAAAAACCCCAGGGCGTAAAGGTGAAGAATGGACACAATCAACGAAAGCGCCACGTCGAAAACGATAATCCCCACACCCATGAAAATGGCCTGGAACGCGTGGAAACGCACCGTCGGGTTTTTGTTGTACGGCTCCAGTACCAGAAAAATGATCCCGGTCACAAACGTCAGCACATAACACAGGGCCGCGGCGGTGTTCTCCGTGAGACCGCCGGCTGCCGGCACACCCGATCCGGACGATACCGGACCCCCCGCTACCGCGCCACCGCACTTGGCGCAAAAGCGACCTTCCACCGGTGCCCCGCACGTTGCACAAAAAGGCATGAAACATCCCCTCCCTTATGGGACTCTACTGTGAGACTACGCCTGACCGCAAGGTTTTTTTTCGATTCGGTACTATGGGCCGCCACTACTTCCCCGGCGCACCCAGCACCAGCAGCGGGACGATAGCGCCTACCACCGCGCCGCCGATCAGCGCCGCATTCCCGGCTCCCAAAAACGCCACCACCAGCCCGGCCAGTGAGCCGATGCCGGCGCCCACAACCACGAGCATGAGCCTTTTTGCCATGATATTGGATTCGTTCACGATTGTAGCGCTCCCCACGGTAAGGGAGTACTCCGCGGAGCGAGAATGTGGTTATGAAGGCTTGCACCCTGGCGCATCCCGCTCCCATCGAAACCAGCCCGCTCCACTTTGGCGATGCTCCCGAACCCTCGATCGGCCCCGGCGAGCTGTTGGTCCGGGTGGAGTCCTGTGGCGTCTGCCGCACCGACCTGCACGTGGTGGAGGGCGAACTGGAACCGCGGAAGTCCCCCATTACGCCCGGCCACCAGGTGGTGGGCGTGGTGGAGCGGTGCGGCCCCCAGGCCACCCGGTTCGCCACAGGAGCGCGCGTGGGGGTAGCCTGGCTGCACCATACCGACGGCGTGTGCCAGTTCTGCCGCAGCGGCCGCGAAAACCTCTGCGAGAAGGCTGTCTTCACCGGCTGGACGGTGGATGGCGGCTACGCCGAGTACGTGGCCGCGCATCAGGATTTCGTGTACGCCCTGCCGGAAACCGCCCCCGACGTGCACCTCGCCCCGCTGCTCTGCGCCGGCATCATCGGCTTCCGCACGCTGCGGATCTCCGGCATCCAGCACGGCGGCGCTCTGGGCATGTACGGCTTTGGCGCTGCCGCCCACGTGGCCATTCAGGTGGCGCGCTACTGGGACATCCAGGTCTTCGCCTTCTCGCGCGACCAGCGCCACCGTTCGCTGGCGCTCGAACTGGGCGCCGCCTGGGCCGGCGACTCCTTCGACCAGACCCCGGTGCCGCTGGATGCCGCCCTGATCTTTGCCCCCGCCGGCGAACTGGTGATCGCCGCCCTGCGCACCTTGAAGCGCGGCGGCACGGTCGCCCTGGGCGGCATTCACATGAGTCCCATCCCCCAGATGGACTACAACCTCTTATATTGGGAACGCGTGGTGCGCAGCGTGGCCAACAACACCCGCCAGGATGGCGAGGATTTCCTGCGCCTTGCAGCCGAAATCCCCATCCGCACCCAGGTGCAGGAGTTCCCCCTGGCCGACGCCAACCGCGCCTTGCAGGCCCTTAAGCACGATGCCGTCAAAGGCGCTGCCGTGCTGCGAGTTTAGGCAACCACGCGCAGCCGCAGTACCACGCGCAACCACGCGCAGACCTGGTTGGACGTTCGCCGGCGGATTATGCTACCCTTGCGGTCTGAACCTTGCACGCCGCCAGGGATGACACTCGATGGAGCCCGATCCGATGAGCGCGCCCAAAGCGGCAGGTGGTTTGCCTGCCCTCCCGCAGCCGGTAGCGGCGCCGCTGAGCCGCGCCGCGATATTCCTGGTGGTGACAATCCGTCCAGGGTCTGAGAGCCGCGCCACTCTCCGCTCGTTCTGCGCGGACCTCGCGGCGCTGGTGCGCGCAGTGGAATTTCGCGACCTCAAAGCAGGCCTTTGCTGCGTGATGGGATTTGGGTCGGACGCGTGGGACCGTCTTTTTGGCTCACCGCGGCCGGCCGAGCTGCATCCCTTCCGCGAGATTCGCGCCGGAGCGCGCCATGCGGTGTCCACGCCGGGCGACTTGCTGTTCCACATCCGCGCCGACCGTATGGATCTGTGTTTTGAGCTAGCCACTCAGTTTATGGCCCGTCTCGGAAATGCGGTTTCGCCGGTGGACGAAGTGCAGGGCTTCCGGTACTTCGACGCCCGCGATCTGATGGGTTTCGTGGACGGCACGGAGAATCCCCGCGGGGCGGCCGTGATCGACGCCGCCCTAGTTGGCGAAGAAGATCCTGCCTTCGCCGGCGGCAGCTACGTCATCGTGCAGAAGTATCTCCACGATCTTGCCGCCTGGAATGCGCTCTCCACAGAGGCGCAGGAACGCATCATCGGCCGCACCAAGCTATCCGACATCGAACTGGACGATTCGGTGAAGCCAACCTCCGCGCACAACGCCCTCACCACCATCGTGGAAGACGGCAGGGAGATCAAGATCCTGCGCGACAACATGCCGTTTGGCCGGCCCTCCCACGGCGAATTTGGCACCTATTTCATCGGCTATAGCCGTTCGCCTCGCACCATCGAACAGATGCTCGAGAACATGTTCGTTGGCCGCCCTCCCGGCAACTATGACCGGCTGCTCGACTTCAGCCGCGCCGTCACCGGAAACCTTTTCTTCGTGCCATCCACGACGTTCCTGGACAATCTGACCGAAGATCAGTCCGCGGTTGCCAATTCCCCCGCCTCGCCCGCGCCGGCGGCGGCCGGCTCGCTCGGCATCGGTTCCCTCAAAGGAGACATCCGACATGAATAATCTCTATCGCGAACTTGCTCCCATTTCCGATTCGGCATGGTCTCAGATCGAAGAGGAAATCTCGCGCACGCTCAAGCGCTACCTGGCCGGACGGCGGGTGGTCGACGTCAAAGGGCCGGGCGGCACCGGCCTCTCCGCCGTGGCTACCGGCCACGTCCAGACCATCGCCGCTCCGGGGGAAGGTATTGTCGCCAGGCAGCGCGAGGTGAAGGCGCTGGTGGAATTGCGCGTACCGTTCGAGCTGGATCGCGGGGCCATCGACGACGTGGAGCGCGGCGCCAACGATGCGGACTGGCAGCCGGCCAAAGATGCCGCCCGGCAGATCGCCTTTGCCGAGGATGGCGCCATCTTTGACGGGTATGCCGCCGCGGGCATTGAAGGCATCCGTCAGGGGACCAGCAATCCGGCCAGGACCCTCCCCGCCGACGTGCGCCAGTACCCCGAAGCGATTGCCCAAGGCTTAAGCCAGTTGCGTCTGGTCGGTGTCAACGGGCCCTACTCCGTGCTGCTGGGCGCCGAAGCCTATACCGCGCTGGCGGAGACCAGCGACCACGGATATCCGGTCCTGGAGCACGTTAAGCGGCTGGTCAACGATCAGATCATATGGGCGCCCGCCATTGCCGGCGCTTTCGTGTTGACCACCCGCGGCGGCGATTTCGAGCTGCACATCGGGCAGGACGTCTCCATCGGCTATTCCAACCACACCGATGCCGTGGTCCGCCTGTACCTGCAGGAGACGTTTACTTTCCTGATGCTCACGTCCGAGGCTGCCGTCGCGCTGGGCCCTCCCGACAAAGAGAAAACCGCGTGAGGCGCGCCGGGACAATCGACCCACCGGTACAATCCACAGCCGGCACAACCCACACAGGTGGCGGATGGCCCTTTATAAGCTGACTTTTCGCGCGTTG